>JAWOFG010000102.1:0-55648 GCA_046482365.1 Pelovirga sp. | reverse complement strand
GGTTTTGTCCGCCTTGCTATCGCAACGGATAAAACCATAGATGAAACGACGATCAGGCAAGGGGAGTAACGCTGGATTGATGCCACCCCAACCCATGGGAGTTATTTTTCAATTCGTCGGGCACTGCTGACACCACCCAGGATAATCGTCGCCGGTCAAGGCGTGAAAGCTGTCGATACGTTCGCGAAAGTAGTCAAGAGCGCAGCAGATCGCGGCAATCTCATTGCTAACCATTGTCTCTATCCAACGATTATCCGCACAGTAGCAATAAAACTCCTGCACGCCCTTGAGCATCACCTCAAGCTCTTTCATGTTAGGCTCAAGGTTACGATGAACATACCAGTTACCGGCGAAACCACGAACCTGCCTGGCGCTGATGTGAAAAATATTGGATCGCAATGAATCGATGACATAATCGCGCAGAAAATAATCCGCTCCTGCCGCCATTGACCCGGATTCAAGGGGGCTGAAATGACCACTGTCAAGCAGATGCTGATGGAAATGCTTTAATAGTGTCTGACACAACTGGTCCACGCGGATTTCATCACTCAGGTCGTTAATGGAAAAATTGTCGGGCTGGATGTTTACCTCAGCAGTTTTTTTCAGCGAACTCATTTTGTATATCCTGTTCATTTTCGTTGACGTATTGTTGTGCTTTTTTACCCCGTCGGATGCTTACGGTCAAGCTCCGGCATCAGGTTACCTGCGATCATCGACAATCCCTGATTTACACCGTTACCGTCCTTTGCTAGACTCACGGCTTTGTTTGTCGTCTGTATCCTTATGTCACTGGAAACCTGCATGTCAACAACTACCCCTTTGATGCGTCAATTTCTCGAAATCAAAGCTGATTACCAAGATGCTATCTTGTTTTTCAGGCTTGGTGATTTTTATGAAATGTTCATGGATGATGCCGTTATCGCCGCAAAGATTCTCGGCATTACCCTGACCTCGCGCAACAAAGGAGATGAGGATGCCGTTCCCCTGTGTGGGGTCCCATACCATAGCAGTCAGGGATATATCGCCAAATTGGTAGCAGCCGGTCACCGGGTCGCTATCTGCGAGCAGGTGGAAGACCCGAAAACCGCTAAGGGAATCGTCAAGCGCGAGGTGGTCAAGGTTGTCACCCCGGGTTTGATTACCGATACGGACACCCTGGAGCC
This sequence comes from Pelovirga sp., assembly GCA_046482365.1. Lineage (GTDB taxonomy): Bacteria > Desulfobacterota > Desulfuromonadia > Desulfuromonadales > Geopsychrobacteraceae > Pelovirga. The sequence continues at coordinate 54,485 of JAWOFG010000102.1, read as the reverse complement.
TAAAGAAAACAACTATCTCCTCGCTATAGCAAAGGTCGCAGATGTTTACGGGATCGCCTGTGTCGATATCACTACCGGTGCTTTCCGCGTTACCCAGGTTGAAACCCTTGCCCAGGTGGAGAGCGAAATCTGTTCCATCCGCCCACGTGAAATCCTGCTGTGTGAAGGGGAGGGCGGCCAACGTCTGCAACGTCAACTGACCCAATTGCTTGAACCCCTGATGTGTAACAATCTGCCTGAATGGGTCTTTACTGAAGACTATGCCAGGGAACAGATCTGTTCCTTTTACGCCGTAGCGAATCTTTCCTCTTTTGGTTGTGCCGATCTGCCGGCGGCACGTCAGGCCGCTGCGGCCATTCTTTATTATCTGCAACAGACCCAGAAGGACCAGCTCAAGCATCTGCAGCCTCTTGCCACCTATCATGTACGTGATTCTATGGTGCTCGATGATGCCACCCGACGTAATCTTGAACTGACAGGAACCTTACAGGACGGGAAAAAGAAAGGATCATTGCTTGGGGTATTGGACCGCACGGTAACGGCGATGGGGGGTAGAACCCTGCGGCACTGGATCCATTATCCGTTGCTTGACCTGGATCAGATCACCAAACGTCAGTCTGCAATCTCTGAGCTGGTTGATAACAGTCTGTTGCGCCTGGATATACGGGAGGCTCTCGATGGCGTTTATGATCTCGAACGTCTGAACGGTAAAATCTCCATGGCTGGTGCTAATCCGCGCGATCTGGTGGCACTACGCGACTCTCTGGTACAGATACCGGCGGTTGCTGACTTCCTTGATTCTTTGACCGACCCCTATCTGCAGGAGTTGCAATCCCGGTTGGACGCCCTGCCCGACCTGAATGAGTTGCTCAGCCGTGCGATTGCAGATGAACCACCCTTTGTCGTGCGTGACGGAGGAATCATCAAGGATCATTACAATGAAGATCTTGATGAATTGCGGGTGATCAGTCGCGAAGGCAAAGGCTGGATCGCGGCGATGGAAAGCAAAGAGCGTGAGCGCACCGGCATTTCATCTCTAAAGATTAAATACAATCGGGTGTTCGGCTATTTTATTGAAGTAACCCATCGCCATCTCGAGCGGATTCCCGACGACTACCAGCGAAAACAGACTTTGGTCAATGCTGAACGCTATATCACTGCCGAATTGAAGGATATTGAGGCTAAAGTTCTTGGTGCCGAGGAACGCATGGCAGAACTTGAATACAGTCTGTTTCAGGAAATTCGTCTTCATGCCGCTGCGCAATCGGAGCGGATTCAGCGCAGTGCCGACGCCCTGGCGATTATCGACGTATTGGTGGCGCTGGCCGATCTATCGCATGAACGGCGCTATGTCTGTCCACGGATGGATCACTCGGGCAAGATCCGCATTGAAGCTGGCCGCCACCCGGTCATCGAAGGGATGCCCCTGCAGGAAGCTTTCGTGCCCAACGATGTCCTGCTTGACAATGAAGAAAACCAACTGCTGATCATTACCGGGCCAAATATGGCGGGAAAATCAACCTTTATGCGGCAGGTTGCGCTGATCACCCTGATGGCACAGATTGGCAGCCATGTCCCGGCTGATGACGCGCAGATCGGTGTGGTTGACCGGATCTTTACTCGGGTTGGGGCAAGTGATAATCTGGCAAAAGGTGAATCAACCTTTATGGTGGAGATGAATGAAACGGCCAACATTCTGCGCCACGCGACACCGGACAGTCTCATTATTCTAGACGAAATCGGCCGTGGAACTTCTACCTACGATGGTGTCAGTATTGCCTGGGCGGTCGCTGAGTATTTACATGATAACCCAGATGTTGCAGCCAAAACCCTTTTTGCCACTCATTATCATGAGCTGACGGATCTTGCTTCGAGTTGTACGCGGGTAAAAAACTTTAATGTTGCGGTAAAGGAGTGGAACGACCAGATTATCTTTCTGCGTAAGATTGTTGCAGGTAGCGCCAGTCGCTCATATGGGATTCAGGTCGGCCGTCTGGCGGGTCTGCCGGAACCGGTTATTCATCGCGCAAAAAGTATTTTAAAAGACCTGGAAAGCGGCGAACGTGACCACCAGGGTAGCCATAGAACGAAGCAAATAAGTGAAAACCAGGCAAGCTTTCAGCTTTCCTTGTTTGAGAAGGATCTTCACCAGCAACTTCGTGAACGTCTAGAAGACATTGATATCAGTCATTTAACCCCTCTGGCAGCGTTGAATTTGCTGGCTGAGATGAAAAAGTTGATCGAATGAAAATTGTTTTTTTTGTTACCTTTTTACAACTGCTGTTGTTTTTTCCTGTGGTCGACTCCGGTCAAGCGCAAGGAAAATCCTATGTGGAACTGCGGCAGGATTATCAGCAGCTGATCACATCGGCTCAGCTACAACGTCAACGCACCAACTGGAAACGCTTGATCTCCAATTTTGACCGTTTTATTGCTCAGCGGTCACGTGATCCCTATATCGAAAATGCCCGTTTTCTGCGCGCCCGTACCTGGGACGGGTTGGCTCAGGCGTCGGGTGGACGTAGCGATGCCGAAGAGGCTATCCGACTGTACCTGGATCTGACCAGTCGCTTTCCCGACAGCCGTTTTGCCGATGACGCCCTGTTCCACGCCGGCGAAATAGCACAGCAGCGTCTGAACGACCAGAACCGTGCTATTGGTCTGTATCGCCGGGTTATTCGTGACACCCCAAGCGGAGACATGGTGCCTGAAGCTCATAAGAAGCTGGCTGCCCTATCGGTTGCTGTTCCGCCTGAGAAGGTGACAACCAAAGTAGAGCAACATCAATATGAGGAAGTTGCCCAGGCCCCTCTGCTTCAGTCCATCCGTTACTGGAGTGGGCCGGAGTACACCCGCATTGTTCTTGATCTGTCGGCGCCGGTGGTAGCCAATCCCAATTTTCTCAGTGGTGATTCACCGCGCCTCTATTTTGATCTGGTTTATACCGACCTGGCGGACCAGCTACCTGATGAAATCGTCATCAACAACGGCCTTGTAGAGCGTGTTCGGGCCAGTCGTTTTGACACTCAGCGTTCCCGCGTCGTCATTGATCTGGAGCGTGAACTGGAATATCGAATCACCAATCTGGACAGTCCTCATCGCCTGGTAGTTGACATTGTCGGCGCTCCCAGTCGTACACCACAAGTCCAGATCGCCCGACCGCCAAGCTCGTCGCCTATTGCTGACGATTCGATTGCCGACATCCTTGGCTCTGCTACCTCTGATCAACCCGTCATGAGGATCAGACAGCAATCCAACGGCGATGGTATCCGTCTGATTGTCGTCGACCCTGGCCATGGTGGTCGAGATCCTGGTGCGATAGGACCTAGTGGAACCAGAGAAAAAGATGTTAACCTTGCTATGGCTAAAATTCTGGCAGCGGCGCTGCGTCAACAATTGGGTGTCAAGGTGTTGTTAACCCGAGAGGATGATCGCTACCTGGAATTGCGTGAGCGTACAGAATATGCCAATCGCGTTGGAGCGGACCTGTTTATTTCTTTACATGCCAATGCGACTACCGGTAGCCGTGCCTACGGAGTCGAAACCTATTTTCTCAACCTGTCAAAAACAAATGAAGCGGCCGAGGTTGCAGCACGTGAAAATGGAATGACCCTGCAGGACATCAGTAACCTTGAGGCGATTCTTTTTGATTTGATGGCCAATGCCAAAATCAACGAATCCAGCCGACTCGCGGCAGAAGTTCAGCAGTCCCTGGTTGCCGGACTTTCTTCCCGCTACAGCAATATCCGCGACCTCGGGGTTAAACAGGGGCCTTTTCATGTCCTGCTTGGTGCTACCATGCCGTCGGCCCTGGTTGAATCGGCCTTCATCACTAACCCACGTGAAGAAAAACGTTTAAAGTCTGTAGATTATCAACGCTATGTTGCTAATTCTATCGTCCAGGGCGTAAAAAAATATGCCGCAGCTATGGGGCAGGTAGCGTGGAAATAACCTACCAGACCACCCACATCAGTCACGATTTGATTCCGTTTAACGCTCCTGCACATCACAACAGTTTCGAATCAGTGCGCTCCCAGGTCCTGGATGCAGCACGTACTTATATCGATGAAAATTTCGCGATCCTTCAAAAAAAGTGCCTGGATGGAGCATCAAGTCGGTTTATTATCAAGCAATTCAGCTACCTGTTTGATCATTTGAACCAGAATCTGTTCCGCATAGCGGCCACTGGCTTTGATCACGCGGCAGTTGCCGATTGCGCTTTGCTGGCTGTGGGCGGCTATGGCCGCGAAGAGATGAACCCGCGCTCCGATCTTGACCTGATGTTTTATTATCTGCCTGAAGGCGAAGAACGTATCCGGGTGATTGCCGACCGCCTCTTGTATTTACTCTGGGATTTGAATCTCGACGTTGGCTACAGCATCCGTTCATCATCTGATTGTCTTGAGCAGGCGCGCGATACAACGGTGCGAACAGCTCTTCTGGATGTACGTCTGATCGCCGGTGAACACCGCGTTTATCAGGATTTTATCAGTGATGTTGGACAGGTATTGCAGAATCAGGATCCCCAGAGCTTTATTAAAAGAAAGCTGGAAGAACGTGATGACCGGAAAAAAAAATACGGGTCATCTGTTTATCTGCTGGAACCCAACATTAAGGAAGGTGAGGGCGGGTTACGCGAGCTGCAGGATGCCCTGTGGATTGCGCGGATAAAATACAAGGCCGACAGTCTGCACGCATTACTCACGCGCGGCATTGTTACCGAACAGATGGTCGAGTCGTATGTCCACGCTCAGGACTATTTGTGGACGATCAGGAACTTTCTTCATTTTTCCACCCAGAGAAAATCCGAACAGCTTACCTTTGATGTGCAGCAGCAGATTGCTACCTTTCTGGGTTATACCAACAAATCAAGAGGTTCTGCGGTTGAACAGTTTATGCAGGATTATTACGCTTACGCCAATCAGAATGAATACCTTGCATCAAAGATGATTGTTGATGCGACCATGTCACGTAGCACCCCGATGGGGGTGTTTAATTTTCTGGTCCGGCGCAACCTGGATGATGGATTTTATTTGTTGCGCGGTGAATTACGGGCGTCAAAAAACCTGACCCTGCTTCAACATCCTGAGTTAATGATGGTGGCTTTTGAATTGGCCCAGAAACATCAGGCTGATTTATGTCTGGAGTTAAAGCAGCTGATTCGGGAAAATCAGCATTTGATCACCGACAAGGTGCGTCGCTCAAAACGCATCAACGATTCCTTCCTGGCTATTTTGCGCGACGTTAAGGGGGCAGGAAAAACCCTTCACAAGATGCATCATCTGCAGTTTCTTAACGCATTTATTCCCGAATTCAAACATATTTACTGCAAGGTTCAGTTTGACCTCTATCATATCTATACTGTTGATGTTCACACTATCTTTGCCGTTGAAGAGGTCGAAAAGCTTTGGAATGGCGATTACCAGGATGCTCAGCCACTGCTGAGCCGGCTGATTCATCAGATTGAAAAACCGGAACTTTTGTTACTGGCTATCTTGTTTCACGATATCGGCAAAGGCAGCGGGAAGGATCACAGTATCCGCGGTGCGGAAATGATTCCGCGTATTGCCAGAAGGCTAAAGCTTAATCGTGAAGACAGTCAGCGCATGCAATTCCTTGTTGCCCATCATTTGAAAATGGCGCACATCTCGCAACGGCGTGATCTGCAGGATCTGAAGATGATCGCCCAGTTTGCTGAATTGCTGCAGACCAGTGAAAACCTGCGCATGCTTTATTTACTGACCTTTGCCGACATTAAGGCGGTTGGACCGGATGTCTGGTCGGAATGGAAGGGAACCTTGCTGCAGGAATTGTATGAAAAAACTTACGATGTCCTTGAGAAAAAAGATTTCTTTCAGGAACAGCGCACTGAAAAAGTACGCAAGCGCAAGCGTAAAATCCGCCAGGCGCTTATTGGCGAATTTCCGGAAAAACGTCTGGTTAAAGCCATTAACAGTCTGAATAACAGGTACCTGCTGAGTAATCGCTCTGCCGAGATCATCCCCCATTTGCGCTTGTCACTGAATCGCGGGCGCAAAGCCTTGGCCATGCAGATTGAGCATATGGAGGATGCCAGATTTACCGAGGTGACTATCTCTACTATTGATTCTCCCGGACTCTTCTCACAGATTGCCGGGGTCATGGCTGCTCACTCCATCAATATTCTGGGGGCGCAGATCTATACCCGTAAAGATGGTGATGTTCTCGATGTGTTGCAGGTTAACAGCGCTCATGGTGAAATTGTCAGTAAACCGGAAAAATGGCACAAGCTTGAAGATGACTTAACCGCAGTCCTTGAAGGGCGCGTCATGGTTGAGGATCTCGTTGCCAAGCTCCAGACCCCGAGCTTTTATACCAATAAAAAAAGACAAGTGCCGCGACCGAATCGGGTAGAGTTCGATAATGAGGTCTCCGACAGTTATACGGTTATCGATATCTTTGCTACCGATAAGGTGGGCTTATTGTATCAGATCACCAGGACGTTAAAAGAGCTCGGTCTTTATATTGCTGTGTCAAAGATCGCTACCAAGGTTGATCAGGCGGCTGATGTGTTTTATATCCATGATATTTTTGGTCAGAAAATTGTTGATCAGGCCCGGATTGATACCATTCGTCAGACTCTGCTGAACCGATTGGAGTAAGGTGGCGCACTGACAATGAATACTTGTGTCGATCATTTTCTGAATTTCATCAGTGTCGAAAAAGGCCTGGCCGCCAATACTATTGCTGCCTACGCGCGTGATCTTGCTGTCTATAGCGAATATCTGTCCCAGGCTGAACAGATTGAAAAGCCTGAAGATATTGACTCGCTGATGATTGTTGGTTTTCTCACTCATTTGCGGGAACAGGGGTTAGCCCCTCGCAGTCGTGCCCGGGTGTTAAGCACCCTGCGCCATTTTCATCGCTTTCTCATGCGAGAGGGGCATGTACCGGCAGATCCTACATCTCGGATTGATGCACCAAGAACCCGATCAACATTGCCGCACCTGCTCAGTACGGCTGAAGTTGAGGCGCTGCTGGAAACGCCGCGCGCTGACACCCTGGTTGCTCGCCGTGATCGAACAATGCTGGAGGTACTCTATGCCACCGGTATGCGGGTCAGTGAGATAACCGATCTACGCCTGGCTGATATGAAGCTTGATATCGGTTGCGTAAACGTTATGGGAAAGGGTTCAAAGCAACGCTTAATTCCTTTAGGTGAAGTTGCCCTTGAATTTCTCAACGATTATTTGCAGAATGTCAGGCCCCTCATGAGGAAAGGCAAGTTACGCCAGGAGGTTTTTTTAAATAGCCGCGGCGATAAACTAAGTCGCCAGGGGTTCTGGAAAAAACTCAAAGGCTATGCGCTTTGCGCGGGGATCAACAAAACCGTCTATCCGCATCTGTTGCGTCACTCTTTTGCCACCCATCTTCTTGAAAACGGGGCAGACTTGCGTGCAGTCCAGGCGATGCTTGGTCATGCGGATGTTTCGACAACCCAGATTTACACCCATGTCATCCAGGAACGCCTTAAGCAGGTGCATCAACAGTTCCACCCGCGCGGATGACCAGACGACAGGATAAGTCATGAAATACATTATTCTCCTCGGCGACGGTATGGCCGATGAACCGATGACGGAACTCGATGGAAAAACCCCCCTGGAGGCCGCCCACACCCCTCACATGGATGATTTGTGCCGTAAGGGGCGGGTCGGGCTGGCTGCGACTGTCCCGGACGGTTACCCGCCCGGCAGTGATGTCGCCAACCTGTCAGTATTCGGCTACAACCCAGCTGACTGTTACTCCGGGCGCTCCCCCCTGGAAGCAGCCAGCATGGGGGTCGAGCTGGAGCCGGAGGATGTGGCATTTCGCTTGAACTTTGTCTGGCTGGAAGCCCATTTCGGAAAAATTTACATGGGTGATTTTGCTGCCGGTCATATCAGTACTGAAGAGGCTACTGAGCTGATTCAGTGCCTGCATGGTGAGCTGGGTGGCGATGAGTTTCATTTCTACCCCGGGGTTTCCTACCGTCATCTGATGGTCTGGAAAAACGGTAAAGATCAGCTTAGATTTACTCCGCCCCATGATATTTCCACCCAGAGCATTGAAGATCACCTCCCGCAAGGGGAGGGGGCAGCAATCCTTCACGATCTGATGAATTCGGCCCAGATGCTCCTGCTTGATCATCCGGTCAACAACCGCCGTGTAGCCCAGCGACAGTTGCCGGCAAACTCCATCTGGTTGTGGGGGCATGGACGGCGTCCGACCATGGAAACCTATCAGCAGCGCTATGGCTTGAGTGGTGCCGTCATTTCTGCCGTCGATCTGATCCGCGGCATCGGCGTCAATGCCGGCCTTGATATCATTCTTGTGCCCGGGGCAACCGGTTACATCGATACCAACTATCGTGGCAAGGCCGAATATGCCATTGGCGCGCTGAAAAGCCGTGATTTTGTCTATCTCCATGTCGAAGCCCCGGATGAAGCTGCCCATGGTGGTTTACTGAAAGAAAAGATCGAAGCGATAGAAAACTTTGATCGTGAGGTGGTCGGTACTATCATCAATAGCCTTGATCAAATCGGAGACTGTCGTATCCTGGTCACACCTGACCATCCCACCCCGGTTGCCAAGCGCACCCACACCCGTGATCCTGTGCCTTTTGTTCTCTATGATTCACGCTGCGACTTCGCTTCTTCAGCACTTGCCTATTCTGAAAAAGAAGCAGCCAAAACCGGCTATCAGGTTAAGGGGCACGAACTGATGAACCTATTGCTTGATCGTCCTTAAGTAATGAGCCCGCCGGGAATTTTTTTTGTTCGACTTGTGCGTCAGGAGAAAGCCCTGCACGTCGCTCGCCTTGCGGAAATGCACTTCAGCCGCGGTCAGCGTGTTTTGGTTGTTGTTGCTGACGATGGCATGGCCACGGTCCTTGATCGTTATTTGTGGACCTGGCAAAAAGATTCCTTTTTGCCCCATAAGGTAATGTATACAGTCGACGAACCCTGTGATGAAGCGGTAGTCATTTCAACGGTTGAGTTTAATCCCAATAAGGCCACTGTGTTGATCTGTGCGACGGCCTGTTCACCAGACTTTTTAAAAAGCTTTCAGAAGGTTTATGATTTTGCCGAAACCTACGATCCGCAACTGGCAGAAACAGCGCGGGAAAGGTTCCGCCTTTTCCGTCAGCAGGGTTTCGATCCACAGCTGGAAACACCTGCAACCGATACCTGAACAAACAATTATTGGATAACTTTCTTTATTTGGTTTGATGGATTTTCTTTGGAAAGCACCACGACAAAAAGGGATAACCATTGCCGGTCATCCCTTTTGATGTGTAGTGTTAAAAAAAGGTGCGTATTAAACGACCTTTTGAACCTTGCCGGAACGGATACAGCGGGTGCACACCTTCATGGTTTTGATGGAACCTTCGTGCTGCGCCCGAACTTTCTGCAGGTTTGGATTCCACACCGTGCGGGTTTTGTTGTGCGCGTGACTGACGTTATTTCCGGTAATCGGCTTCTTGCCGCAAATTCCACATTCTTTAGACATCTCGTTATCCTCCTGAAAGTTTCGAACGCGATTAACTAACACAGATCTTCAGCTGATGCAATTATTTTAAGCGCGTTATGATAAAAAACCTGAATATTAGCGTCCTACATGCCGGCAATCCGGTTTGATAAAACAGCATCTCTAAAACACTGATGAATTCTGAAAAATCAGGGTTCCTATGTGTTCTCAAGGGCTCTTGCGAGCGAAGCAAACTCGTGGTTAAAGGGATTGCGGCCGTCAATGAGTCGGATTGGTAAGAGTTTTTACACAGCTTGTGCAGTCTGTAATGATCACTTTGCGACCCTCAATCTTTACCCGCCCTTCGGCCAACCACTGAATGGCCTGCGGATAGATGCGGTGTTCCTGTTCGAGGATGCGTTGCGCCAGGGTTACAGCAGAATCCTCAGGTAAAATCGGCACAACCGCCTGAACGATGATGGGCCCGGTATCCACTCCGGCATCAACAAAATGGACCGTACAGCCGGAAAAACGCGCACCATAATCAATCGCCTGCTGCTGGCCGTCAAGACCGGGGAAGGCGGGCAGCAGGGCTGGATGAATATTGATGATCCGTTGGGCAAAAGCTTTTAACATGACCGGGGTAATGATTCGCATGAATCCGGCCAGAACAACCAGATCAACGTCTGCTTGCTGTAAGGCATTTACCAGCGCCTGATCAAAATCCTCTCGCGTGGAGTGCTTGCGATGGTTGATGCACAAGGTATTGATGCCGGCCTGCTGAGCACGATCCAGGGCCCCGGCTCCGGGATTATTGCTGATCACCAGGGCAATATCAACAGACAGTTGGCCGCATTGCTGTTGATCGATGATCGACTGCAGGTTGGTGCCACCACCAGAGGCCAGGACCGCTATGCGAAAAGGCTTTTTCACTTGACGTTGCCCTTGCTACAGGATATCGACACAGGGTGCGTCCGCATCAGTAATATGACCAATATGCCAGGCCGTTTCGCCCAGCATAGACAGACTCTTCAGGATGTCGTCGGTTTGTTCCTGCGGTACAATGAGGACCATACCGATTCCGTAATTAAAAGTGCGGTACATTTCTTCGAGCGGTACATTCCCTCCTGATCGCAGCAATTCAAAAATGGCCGGCTTATCCCAGCTGTTGCCGTTGAGCACGGCTTTACACTGCTGCGGCAGTACCCGTGGAATGTTTTCCAGCAGGCCGCCACCGGTGATATGGGCAATCCCTTTAAGTTGAAAATTCTGAAGCAGATTGAGAATGCTTTTGACATAAATCCGGGTAGGAGTGAGGAGAACCTCGCCTAGGGGCCGATCCAGTCCGGAAGGGACAGCAGCAAGATCAAGTTTGAGCGCTTCAAGCAGAATTTTGCGAGCCAGAGAGTATCCATTGGAATGCAGTCCGCTGGAAGCGATGCCGATAATCTGATCGCCGGTGGTGATGCTTGATCCGTCAATGATGTGTTCCTGATCGGCTACCCCTACCGCGAAACCGGCCAGGTCGTACTCACCGCTTTTATACATGCCGGGCATTTCTGCTGTTTCGCCGCCAAGCAGGGCACAACCAGCCTGTTTGCAGCCTTCGGTGACCCCTTTGATAACTTCCACCGCTTGTGTCGGGGTCAATTTTCCGGTGGCAAAATAGTCGAGAAAAAACAGGGGTTCGGCACCCTGAACAATGATATCGTTAACGCACATGGCGACCAGATCGATGCCCACGGTTTCGTGTTGGTTCATCATAAAGGCGAGCATCAGCTTGGTGCCGACGCCATCGGTTGCTGCAACCAGCACCGGACGCTGATATTTTGTGGCATTTAATGCGAACAGACCACCAAATCCACCGATATCGGTAACAACTTCCGGCCGAGCTGTCTGCTTGACCAGAGGTTTGATCTGGTTGACAAATTCATTGCCGGCTGCAATATCAACACCGGCATCCTTATAAGTAATGGGGTTCTTCGGGTTCATTGATCTGACTCCTTGCTTGAGGCGCGCGGCATTACAGCATTACCGACAATCCTTGTCAATTAGGTAATGGGGATTAGGTAGTAGCTAATGGGAAGTGATGTCAATCTCAGCTACCGACTACCCACTACCCACTACCTACTACCCACTACCTATAAATAAACAAAACAAACATTTTTCTGTATTCTGGTGCGCAGCTTCTATATTCTACCAGCGTTTGTAGCAAGTCCGGTAGCATGGGAGAGGTGATGACCGAACAATATATGACGATCAGGGCGGCAACCCGGATGGATATTGACGCCCTGTTGGTCATTGAACAAGACTGTTATCGTTTTCCCTGGAGTCGCCGGCAGTTGGTTGATGAGCTGGACAGCCCCATTGCTGCCCTTGACGTGGCGGAGGTTGATCAGCAGATTGCAGGCTATCTCTGCTCATGGTTGATCTGCGGAGAGTTGCAGATCCAGAATCTGGCGACCTCACCGCGTTACCGGCGCCGTGGTATTGGCCAGGCGTTGCTCACCTGTGTTATTGAGCGGAGTCAGCAGCAGGGACTTCTGGCGGCCTGGCTGGAGGTGCGGGAAAGCAACCTCGCGGCTATCAATCTTTATCTGGCTTGCGGCTTTAAGTTGCAGGGGCGGCGCAGAAAATATTATCAAGATGGGGAAGATGCCTTGTTGTTATGCCGGGACTTTAAGTAAAAGATTCAGGATATTCACTTCCACGGCCGGGTGGTGAAGCAGTTATTGGAGATGCTATGAAAAATCATAAGACCATCGTTTTGTCTAACCAGGAAATTTCGCCCGGATACTTCCGCATGCGGATTCTGGCACCGGACTATACCCGTTTAGCCAGGCCGGGACAGTTTGTCATGTTCCGTGTGCAGCGCGCCTTGCTCCCCTTATTGCGTCGTCCTTTCGGCATTTTTCGTGCCGGCTTTATGCCGGCCGATTGCGATACCATGCCGCCAAGGGAATTTATTGAGATCATCTATAAGGTGGTTGGCAGTGGTACCGAGATCATGCAGGGGCTGCACTATGGTGACCCTATCGAACTGCTTGGCCCTCTAGGTACCGGGTTCGACATGAGCTTGACGTCGGGCGACAGCATCCTGGTCGGTGGTGGCATTGGCCTGGTGCCCCTGTACATGCTTGCCGAGAACATTGCTGAACCATCACGGTCGGAGGTGCTGATTGGTGGCCGCTGCCGCGATGATATCATCACGGTGACGGAGTTCGAGCGCCTGGGCGTTAAAACCTTTGTATCGACTGAGGACGGCAGTCTTGGTGATATGGGGCTGGTAACGAAAGTGCTGGAACAACGGCTGGAACAAAAGCCGCAGGCAAAGGTTTTTGCCTGCGGTCCGCTACCGATGATCCGGGCGGTGGAAAAAATTTGTCGCAACACAGGGGTACAACTTCAGGTGTCCATGGAGGAATTGATGGCCTGTGGCGTTGGCGCCTGTCTGGGCTGTGTGGTGAAAGGGGAAGGGCATACGTCTGAAAAACCCAGTTATCTGTGCACCTGTACGGTGGGTCCGGTCTTCAACGCAAATGATCTGGCCTGGGATGACGATCAGAGCGACAGAGTTGTTGCAAGCGACGATGGTTGTGAATGTGGAGTTAAACCATGAAAAGAAGAGAAAAGATCGAAAAAACCATCAACCTGCAGGTCGATATAGCTGGTATCACCTTGAAAAATCCGATTATGCCGGCGTCCGGCACATTTGGTTATGGTGAAGAGTATGCCCCCTATCTGGATCTGAATTCCCTTGGGGCCATTGTTACCAAGGGGCTTTCGTTGAATCCCAAAGCCGGCAACAATACCCCGCGGGTGTGCGAAACTGTCGGCGGTATGCTCAATGCCATTGGTCTGCAGAATGTTGGTATCGAGCAGTTTATCCATCAAAAAATGCTTTTTTTACAGCAATTTGACACCCCGGTTATTGTGAACTTTTTTGGTAACACCCAGGAAGAATACGGCGAGGTCGCTGCCCGCCTTGATGATTTGCCCGGGGTTGCCGGTCTTGAGATGAATATTTCCTGCCCGAATGTTAAACACGGCGGCATCGTTTTCGGCACCGACCCTAAAGCGGCTTTTGCAACCGTTGCTGCGGTACGTAAAAAAACCAGCAAGCCGCTGATTGTTAAATTGACACCCAACGTGACCGATATTCAGGTGACTGCCCGCGCGGTAGAGGATGCCGGCGCTGATGCGATCAGTCTGATCAATACCCTCACCGGGATGGCGGTAGATGTGAAAACCCGCCGGCCGCGCCTGGCTAATACCATCGGTGGTCTCTCCGGCCCGGCAATCCGTCCCATTGCGGTGCGTCTGGTTCATCAGGTGGTACAGGTAGTAAAGGTGCCGGTGATTGGGATCGGTGGTATTTCACGCGCCATGGACGCCCTGGAGTTTCTGATTGTCGGGGCAACTGCGGTGCAGGTTGGTACGGCCAACTTTGTTGATCCCAATGCCATGGCAACCATTATTGCCGAATTGAAAACCTTCTGCCTGGAAGAAGGAATCGATGACATTAATCAACTGATCGGGTCACTGAAGGTCTAACCAAGGTTCCGTTATGGATGTCATAGCAACTCACATCAATGCCGACTTTGACTGTCTTGGTGCGATGATCGCGGCGAAGCGTTTGTATCCTGACGCGGTCCTGGTTTTCCCCGGTGGTCAAGAACGTGGACTACGACATTTTCTTCTTGAAAGTTCCATCTATGCTTATGATATCAAGCGCCCTAAAGATATCGATCTTAAAAAAATCACGCGCTTGATCCTGGTTGATGTGCGCAGTGCCCAGCGGATTGGCCCGCTGGCTGAGGTTGCCCGCCGCACTGATATTGAACTGCACATCTACGATCACCATCCTCCTGACGAAAACAGCCTGAAGGGCACCTTCGAGCTGATTCGTGATGTTGGTGCCACCACGACAATCCTTACCCAGCTGTTTATTGAACGTCATATTGCCCCGAGCGCCGACGAGGCGACCATGATGATGCTTGGCCTGTTTGAGGATACCGGGCATCTGTTGTTTTCAAGCACTACCCCTGATGATTTCCGGGCGGCAGCTTATCTGCTCGAACAGGGTGCCAACCTCAATGTGGTGGCTGATTTTCTGGTGCGCGAGATGACTCCGGAACAGGTTGAGTTGCTCAACGATCTGCTAAAATCAACAGAGCAAATCAGTATCAACGGGGTTCCGGTTGCCATTGCCAGCGCCTCAACCGATAGTTACAGCGGTGATATTTCAACCCTGGTTCATAAACTCAAAGACATTGAAAATCTTGATATCCTCATTGCCGTGGTGCGCATGGAGGATCGCGTTTTTATTATTGCCCGTTCACGTGTCCCCCAACTTCACGTCGGTGAATTATTGCGAGAGTTCGGCGGTGGTGGTCACGCTTTTGCTGCTTCGGCAACGATACGCGACAAGCCTCTGGCGCAGGTGCTCAAAGAGATTGAACAGAATCTGTCGCGTTTTGTCCAATCCCACTGTGATGCCCGACATCTGATGTCGAGCTCGGTTAAAAGCCTGCCCCATGAGGCGACAATTCAACAAGCGCGTGATCTGATGACACGTTACAATTTCAATGCCGTGCCCATCGTCCGGGACGATGGCAAGGTGGTGGGTATCCTGACCCGTCAGGTGGTTGAAAAAGCCGCCCATCATCGCTTGCACAAGGTGCCGGTGGCGGAAGTCATGAACAGCGATTTTGAACAGGTGGCGCCCACGGCCTCATTGCAGGAGCTGCAACGGGTGATTGTCGAACATCAGCAGCGCAGCGTGCCGGTAGTCGAACAGGGGAAGCTGATTGGTCTGGTAACTCGTACCGACTTGTTGCGCTATATGCTTGGTCATACCGTCGCAACGGAGGAAGGTGAGAGACAACACCTGGAGCGGCGCGGGTTACAGACGCGACGTAAAAACCTGGAGCGCTATATTGCTACCCAGTTGCCACCCAGGGTACGCAAGATGCTGCAGCAATTAGGAACGGTTGCTGATGAATCAGGGGTGCGCGCCTATCTCGTTGGTGGTTTTGTCAGGGATCTGCTGTTGCGGCAAAAAAATCTTGATATTGATGTGGTGATCGAAGGGGATGGAATTGCTTTTGCCAAGGACTTTGCCGCCAAGACATCATGCCGAATCCGCACTCATGATAAGTTCGGTACAGCGGTGATTATCTTTCCTGATGATTTTAAAGTCGATGTAGCCAGCGCCCGGATCGAATATTACGATCGTCCGGCGACTCTGCCTCAGGTCGAGGAGTCCTCAATCCGCCATGATCTCTACCGCCGGGATTTTACCATCAACACCCTCACGGTCGCCCTGAATGCAGATCAGTTTGGTGTAGTCCTTGATTTTTATGGTGGTCAGCGCGATCTGCGCGACAAATCGATTCGGGTGCTGCATAATTTAAGTTTTATTGAGGATCCGACCAGGCTGTACCGAGCTGTGCGGTTTGAACAGCGCTTGAATTTTCACATTGGTCGTCAGACCGAACGGTTGATGCACAGTGCCGTAGAATTAAAAATGGTGCGCAAGGTTGGCGGCGTGCGAATTTTAAACGAGCTGAAGCACATTCTGAGTGAAGCTCAGATTCTGCCGGCCTTTGAGCGCTTGAATCAATTCGGACTGCTCCAGATCATCGACCCGCGAATTGTTTTTGATGCTGACGCCAAAAAATTATTTAAAGCAGCCGAGCAGGCAATCACCTGGTATGAACTGCTCTATACCAGTATGCCGTGCCGTTGTTGGCTGGTTTTTTTAATCTGCCTGTTTGATCGACTGCCGGTTGGCGGTTTGCGCAAGGTAAGTCGCTGGTTTGCCCTGCGCCCTGAAGAACATGATGTGATTGTTAATGAATTGCCACAGGTCATCCGTTTACAACGTAAAATTTCTCGTTTGATACGCCGACAACATCAACCAGCGAACAGCGAATTGTACCATTGGTTTACACCTTTCGCGATAGAATCATTGCTGTACACGATGGCGCGTACCGAGCAGGAGCGTGGTCGTCAGTGGATTTCCCGCTATGTTACCGACCTGCGCCGCGAACAAGTCATGATCGATGGTCATGATCTGGTACGTTTGGGCCTAACTCCGGGGCCGGAATTTCAGACGATCTTCCGACACCTTCTTGATGGTCGTCTGGATGGTCTTATTACGACCCGCGCCGACGAAATTGACTGGGTTCGGCAGCATATCCTCGGTGCTGGGCGACAATCTGACCACAACAGTTCAGTTGACCCAAAACCGCAAGTCAACTAGTATTTCGTATCCCTCGAAACCCTCAAGCTTGCTGCAGGGTTTAAATCATTTTTTCACGCTGTAAAAGGTTCTCATGGAAGCCGTTCTTTCGAAATTAGCCGTCATGCTGGTTCCAGCGTTGCTGGCGATCATGATGCACGAAGTGTCTCATGGATACATGGCCGAGCGCTTTGGTGATCCAACCGCGCGCCTGTTGGGCCGTTTGAACCTGAATCCATTTAAGCACCTTGATCCGATCGGCAGTATTGCGGTGTTTGTTTTTGGCTTTGGCTGGGCCAAGCCCGTTCCGGTTAATCCGTCTAACTTTCGCCGTCCGCGCAAGGATATGATCTGGGTAGCACTGGCCGGTCCGTTGACCAATCTGCTGTTGGCGCTGTTTTCAGCGCTGCTGTTGCGAGTTCTTGGGTGGTTTGAACCGGTTTCCCCCGGCGAAGCCGGTGTGTTGATGCAGATGCTGACACCGCTGAAGATGATGGTTGCCTTTAGCCTCTATATCAATGTTTTGCTGGCGGTTTTCAACCTGCTACCGGTTCCACCCCTTGATGGTGGACGAATACTGATGGGTTTTGTGCCTGATGTTTATGCGGCGCTGTTGTCACGACTGGAACCCTTCGGATTGATTCTGATTGTTCTACTGGTGTTCTTCACCAACCTCTGGTCGTCGGTGCTGGCACCGATCATCAATTTTCTGGTGCTGTTGATGGCGGGCAAGCAAACGGTTCTGGTTGAGCAGGCAATGCGGTTTTTATTCGGCCATTGATAAGGCATTCGATGACGGTTGACATCAAACTTGAAAAATTTTCCGGACCGCTGGATCTTCTTCTGCACCTGATTAAAAGTCAGGAGATGGACATCTACGACATCCGCATTGTTGACATTACTGAACAATATCTGAAGATTATTGATCAGATGAAACAGCTTGATCTTGATGTCGCTGGAGAGTTTCTGGTCATGGCGGCGCAACTGATTCATATTAAGTCGCGTATGTTGTTGCCGGTCAGTGAGGAGCTTGCCGAAGAAGAGGGGGAAGATCCACGCGCCGAACTGGTCAAGCGTTTGCTGGAGTACCAACGCTACAAACAGGCCGCGGAATTATTCGAACAATTACCGCAACTTGAACGTGATATATTTTTGCCTAAAGGGGCCGGCACCGATCTTCAGCTCGAGGATGCACCGCAGGATGCTGAGCTGACAATCAGTCTATTTCAGCTCGCCAATGCCTTTCATCGACTGATGAGTCAAGCCAAGACCGAGGTGTTTCACGAGGTGGTACGTGAGAATCTGTCGGTTAGCGACTTTATTGCCATGATCACTCGCCGGCTGATGGAGCATTCTCGCATTTGTTTGCGCGATCTTTTTCATTCAGGATATCAACGAGCCGAGCTGGTGGTGACCTTTTTGGCCCTGCTGGAATTAACCCGGATGCGGATGATCAGTATTGAACAGGTAACAACCTTCAGTGATGTCTGGTTGTCACGGGTAGCCACAACAGATCAATTGCAGCGTATCTATCTGGCCGAGGAAGCACTCAATTATGACTGAGCTTCGGGCGGTCATTGAGGCTTTTCTGTTTGTTGCCGGGGTTCCCTTGCCGCTGGATAAACTCGTTGCTCTGACCGAAGCTGATAAGTCTGATATCAAAGAGGTTATTGCAGAATTGACTGAAGAATACTGCCGTTCCGGTCGTGGCATTCGTTTGCTGGAAATTGCCGGCGGCTACCAGTTTCGCAGCGAACCAAGTCTGGCTCCCTGGCTGCGACGTTTGCACAAAGAACGGGTGCAACGCCTTTCAGCTGCGGCATTGGAGACCCTGGCAATTATCGCCTACCGACAACCGGTTACCCGGGCGGAAATTGAATATCTGCGTGGGGTTGATTCGGGTGGAGTATTGAAGACCTTGCTTGAGCGTAATCTCCTGCGGATCCTTGGAAAAAAAGACGTACCCGGGCGTCCCCTGTTATACGGTACCAGTCGCTACTTTCTTGAGCTGTTTGGCCTCAAGGATCTTAATGATCTGCCTACCCTGAAAGAATTTGCCGCCCTTGATCCTGAGTTGGTCGAAGCACTACCGCTTGAACCGTCAAACTAATAAGAATGGAATAGTTATGCAGGAACGTTTGCAGAAATTGATAGCCCGTGCCGGGCTCGCGTCCCGCCGCCAGGCTGAAGAGTGGATTCGGGCAGGGCGGGTTACTCTTAACAACAGGGTTGCCAAGATTGGTGAAAGTGCCGATCTGCGAAACGATCAGATTCGCCTTGATGGAGTTCCTCTGAAAAAAGAAGAACAGAAAAAAACCCTGCTCCTCAATAAGCCCAGAGGATATGTCTGTTCCCTGGATGATCCGCAAGGTCGTGCCCTGGTTACCGAACTGGTCAAGGATATACCGGAGCGGTTGTTTCCGGTCGGACGTCTCGACTATAATAGTGAGGGATTGCTTCTTTTAACCAATGATGGAGATTTGTCCCACGCCTTGACCCATCCCGGTAAAGAAATTGAGAAAACCTACCTGGTGAAGGCTCGAGGTCAATTGACTGTTGCCATGGCAGACCAGATGCGTAGCGGTATTGAACTCGAGGATGGTTTGACACAACCGGTCAAGGTAGAGCATGTGCGCACGTCAGGCAGTAATTGCTGGTTTGAAATGACCTTGAAAGAGGGTAAAAACCGTCAAGTGCGCCGCATGTGTGAATATTTCGGCTTGATTGTTGTGCGTTTAAAAAGGATCAAGGTTGGCTTTCTCACCCTTGATGGAGTGCGACCGGGCACCTATCGGTTTTTGCAACCGGCAGAAATTGCCCGACTTAAAAGAAAAATTTGATTTTTGATTGTTCATTAATATTTACTTTTAATTTGATCCGTGATAACAAGGGTGATGATCGAACCTTGAGATAACTCAAAACCCGTTAATAAATGTAAACGAAGATATGGGGGTTTTTTTTGGCGACAAATAAAGAAAAGCTACTAGAATCAGCTCAGAAAAATTTAAGTAAAAAGCAGTACGTCAAGGCGATCAAGGACTTTGCCAAGATCGTTGAGATGGAACCGGGGGATATCCGTTCACGGCAGAAGCTCGCTGAGCTGTATGTCCGTACCAATAAGTCGTCGGAAGCATACGAACAGTATGAAGCCATTGCCCGCTATTATTCCAGTAATGGTTTTTATCTCAAGGCGATCGCTATTTACAAACAGATGCAGCGTCTGGACCCTAGTCAGGTGGCTATCTACAGTCGTCTGGCTGAGCTTAATCAGAAGCAGGGCCTGGTCGGCAACGCGATGGCTGAGTATCGCAGTCTGGTTGACTATTACGAACGTAACCAGCTGATTGCCGATGAGATAAAAACCCTTGAAAAAATGCGTGATCTCGATCCTGAAAATCTCAATGTCCGGGTCAAACTAGCAGAAGTTTTGACAAATAATGATCGCAAAGATGAGGGATTTGAAGAAATTGTTGCGATTATCGGGGTGTTAAAGGACAAGGGCGATTTTGATAAATGCCTCAAACTCTACACCATGTTTTTGCCCCACTTTCCCGGTAATCGTCTGCTCCAAACCGGTCTCGCCCATACGTTTTTTGAAAAAGGCGACTATGTTCGCGGGACAACAATCATTGAAACCCTTCTTAAAGACAAGCCTTCAGATCCTGATCTGTTACGTCAGATCAGTATAGGGTATGCTCAATCCGGTAATTACCTCAGAGCTGTTGCGACCTGCCGGCAATTGTTGCAGATGGATCCCAGCGACCTTGATATTCGTGAAACCCTCATTCAGTGTGAAATTGACAATAAACATTATGAGTTGGCCTTGAATGAGCTGGAAGAATGGAAAGATGCTTTTTTCAAGGGTGGACGACTGGAAAAACTCAAAGAATACTATGAGTTTTTAAATTCCGAGATGCCGCATACCCCAGCTATCATCCAGACCCTCGATTCGATTTACGAGCACACAGGTGAAGGGGGCAAGCTGCTCGATATTATCTCGGGTCGTGAAGATGAGGTTGATACCGAGTCTTCTGATTTATTGTCAGACTCCATCCTGGGGTCTGTTGATCTGGATATTGAGGATGAGGAAGAGGAGTCAGGGGATGATGCATTCAGCTATGGCATCCTTGAAGATGACAACATCGACCTGCTACTTGAGCCGGATGATGAAGACTCATCGGACAGCGAACGACAGGAATCATCTGACTCATTTATTGAGCTTGATGTCTCCAGTAATATCAACCTGAAGGATGAGTCTGCGACAGATGATATTGAGAATGACACCATGTTTCATTTCGACCTTGAGGAAGAGACATCTGAAAAGGTTGATAGCGGTGGGGGGAACCTCCAGGCAGATCTTGAGGAAGCTGAGTTTTATCTGCAACAGGGGCTGTTTGTTGATGCAGCGCGGTTGTGTCATGACATCCTGGCTTATGCTCCGGATTCCGAGGAATGTCGTCGCAAGCTCCAGGAAATTGAAGAGCAGCGCAAAGCTCAGCTAGAGAAATCCGACTCGCAGACAGACGTTGTGGTGGACGAGGGAGAGGATTTCGGTTTTGGGGATTTTGATTTTGATTCTGAACTTGATCAGCTGCAATCCATCGATGCAGATAAGAAAAAAGTCTTTAAAACAGATGTCGACGAGCAGATAGCTGCTGACGACATGGAGTCTCATTATAATCTAGGCATTGCTTATCGTGAAATGGGGTTGCATGACGATGCCATCAGCGAATTTGAAAAAGCCCAGAAGGATCCCCTTCGCTACGTTGATAGTTTGACCCTCAAGGGGCTGACCTTCTCCGACAAGGGCGATTATGCAAATGCTGAACAAATATTTCAACAGGCTTTAGATTCACCCCAACTTGAGGATATTCAACGGTTGAATCTTGGCTATGAGCTGGCCCTGCTGTATGAGCGCGCCGAGCGGCAACATGATGCTCTGATCAGCTACCGCAATGTGCTCGCCCAGGACAACAAATATCGCGATGTGACTGAAAAGGTAGCTACCCTGAAACAGAGTCTGGGAATGATTAACGATCAACCAGCTGAGGGCACCAATAAACAGACACAAGACACACCCAAGAGCGAGGCGGTTTCACCAAAAAGACGGGTCTCTTTTTTATAAAAAATAAGTTGTTCTGTTGAATAAGAAGTGGGGGTTTCATGGGTTACTCAGATTATTTTAGTTTTGAACGGGAGCCATTTTCCAATGCCCCTAACGAAAGATTTTATTTTGACAGCGAACAGCACCGACGGGCTTTACAGCGGTTAAAGTATTCTGTCGATACCGACAAGGGGCTGGCGGTCCTGGTTGGTGGAATTGGTACCGGCAAGACGACTCTGGCGCGACGGATGCTCGATAATCTCCCAGTCGAGCGCTACGAATCCTCGCTGTTGGTTATCATTCATTCAGATATCACTCCGGAATGGCTGCTGTCGCGAATTTGTTTGCAATTAGGGGTTGAAAATCCCGACCCAACCCCGTTGAAAATGCTGAAACAGCTCTTTGAGCGATTGATTCAGATCGAAGAAGAAGGGCGCAAGGCCGTCGTCCTTATCGACGAAGCGCAGATGCTGCAAACCCGTGAGTTGATGGAGGAATTCAGGGGATTGTTGAATCTGGAAATTCCCGGCAAGAAGCTTCTCAATATCATCTTTTTTGGTTTGCCGGCCCTTGATGAAGTGATGATGCTGGATGAACCACTGGCCCAACGGGTCGCTTTCAAATATACCCTGACCTCCTTTGAACCGCGAGAAACAGCCGCCTATATTGCATTTCGACTGAAGGTGTCCGGCTGTGATCAATCCCCCTTCTTAAATGAAACCCTGCCCCTGATTCAGGGCTATTCAGGGGGAGTGCCGAGACTGATCAACACAATTTGTGATAATGCCCTGTTTGAGACCTATCTGCGTCATGGCAGAGAGGTAACGGAAGGGATTGTTACCAGCGTGGCCGAAGATCTGGGACTGAAGATGCACGCTCCTGTGGCTGCCGATCTGTTTTTTGACCAGGCGGCCGACGATGATGATCTTGAAATCGTCTTTGATGAATTGGAACAGAAATAACAACAGGTGTCAGCAACCACCAATCTGCCAACGGCCGGGAATATCCGGCCGTTGGCATTTTAAGTCGATGGAATGATAAAGCAAAAACGTATGAATAATAATCCCACTATCCAGATTTTACCCGAGGAGCTGTGCAACAAGATAGCAGCTGGTGAGGTGGTTGAACGACCCTCATCGGTGGTTAAGGAATTGCTTGAAAATGCCCTGGATGCCGGTGCTAAAGAGGTTATTATTGAGCTTGGCGGTGGCGGCAAAACCCTTATCCGAATAACCGATAACGGCTGCGGTATGAACCATCAGGACGCGCTGTTATGCTTTGAGCGGCATGCTACCAGTAAAATCAGTAAAGATGATGACCTTTTTGCCCTGACAACCCTGGGCTTTCGTGGTGAGGCTCTGGCCTCCATCGCTTCAGTATCGCGTTTGAGTCTTAAGACCTGCAATAATTTAAATGGCCTGGGCCAGCACATCCAGATCGATGGAGGAAAAATAAAGAAGGTTGAACAGTTGGGGTTACCGATCGGGACGATTGTTGAAGTAAGGAATCTGTTTTTTAATCTACCGGCCAGAAAAAAATTCTTACGCACAGACCAGACCGAGCTAGGTCATGCCGCCGATGTCGTTTCCAAGCTGGCTCTGGCTCGACCGGACGTGAGCTTCCGGTTGCTCCATCAAGATCGCCTGATGCTCGATTTGCGTCATGAAAAAGCATTGCCGGAGCGTTTGGCTGCTCTGCTTGGGCGCTCTTTACTGCGCGATATGCTTGCCGTTGATGAAGCCATGGGAGAAACTTTACGGATATCTGGGTTAATCTCCCGCCCTGATCTCAATCGTTCGGCGACCAGCCATATCTATACCTTTATCAACGGTAGATATATTCGTGACCGGGTGGTTCAGCATGCAATCATGGAGGGTTACCGGCATCTGCTGATGAAAGGCCGTTATCCGGTTGTAGCGCTATTCCTTAGCCTTGATCCAGCCCTGGTCGATGTCAATGTCCATCCGACCAAGCACGAAGTACGCTTTCGTGATCAGGGCGTTGTCCATGATTTTATTGCCACGACTCTTCAGCAGGCCCTCAAGCCTTCGAGCTGGATATCCCAGTCACATCAAAATCATCCGCCGACAGTAGCGTCGGCGGTTCCTCCGACCCCAGGCCATCAAATTCAGTACCCTCCCCCGACGGACAACTCACATGTCACTGAGCCCTCAGTCAGGGAGCACGCAGGTTCATTTGCTTTCAGTAATGGCCCCTGTTCTCCTTTTGCGACGCATACGGCTGCCGCTGAGCATCGACAGTCAGGGTCCGGTCACCAGATGCACCAGGAAGAACTGACCACCGGGAAAGGTGATGGCTTTTTTACTCAGTTGCAGATTCTTGGCCAGTATCACCAGACCTATATCCTGTGTCAGGATCAGGATGACCTGGTATTGATTGATCAACATGCGGCCCACGAGCGCATCGGCTTTGAGCGCTTGAAAAAAGCCTATCAACAGGGCGGCGTGCAACGTCAGCAGCTGTTATTCCCTGAAGTGTTCGAACTTGATTACAATAGTGCTGCCGCCCTGGAGGGACATCTGACTGAACTGGAACGCCTGGGTTTTGAGGTGGAGCCTTTTGGCGGTAAGTCGTTTGCGGTTAAAGCCCTTCCCGCACTACTGGCCGCAGCGCCGGTAGTCAAGCTGGTTACGGATGTTGCTCTGGAGCTTGAGCGGACAGGGCGCGAAGGTCAGTTAGCAGAATCGCTTGATGATGTATTGATTATGATGGCTTGTCACCGGGTTATCCGCGCTAATCAAGCGCTTAGTCATCAAGAAATCAAAGCCTTGCTGGTTGATCTGGATGAGATTGATTTCAAGGGCCATTGTCCCCATGGCCGGCCGGTGCACACGCGCATGAGTTTATATGAGATTGAACGATTATTTCGACGTCACGGATGAGTACAAAGAAATTATATAAAATACCGCTGTTGGTTATCTGTGGTCCTACCGGTTCAGGCAAAAGTGCCATGGCGCTGGAGCTGGCGCAGCATACCCCCCTGGAGATTGTTTCGGCTGATTCGCGCCAGGTTTACCGACTGCTGGATATCGGTACCGCCAAGGCATCTAAAGCCGAGCAGGAGCAGGTGCCACATCATATGATTGACCTGATCGATCCTGATCAGGAATTTTCGGTTGCTGCTTATGTTGATCTGGCCAGACCGTTGATTGAACAGATATACCAAAGGGGGAATCTGCCCTGTCTTGTTGGTGGCACCGGTCTTTATATCAAGGCATTGCTGGGAGGGTTGGCCCGGTTGCCCAGCGGAGATCCACAGTTGCGCCGGAGGTTGCATCAGCGCGAGGAAGAACAGGGTAGTGGTATCCTTCATTGCGAGTTACAAAAACTAGATCCGGAATCAGCTGCAGTGATCCACCCGAATAATTTGATTCGTACCGTTCGGGCTTTGGAGGTGTGCCTGTTAAGTGGTAAAAAGTTTTCGACGATTAAAGCGGAGCATCATTTTGTTGAGGAGGCCTATCGAGTTGTGACGCTGGCACCTGATTATCCGCGTCAGACTCTTTATCAGCGTATTGATGAGCGCACCAGACAGATGCTTGAAGCGGGCCTGGTTGATGAAGTCAGGAACCTGGTGGAACGTTACGGCGAAGACTTAAAAGCCCTTCAGACCCTTGGTTACCGTGAGGTTCTGCATTTTTTGTCCGGCCATTATAACGCTGACCAACTGTGCGAGGAAATTCAATTGCGCACCCGTCAGTATGCCAAAAAACAATTGACCTGGTTCCGTAAAGAACCTGATATCTTTTGGGTTGATTCCACCAACAGGTCTGATAGAGTAATAAAATACATTGATCATTTGATTTGTCATCAAAGGAGCGGACATGGCCAAATCACCATTTAATATTCAGGATCAGTACCTTAATCAAGCGCGCAAGGAACGAGTAAAGATTGTCATTATTATGATGTCTGGAGAGCGTCTGGCCGGTTACATCAAATC
The DNA here is from genome assembly GCA_046482365.1 of Pelovirga sp. GTDB lineage: Bacteria > Desulfobacterota > Desulfuromonadia > Desulfuromonadales > Geopsychrobacteraceae > Pelovirga. The sequence goes on along the minus strand of JAWOFG010000102.1, from coordinate 28,688 downwards.
TTTCGACAGCTTTTGTATTCTGGTGGAAAGCGAAGGAGATATCCTGATTTACAAACACGCTGTCAGCACAATTACCTCGTCGGATGGAACCTTCCGGCTCCATGGCGGACGCGATTAATTATAGTTAGCTACTAAAACTTTTTGAAATCCTTGTAAGGGCGGCACCGATGGTGCCGCCCTTACTGTTCCGGCAGAGTGATAAATGATAGCAATAGAGCGAATTGAACCCGGTAGTTTTGCCGATGAGGCAGGTCTTTGTGTCGATGATCAGCTTGTCACTATCAACGCCATCCCGATCAATGATCTGATTGATTATTATCGTGCCATGGAAGCGGAGCATCTGATGATCGAGGTGTTTCGCCAAGGGGAAATACTGGTTGTTGAGTGCGAAAAATATGCCGATGAAGAGATTGGTCTTGATGTTGCGCACCCGCAACCACAGCAGTGTGGAAACCAGTGTCTGTTCTGTTTTGTCCATCAGCTGCCGAAAGGTCTGCGGCGCAGCCTCTACATTAAGGATGAAGATTATCGTTTTTCTTACCTTTACGGCTCTTTTATTACCCTGACCAATGTCAGTAAAGCCGATCTTCAGCGGATTATTACTGAAAAGTTGTCTCCTTTGTATATATCCGTTCATGCTACCGACCCATCAATTCGTAACCACCTGCTGGGCTGTCAGGTGCCGCCTATCCTCCCGCTGCTTAAACTGCTGGCGGCAGCAGATATCCAGTTACATTGTCAGATTGTTTTATGTCCGGGGAATAATGACGGTCCGGTGTTGCAACAGACTGTCGAACAGTTATCCGCTTTGTATCCACAAGTCAATTCTATTGCCGTCGTACCGGTCGGTTTGACCCGTTTCCGTGAGCATTTACCGACCTTGCAGGTTCCAGATCAGGCAGAAACCGCACACTGCATTAAGCAGATCAGGGAGGATCAGCAGCGATTTCTGCATAAGTTGGGAACCCGGCTGGTTTATGCGGCTGATGAGATGTATCAATTAGCCGAACTGCCCTTGCCGACTTTTGATGAATATGAAGACTTTCCACAACTTGATAATGGTGTCGGTCTGGTGGCTCATTTTCGAGCTGAAGCGGAAGAGGCCCTGCTCGAGGCAGAGCCCCTTGATCTGAAAGCCGCGGTTGTGGTTACCGGCAAGTCATTTTTTTTGTTTATGCAGGATGTCGTCCAGCGTATGAGCTTGCGCACCGGGGTTGATATGGAGGTCGTAGCCGTCGGTAATGATTTTTTTGGTGCAAATGTCACCGTGGCCGGTCTGGTTACCGGTATTGATCTTGTCCACCAGCTTCGTGATATGATCAAGGGCAGACCACTACTTCTGCCCGATGTCATGTTAAAAGCTGATGAACAACGCTTCCTCGACAACATGCATATTGATGAGCTTCGTAGCGCCCTAGGGGTAACGATAGTCGTCGTCGAATCCTCGGCCTGGGGGTTGCTGGAGGGTTTGGAACTTTTAGCAAGCGGACCGGTCGATATTGTCCGTTGTTCATGAACTGTAACATGCTGACTTGTTAAAGGTTGTTCCATGAAGACAAATAATCCGGAGGATACTGTAGATAATCAGCAACGACTACGTTTTTCCGTTGGCGGCATGAGTTGTACATCTTGTGTAGCAACGGTCGAAAAGAAGCTTTTGTCCTTGCCGGGGGTTAATACGGTCAGTGTTAATCTGGCCGGTAATTTTGCTCAGGTCCATTTCGATGCAGGGAAGATTTCACCGCCGGAGATCTATGCTGCAGTGGAGCAAGCAGGATTCAGAACCCTGGCGCAAAATGATGAAGCCACAGGTGAAGGTGATGGATCCCGCAAAGACTTGCTGATGGTGTTGATTGCCGCAGCCGGCGGCTTTCCCATCATGCTGATGATGTTCGCACCGGTCCCTGACCGGGTTGAGTTAATCATCAGTGGCATCCTGGCTACCATTGTTCAGTTTACCGCCGGTCTGGGTTTTTATCGTAGTGCCTGGGGCGCTCTGAAAAATCGCGTTGCCAATATGGATGTGCTCGTGTCACTGGGTATCAGTGCGGCTTATGGTTATTCCATCCTGGCCTTGTTTGGCTTGCTGGGCGAGGATGTTGCGGTCTTTTTCGAAACCAGTGTGATGCTGATCCTCTTTATCCGTTTTGGTAAATGGCTTGAATCCCGAGCAAAAGGGCGAGCCGGTAACGCCTTGAAAAAACTTCTGCAACTTCAGGCAAAAACGGCCATCCTGCTGGTTAATGGTAAGGAGAAAAACATTCCGGTTGAGCATGTCAGACCTGGTGATCTGCTGCTGGTGCGGCCAGGCGATACCATTCCGGTAGACGCAGAGGTCGTTGATGGAACAGCAGCGGTTGACGAATCGATGATCACCGGAGAATCGGTGCCGGTTCACAAAGAGCCGGGAGCTACCGTTGTCGGTGCCACCATAAATCGCAGCGGTTTACTCCAGATTCGTGCAACCCATGTTGGCGAAGATGCGGTTCTGGCTCGTATCATTCGACTGGTCGAGGATGCCCAGGCCGACAAGGCGCCGATTCAACGCTTTGCCGACCGCGTGTCCGGCTTCTTTGTGCCGGTGGTTATCGCATTGTCGCTGTTAACCTTCGTTGGCTGGTATCTGGTGGTCAGTGCCCCGTTTCTCACCGGTTTTCAAATGGCCATCGCTGTGGTTGTTATCGCCTGTCCTTGTGCTCTGGGGCTTGCAACCCCGACGGCGATCATGGTTGGTAGTGCGGTCGGCCTTGAGCGCGGTATTCTTTATAAAAAGGCATCGACACTTGAGACGATTTCAAAACTTGATGTGATGCTTCTTGACAAAACCGGTACCCTTACCAGTGGAGGGTTTGCGGTCGATCAGGTTGTTACGTGTGGTGAAATGACGACTGAAGAGATTCTTGTTCTGGCCGCAGCGCTGGAGCAGGGAAGTAATCATCCCCTTGCCCAGGCAGTGGTTGCCGCGGCACGCAGTCGTAGCTCGACTATTTCGGCAAACCCCCAACAGCTTGAGGAAATTGGCGGCCAGGGTGTTCGTGGGCGGGTTGAAAACCAATTAGTTGTCTGTGGTAACCGTGCCCTGCTGGAGGACACAGAGATATCCATCGAACCGCTACAGCAGCAATTAAAGGATCAGGGACTGATGAATAAGTCTCTCATTTTTGTTGCTGTTGATGACAAATTACAAGGGGCTATCGCCTTATCCGACCAGATTCGTCCAGCCGCTGCGGCTGTTATTGAGCGTCTGCATCAGCTCGGCATTCAAACGGTGGTGGTCAGTGGAGACCGTCGAGATGTCGTGGAGCAGGTCGCAACCCGGTTGGGGATAAAACAAGCTGTTGCGGAAGTGACCCCTGATCAGAAACTTGGACTGGTGAAAGAATATCAGCAGCAGGGACATCGGGTTGGGATGGTTGGTGACGGCATCAATGATGCTCCGGCCCTGGCCCAGGCTGATGTCGGGATCGCTATCGGTACCGGAACTGATGTCGCCCGCGAAACCGGTGACCTGGTGTTGATCGGTGCTGATCTGTTTGATCTAGTCCGCTCTGTGGAATTAGGTCGACAAACCCTGAAAAAAATCAAACAGAATCTGTTCTGGGCATTTTTCTATAACCTGTCTTTTATTCCACTGGCTGCCGGCCTTTTTTATTCATCCTATGGGCTTTATCTGAAACCTGAGTACGCCGGACTCGCCATGGCGCTATCCAGCGTTTGTGTGGTGTTGAACAGCTTGACCCTTAAAAGGTTCGCCCGACGTTTGCAGGAGATTGGCCCATGACAGTACAGCGCCTGATGATTGGCGTAATTGGTGCTGCTGATGCCAGCTCCAGCGGTCTTGAAAAAGCCTATGAGGTTGGTCACTTGATAGCTCAAAGGGACGCAATTCTCGTCTGCGGGGGGCTGGGCGGCGTCATGGAGGCAGCCTCGCGCGGCTGTTTTGAGGCCGGCGGCGAGGTGATCGGGATTCTGCCCGGTGATACAGCCGTCAGTGCCAATCCCTTTATTACCCATCCGATTGTTACCGCGATGGGACACTCCCGCAATGTTATTCTGGTGCACACAGCTGCGGCCTTGATTGCAATCGAGGGTGGTTATGGTACTCTCTCGGAAATCGCCATTGCCCGCAAGCTTGGTAAACCTCTGGTGCTACTTGACAGCTGGCCGGATATTGATAATACAATGACCACCGATGCACCGAAGCAGGCGGTAACCACCATCTTTTCTCTTCTTGGCAGGAATCCTTAACCATGACTTCCAACCAAAAAACAGGGCAAGCTGATCTGATTGAATGTCCGCTTCCACTTCCTGGTGTTGATTTGATCGGTCAGGTGATCGAGTGGGTTCGGGGACGCGGCAAGGTCCTTATCGTTACCCATGACAATCCTGACCCCGATTCTATTGCTGCAGCTGTTGCCCTGCGCCATCTGCTGATTGTGAAAACCGGCCAGAACGCCGTGCTCACCTATGGCGGGGTTATCGGTCGCAGTGAAAACCGCAACATGGTTGAACAACTTGAAATTCCGATGATTCCCATCAGCGAGCTGGAACTGAAACAGTTTCAGGTGGTCTGCATGGTCGACACTCAACCCAACACCGGCAACAATTCATGGCCTGCTGCTCTTCCCGTCCACTTTATTATTGATCATCATCGGCCAAAATCTGATCTGTCCAAGGTGTGCTGGGTTGATATCCGCGAAAGCTATGGCGCGTCAGCAACAATTCTATATGAGTATCTGACCACACAGGGAGTCGCTATCAATACCCGTCTTGCTACCTGCCTGTATTATGCCATCAAATCCGAAACCCAGGACCTTGGTCGTGAATGGTCCAAGGCTGACCGTGATGCTTATTTAAAACTGCTTCCTCTGGCCAACAATCGAATTTTATTCAAAATCATTCATCCGCAGGTATCCTCAGCCTACTTTTGTGCTTTTCGCCAGGCGATCGATAATGCCCGTATCTATGGCAGTGCCCTGGTTTTCAACCTTTTCCGGATTGATAATCCTGACCTGGTTGCGGAACTGGCAGATTTTTTGCTGCGCCACAAAGGGATTGATTATGTTCTAGGGATCGGATGGTTTGATGGCACCCAGATTCTGTCCATGCGTTCCCTTGACCCCGATGCCAAACTGGGACTGGTTATTCAGGAGATGGTAGCAGGTCTGGGAACTGCAGGCGGTCATGGGATGGTGGCCGGTGGTCAAATCAGAACGGTGAATAGTGAAGAAAAAGCGCAGGAAGAACTCGAAAAAACCTTGACCCAGCGGATGTTGAAGGCCTTGAATATGAAAAATCAACCAGGTAAACCACTGGTACCTTCCTGTGATTGACAGTTATCAGACAGTTGGGATATAACCATGCGCTTTGACGGAGTTGCCATGCGTTTTATCCTGATTTTTTGCTGTTTTTTACTGGTCAGTTCGCCTGCTTTTGCGGCAGTTGAGATTGCCCTGCGTGGTCAATCGGCGGTGATTATTGAGGATGTTTATCGTCAGCAAGGAGTCTCCTACGTTGCTGTCGAAGACCTTCTTGACCTTGCCGGCTTAAGCGGTTACTGGGATTCTGTCGCCCATACCTACCGTATACGCACCAGTCGAGGCTGGGTCGTTCTGACCCCCGCTAGTGGCCATATGCAGGTTGGAGATAACTTTTATCCCCTGCAGGAAAAGCCGGTTTTTATCGATGGACGATTGCGGATCTCCGAAAACTTTATCCAATCGCAGTTGTCTCAATTAGCTGGCCGGGCGGTATTTTTCCGCCATCTCAATCCACCGGTGCCGGTTATTGAGGAAACAGAACGTGACGGAATAGACGAACTCTTCAGTCGATTTTTCCGACGTACAGAGCGCACTAGCAGCGGCGGTCCAGCCATCCGGGCGATTGCCATTGATCCAGCTCATGGCGGCCTGGATACCGGAGTTATTGCTCCTGACGGATACAATGAAAAACTGCTGACCTTTGAGGTTGCCGACCGCCTTGCCAGGCAGCTGCGCATGCGTCTGGGGATCCCGGTGTATGTCAGTCGTTCGGGGGATTACGACGTGACCCTCGATCAGCGGCTGGAAGCGGCGTTACGTGATGATGTCGATCTCTGGATTCTGGTCCATGCCCAGGCTTCTTTCTCATCTGACGTGCGGGGAATTGATCTGTTAGTGCGTGATCAGGAAGAACCATCAGGACCATCCCAGGGGAGTCTGGTGTTGGCTCAGCAGCTGTCTCAGTCGATGCTTGACAAAGATCTTGCGGTGCGTGGGATTTATCCCTCCTCGCGCCTGTCATTGGGGCGTGGCAATCTGCCGACGGTTCAGCTTGAAATTGGTTATCTGAGTAATCCTGATGAATTACAGTTGTTGCGACAAGAAGATTATCAAGACCGTCTGGTGCAGTCTGTTTTTGCAGGTATCCAGAATTACATATCTTTGACCAGGGAAACACGCTAATGCGATATCTCATCCAGAATCGACCTGATAGCCGCACACCCGAACAATTACGGCCTATCAGTTTCCAGCGCAGATTTACCCGCTATGCCGAAGGGTCAGTACTGGTGAGCTTTGGTGAAACCAGGGTGTTGTGTAATGCATCGGTTGAACAGCGCGTTCCTCCTTTTATGCGGGGACAAGGCCGTGGCTGGGTAACCGCTGAATACAGTATGCTGCCGCGTGCTACTCACACCCGCTCCATGCGTGAGGCAAGTAACGGTAAGGTTTCCGGCCGCACCCAGGAAATTCAGCGGTTGATTGGTCGTTCCTTGCGCGCGGTTACTGACCTTGGGGCAATGGGGGAAATCACCGTGCAGCTTGATTGCGATGTGCTACAGGCCGATGGTGGGACCCGGACCGCATCGATTACCGGGGCGTATGTCGCACTTCATGATGCTCTGTCGGGTCTGGTCAAGCAGGGACAGTTAAAAAAAATGCCTTTACTCGATAGTGTCTCGGCAATCAGTGTTGGTATCGTCAAAGGATGTCCGGTTCTTGACCTCAATTACGAAGAAGATTCCAGTGCCGATGTTGATATGAATTTTGTCATTACCGGTTCTGGCCGCTTTGTCGAGGTGCAGGGTACCGCTGAAGAAATTCCTTTCAGTGCCGCTGAACTGGATGCCATGCGCGATTTAGCTTTGGCCGGCTGTGAAGACTTAAAGCAACTGCAACAAGCTGCGCTGGCTGATTAAGTGATGAAACTACTGGTAGCGACAGGCAATCCGGGCAAACTGCGCGAATTAAAGCAGTTGTTGGCAATTCTCGATTTCGATGTTATGGGTCTTGATCAGCTTGACAAGCCGCCGGTTGTGGAAGAAGACGGAGCGACATTTACTGACAATGCCAGAAAAAAAGCGCTGACCCTGGCGCGATTTTCTGGTTGCCTGACCCTGGCTGATGACAGTGGTTTGTGTGTTGATGTGCTGGATGGAGCACCTGGCGTGTTTTCCGCCCGTTATGCCGGAGAACAAGGCGACGATAAAGCTAACAACGCCAAACTGATCAAGGCATTGCGTGAAACACCGTTGAAACAACGCAAAGCGCATTTTCATTGCTGTATTGCCCTGGCCTGGCCTGATGAGCGCTGCAAGATAGTGGAAGGGCAGGTTGATGGGTTGATTATCAACCAGGAACGTGGCACCCACGGTTTTGGTTATGACCCCCTGTTTCTGGTGCCGGAGTACGGCAAAACCATGGCGGAACTGCCGGCTGAAATAAAAAACCGCATCAGTCACCGTGGCCGAGCTTTGCAAAGGATCTTACCCTTGTTACAAGAAATTGTTGAACAATAGCTTGACCTAAACCGGTACTGCGTTAACGCGTGCCACTATCCAGGAGGAAAGAAGAATGGAAAGAACGTTTGCCATTATTAAACCCGATGCTTTTGCCGCCGGTTATGCCGGGCAGATTCTTGCCCGTATTTATGCCGAGGGGTTCAAGGTTGTTGGTCTGAAAAAACTGTATCTGAGCAAGATCGAGGCAGAGGGGTTTTACGCCGTTCATAGTGCCCGCCCTTTCTTCGGTGAATTGACTGATTTTATGAGCAGTGGTCCTTGTGTCGTCATGGCATTGGAATCAGAGAATGCGATCTCAAAGTGGCGCGATCTGATGGGTGCAACCAATCCGGCCGATGCGGCGGAAGGGACATTGCGTAGGGAATTCGGTACCTCTATCGGTGAAAATGCCACCCATGGTTCCGATGCCCCCGAAACAGCGGCTTTTGAGCTGGGGTATTTCTTTAACGGCCTGGAACTTCTTTAATCGTTCCCTGGGCATAACTGCTTGTTTATCTCCAAGCCCTTCGGTAAACTGCCGAAGGGCTTGAATTTTATGAGTTCTATTTCTATTTAATCTACAACAGAGGCCATTTTCTCCGCTGTTCGCAGTTGAGGAGATTAGTCAGGCAACAGTTTTTTTGCAGGCAAGGTGTGGAAAAAATAATTGATCTTAAAAACATGACCCACGTGGATCTGGCAGCTTATCTTGATAGCTTGGGTCAGCCGGCTTTTCGTGCGCGCCAACTGTTTAAATGGCTTTATCAGCAGCGCGTAACCGATTTTGCTGCCATGACCAATGTCAGCAAGGCTCTGCGCGAGGATCTGTCGGCACGCTGTCGGATATCCACGTTGACCCCACTGGCCGTCCAGAATAGTCGTGATGGTACGCGTAAATACCTGTTTGAGCTTGAAGACGGTGCGACCATTGAGGCCGTACGAATTCCGATGGAAACCGACAAGGCGACTCTGTGTATCTCAACCCAGGCCGGTTGTGCCATGGGTTGTGCTTTTTGTATGACGGCAACTTCCGGTTTGTTGCGCAACTTAAGTGCCGGCGAAATGGTTAACCAGGTATGTGCCGCCCTGGAAGACGGCCCGCTGGGGAATATTGTCATGATGGGGATGGGGGAGCCATTACATAACCTTGACAATGTTATTGATGCCTTGAACATTCTTTACCATGATGATGGACTCGGGTTTGGGGCGCGGCGGGTTACCCTGTCAACCTGTGGTCTGGTACCTGAAATTCTGGAACTGAAAAACCGTATCAAGGTGAATCTGGCCGTTTCTCTTAATGCCGCTGATGACGAAGTACGTTCAAGCCTGATGCCGATTAATAATCGTTATCCTTTGGCACAGCTGATTTCGGCCTGTGGAGAGTACAGCCGTGAGACAAAGCAGCGGGTGACTTTTGAATACATCCTGATCAAAGGAGTCAATGACTCGTTGGTAATGGCCAAAAAGCTGGTGAAGCTGCTGCATGCGGTACGCTGCAAGATTAACCTGATTGCCTTTAACGAACATCAGGGTAGTGACTTCAAAGCGCCTGATGAGGATACCATCAGGGCATTTCAGAAATATCTGCTTGACCGTGATATGGTGGCTACTTTGCGAGCCGGCAAAGGACGTGATATTGACGCAGCCTGCGGGCAATTAAAAGGACGAATGGATCTGAAAACTGATTGCACTGTTGCAAGATGATGATGCTGGGAGAATTATATATGAATACACCGGTGGTTGGAGTAATTGGCGGCAGCGGGCTGTACGAAATTGAAGGCCTTACGGATATTAAAAAAATTATCATTGAAACTCCCTTTGGCGCTCCTTCGGATGCCTTTATAACCGGCACTCTATACGGGATAAAAATGGTTTTTCTGCCGCGTCACGGCCGTGGACATCGTTTTCTTCCTTCAGAGATTAATTATCGCGCTAATATTTACGGCATGAAAAAACTGGGAGTGACCCGGATTATTTCAGTCTCTGCGGTCGGCAGCATGAAGGAGCATATTATTCCGGGACACATTGTCATCCCCGACCAGTTTTTTGATCGGACCCAAGGCCGGCGCGCATCAACCTTTTTTGGGCAAGGAATCGTCGGACATGTCCAGTTTGCTGACCCGATTTGTGCTGATCTGGCCTTAATCCTGGAAAAGTCAGCTCGTGAGGTTGGTGCTACGGTACATGCAGGTGGAACCTATATCTGCATTGAAGGTCCCAATTTTTCTACCCGCGCCGAATCACAGATTTATCGCAGTTGGGGAGTCGATATTATCGGTATGACCAATATCCCTGAAGCACGACTGGCCCGTGAAGCGGAAATCTGTTACGCAACTGTTGCCCTGGCAACCGATTATGACTGCTGGCACGATGGGCATGATGATGTCTCGGTTGAGGCAGTTCTGAATATCATTCGTCAAAATGTAGCAACCGCCCGTGCCATCATCCAAAAGGCTGTTGGCCAGATGAGGCAACACCAGCTCACCTGTTGCTGTGATAAAGCCCTTGAGTTTGCGATCATGACCGATAAAGCTCTGATTCCAGATCCGACGCAACAAGCTTTGGCGCCCATAATCGGCAAATATCTTGATCCGGATTGTTGATTTACATTTTAACCCGCTATAAAGGATTTATAACATGAGCATTCTTGTTGTCGGCAGTGTTGCCCTGGATTCTATCGCTACCCCTTTTGGTGAGGTTGAAGAGATCCTCGGTGGCTCGGCTTCATATTTTTCCACCTCAGCCAGTTTTTTTACTGATATAAACTTGCTGGCCGTTATAGGTGAAGACTTTCCCCAGGAACATGTCGAGTTTTTAAGTTCCCGCAATATCAATCTTGATGGTTTGATGCAGGTGCCCGGTAAAACCTTTCGCTGGCGCGGCCGCTATGAATATGATCTCAATGAAGCCCATACCCTGGATACCCAGCTCAATGTCTTTGAAACCTTCGAACCACAATTGCCCGAACATTACCGCCAGGCGAAATATGTTTTTCTGGCCAATATTGACCCCGATATTCAACGTGAGGCATTAAGCCAGGTTACTGCCCCTGAACTGGTGGCCTGTGATACGATGAACTTTTGGATAGATGGCAAAAAAGAGGCGCTGTTGCGTACCTTGGCGCTGGTAGATATCCTCATTATCAATGAAGCAGAAGTGCGGCAACTGGCGCAGGAACCCAATCTGGTCAAGGCAGCAGCCATCGTTCGCAGTTATGGCCCCAGCACTTTGGTTGTCAAGCGTGGTGAATACGGTGTATTGATGTTTGCTGAAGGATCGATTTTTTCCGCGCCGGCCTATCCGTTGGAAGAGGTGTTTGACCCGACCGGAGCGGGGGACACCTTTGCCGGTGGTTTTTTCGGCTATCTGGCAGCGACACGTAACTTCAGTGAAACAAACATGCGCAAGGCGATTATCTTTGGTACAGTAATGGCGTCATTTACTGTGGAAAAATTCAGTCTGGAACGCCTTAAACAGATAAACCATGAGGATATTTCTGATCGTTTCAAAAGAATAAAATTATTGACCGATTTTGCTGACCTGGATTAGTTCCTGTATCTATCACCTCCATGCCTGGGGCGCTTATGTTTATACAGCATAAACAGTTGACGTTTCTTTCTGCTCCTGCCACCAAGGTCACCTCTTTGCAGTCGTCGCCGTCTGCTATCCAACTGGCCTTCAGTGGTTTCTCGCCTCAGCCTTGTCGTGCCTATCTGTTGCAATTAACCGGAGGCGGCAAAGCCCTGGTCATGGTGGCATTTTATTTGCTGGAGTCACGCACAACCATATTTTTTGTGCCGGAAAAGGGCGAGGTTCCCCTGACCCACGTTGGTACAGTTTACGAAGATGGTAACGAGTTTATCGAATCAATGGGATTTGTTCTGACAGAGTCTGATTTTCACCTGCTGTCGCCTGTAGACAAACAGAAACAGTGGGAAAAGCTACCTATTACACAGCCACCTGAGGCGACAGTCAGCAAGCCCCAAAGTGTTCTTCCCGGCAGAAATGAGGAAGATTTGCAGTTATTACGAGAAAAAAGTCTGACCAGCCTTGGTCGCTATCTGGCTTCATTGTAAACTATCTGGAGAGTCTATTTATGTCTAAAATTCTGACTGGTTTTCTACTGCTGGGCTTGGTTATGCTGGGAGGATGTGCCGGGACTACCGCTAACGTCGACGATAATCGCCATCAGGCTGATGTCCATCACAAACTGGCAGAAGCTCATCTGCAGGGGAACAACCCAAGCGCCGCATTGCGGGAACTGCTCAAGGCGGTTGAGCTTGATCCTGACAGTGCTGCTATTCGCGCCTCACTAGCTCAAGCCTATCAGGAGCGTCGTGCTTATCAGGAAGCTGAAACCCACTATTTAGAAGCGATCAGACTTTCTGAAGGGGACCCACGCTATGAAAACAATCTGGCAAACCTTTACCTGGTCACGGAAGAGTGGGACAAGGCCATTAATTTTTTTGATCGTGCGGCAAAAAACCTACTTTTTGACAGCACCCACATTGCTATGACCGGCAAGGGATATGCATTTTTACAACAAGGTGATTATGCCTCGGCCCTGCAGGCGTTTCGTGAGGCCGCTTTGATGATGAATAACTTTGCTCCGGCCCACTACTATCAGGCAGAAGTATACCGATTGACGGAAGAAACCCTCTTGGAAAAAGCCGCCTTACGCCGCACGATTGAATTGGCCCCGGAACTGGTGCAGGCACGTTACCGTCTGGCTGTGTTATTGCTTCGGGATGGAAACTATCAAGGGGCCCGGCAACAACTGGAAATTATCATTAACTTTGTTCCTGATTCCGATGAAGGGAGAACGGCTGCAGAGTTAATCAAAACCCTGCCGAAGGAGTAACCGCTCGGCGTACCAGGTGTTGATGACGATTTGCTCTTATGTTTTTAAAAAACGGATAATTGCCATAAGTGGTTTTTTATGAAAATTCAATGTCCCAAGTGTGAAGCAAAATATCGTACTCAAGCTACAGTCGATTCTTCATCACCTGTGGTTGTGACCTGTCCTAAATGTCGTCATCGATTTACTGTTGAACCCGTGAAGGAAGAAAAGCAGCCCTCGAAAATATTGATTGTAGATGATGCCCGTTTTTTTCGTGAATTAATCATGGACCTGCTGGACGACCGAAAATTTCAACTGACTACAGCTAATTGTGGGGAAGAAGCCTGGAAATTGCTCCAGTCGGACTCTTACGATCTGCTGATTGCAGATGTTAACCTGCCCGATATCAGTGGCCTTGATCTGATCAAGAGAGTGCGCAATGACCGACATTGTGCCGGTTTGCCGATTCTCTGTATCAGCGGTGTTTACCGTCAGGATGATGATGCCCGTCAGGCCTTTATTGCCGGGGCCAATGATTTTATGACCAAGTCGTTTCACCCCGAAGATTTTACTGCGCGTATTGCTAAACTGTTGACAAGATGAATGTTCTTGACGACATCACGGTTGCAGCGAGCCAACTGCGAAGCGCACTTGGCTCGCTGCAACCGGATCTAGCTGTCGTTCTTGGATCCGGTTTTGCCGGTGTTCCCGCCGGACTGCAGGTTGATCTTACTGTGCCCCTGGCAAACTTCTCCGGTTTTCCGGAGACCGGAGTGTCAGGTCATTCTGCGACCCTGACCGCTGCTCGGCTGGATGGTCACAATCTATTGTTGTTTCAAGGCCGGTACCATCTTTATGAGGGTTATAGTGCCTGGCAAGTGGGTGCCCAGGTTCGTTTAGCCGCTGCCGTTGGCTGCCGGAAAATACTGCTGACCAACGCTGCTGGAGGAATTAACCCGGCCATAAAGCCGGGGGACTTCATGCTGGTGACTGACCACCTCAACCTGACCGGCCACAACCCGATGATCGGGCGCTCTGAGCGTGATTTTGTTGATTTAAGTCGATTGTATAGCCATCACTATTTTTTACCGTTACGTGAAACACTCATGAATGAGGCATCGTGTCTGCACTCAGGTGTCCTTGCCTGGATGACCGGACCAAGTTATGAAACCCCTGCGGAGATCAACTTTATCGAACGGGCCGGGGCTGATGCTGTTTCCATGTCAACAATACCTGAAGCGATTATCGCTCGACGTTATGGCCTTGAGGTCAGTGCCTTATCGCTCATTGCCAATCCTGCTAGCGGGCGTGGTAATAAGGACCTTGATCACCAGGATGTGCTGGCGATTGGCTCAAGCCGTCTTGAGTGTTTTCATCTTGTTCTTGCCGGAATTCTCAAACTGTGGTGTCGATAAAAAAGAAACTCTTATGATTTCAGCAGCGTTCTCGATTAAAGCAGCTTAGTCTTTCTTGACAGGCCAGATATTGGTGCTACAATTTATACGCTAAAGATCAAATTTCCTAATCCTTAAGTGAGGAGGTCAGCGTGAAAGATTTTACTACCATCCTGGTTGCCATTGATTTTTCTGAAGGTTCCAATAATGCTTTTGAGTTGGCTTTGAATATGGCTAATAAATATTCAGCCCGGTTGGCTTTGCTGCACGTTATCAATGAGCCGGTTGATCTGCGAGGGTTTTATGTGCCTCATATCTCCTTTGAAAAGCTTGAAGAGGAGATTGAACAGGGCGCAAAAAAACTGATGGAAAGCTTCTGCCGGCAGCACCTGGAAGGTTACGAAAATTATGACACCTTTATTGTGCCGGGTTTGCCCTACGAACAGATTATCCAACAGGCACAGGAACTTTCAGCCGACTTGATTGTGCTGGGAACTCACGGCCGCACCGGTCTTGATCATGTGCTGTTTGGCAGTACGGCAGAAAAGGTCGTGCGCAATTCTCCATTGCCGGTTCTGACCGTGCGCTTGCAGAATGATTGATGGCGTCGCAAAAACTCACCAACTGCTGCGTAGCTGCCATTGTTTCACTGCTTCGACGTACGTAAGTACGCCTCATAGTTCAACAATGACGCGCCTTGCATTTGGCGCTTTTTGCTTATCCCTCTAACTTGATAATTTTGTGCGAAAGCATCATGATTGACAGATCAGCTTTCCCCCTCTATAAATAACCTTCGACCGAGCAGCCGCAAGGCTGCTCTTTTTTTGAATGACAGACAGGTATTCAGGACAACCATGGCTTTGCGGATTCGCGATCTATCCCTCGAGCTGGATGAAGAAGAGGCGCATCTTGGCGATAAGATTGCTGCTGTTCTCGGATGTCAGTCTGATCACATAAAGCACTGGAAAATCCTGCGTAAAGGCATTGATGCTCGAAAAAAGTCCAATATATTAAGAATTTATACCGTTGAATTTAATGTAGTAAATGAATCTGAATTTTTAGCTCAATTTGGTTCCTCCCCAAAGCTTGACCCCTCGCCTGAAGTCACCCCGCTGTCGATTGATAAGGTCTCGCAACCGCTTCATGTGGTTGTGATCGGGATGGGCCCCGCTGGTCTTTTTTGTGCACTTAGTCTAGCGGAAAGTGGTTGTCAGGTCACCCTGCTGGAGCGCGGCAAACCGGTTGAACAACGTTTGCCTGATGTGAGGCATTTCTGGGACCAGGGTGTTCTGGATGAAAACAGCAACGTGCAGTTTGGTGAGGGGGGAGCCGGCACATTTTCCGATGGTAAACTGACCACCAGATTAAACCATCCCGGTATCGGTTACATTCTGGCCAGGCTGGTCGCTATGGGGGCGCCGAAAGAAATTCAATATCAGGCGAAACCGCATATTGGCAGCGATCGGTTGCGGCAAGTGCTTATCTGTTTTCGTCGCCACCTGATTGAATTGGGCGTAGACATTCGTTATTCCAGTTTATTCAGCGGATTTATGATGAAGTCAGGACAGGTTGCGGCTGTGACTATCAATCACAAAGATGAACTCCTCTGTGACCGACTGGTCATCGCTCCGGGACATAGCGCCCGCGACACCTATCAACTATTGGCAGAAGCCGGTGTCAAGCTTGAGTCAAAAGCTTTCGCAATGGGCGTACGAGTGGAACATCCGCAGGAATTGATTAACCAGATCCAGTATGGTTTAAGTGCTCATCCGCAATTGCCTGCAGCAGACTATCGTTTGACCTGGAATGACCCTGACAGCGGCCGTGGTATCTATTCTTTCTGTATGTGCCCCGGCGGTTCGGTGATTAATGCTGCCTCTGAAGCAGGTGGCATCGTGGTCAATGGCATGAGTAATTATCGCCGCGATGCTTCTTTATCAAATAGTGCACTGGTGGTAACCGTTTCCCCGGACGATTTTCCCCACCGGGGTGCCCTGGCTGGGGTAGAATTTCAGCGCAGGTGGGAGCGAGCAGCCTGGCAGGCTGGTGAACCGGGTTGGCGGGCTCCGGCCCAACCGTTACTTGAATTTCTCCAGGGACGGGGAGGGCGGTTACATTCGAGTTGTCGTCCCGATGTTATTCATGCCCGTCTTGATGATTGTTTGCCTGACTACGTTGCCAATGGCTTACGTCGTGCGCTACCATATTTGAATCGCAAGATGCGTGGTTTTATCAGTGAAGAAGCGACTCTGATCGGCGTGGAAACACGAACCTCTGCTCCTTTGCGGATCCTGCGAGACAATGCAGGTGAATCGGTCAGCCATCGGGGGCTTTTCCCGACCGGGGAAGGTGCCGGCTATGCCGGCGGCATCATGAGCGCCGCTCTTGATGGACTGAATACGGCAGTTCATATCTTACGCACCAGCCAGAGACAAAAGGGGTCGAAGTGAAAGAAATTTACGTTAATCAGATAAAGGAACGTGATCGGATCAGCAGCATTTTTCTGGTGCGCGACAAAATTACCGCCATGGCTAAAAATGGCAAGCCCTACATGACCCTTAAGCTGATGGACAGCACCGGGGAGGTTGAAGCCAAGGTCTGGGATCGCATTGATGAACTATCGAATTGCTTTGATGCTGACGACTTTATCCGCGTTGAAGCTAAAGCAAGCGTTTATATGGGAAAGATGCAACTGGTTGTCCAGCAGTTGGAAAAAGTTGCCGATGAATCGGTTGATATTGGTGACTTTCTCCCGGTCAGTAGTCGCTCTGCCGGGGAGATGCGAAACGAGCTGGATCAACTGCTTGATTCGCTGGACAATCCCTATATTCGTGATTTGTTGCGATCTTTTTTCGATGACCCGGAATTTTATCGTCTGTATTCACGGGCGCCGGCAGCAAAGTCAATGCATCATACCTACATTGGTGGTCTGCTGGAACACTCTCTGGCAGTAGCGGCTCTTGCCCTTGATGTTGCCAAGCGCTACCCTCAGGTTGATCGGGATCTGCTGATCAGTGGTGCAATGCTCCATGATGTGGGAAAAGTCCAGGAGTTATCTTTTGATCGCTCCTTTGGTTATACCGATGAAGGGAAACTGCTGGGGCACATTGTTATGGGTGTGCAGATGATTGAAGACCATGTGCGTGCGCTCCCCGGGTTTCCAGCGGAGTTGTCGATGATGATCAAGCATCTGCTCTTATCTCATCACGGACAATATGACTTTGGTTCACCTAAACGACCGAAATTTTTAGAAGCTGTTATCCTGAATTTTATTGATGATCTGGACTCCAAGATCAATGCGGTACAATTGCATGTTGAAAAAGAACAGCAGGACCACGGATGGACATCTTATCATCGGCTTTTCGATCGTTATTTTTATATGGGGCAACAAAAAGTCGAAGGAGTCAAACCGTCTCTTTCGGCTCCTGAGCTAGCTACCCCGGCTGCAACGCCAGAGACCAGGCAACCCTCCGACAGTCGGCGTGACAGTCGGCATGAACGCCCTTTGGGTGCAACCCTGGGCGAGCAGCTGAAAAGTCGGAATCTGGACCTTTTTACCCAGATGAATGAAAAAGGAGAGCCATCATGATAATGACCAGCTTGCCGACCGGCCCCTTAGAGGTGAATTGCTATCTCGTGGGTTGCGAAGAAACCCGCACAGCAGCGGTGATTGATCCCGGCGGCAATGTTAACAGTATTCTCGAGCTTTTACGGCAGCATGACTTGACCCTTGTCATGGTGATCAACACCCACGGCCATTTTGATCATATCGGCGCTAATCGGGCGTTGCTTGAAAAAACCGATTGCAAACTGTTGATCCATGAGGATGATGCCCCCTTGTTGCAGCGTGCTGCTGAGCATGCAGCCTTGTTTGGCCTGTCAACCAGCCGCTCGCCGGAGCCGACCCGTTTGTTGAAGGATGGGGATGTCATCGAACTTGGAAATTTGTCATTCAAGGTCATCCATACTCCCGGGCATTCACCCGGAGGTATTTGCCTGCATGTTGATGATTGTCTGTTTGTTGGCGACACCTTGTTTTGTGGATCAATTGGTCGAACCGATCTTCCTGGTGGTAATCATCAGCAACTGATCAACAATATCAAAACCAAGCTGTTGTGCCTGCCCGATGAAACCAAAGTTTATCCAGGTCATGGCCCGGCAACATCTATTGGTCAGGAAAAACGCCACAACCCTTTTCTGGCAGGCTGATGAGGTTGGCAGATGCTTAAAGGTAAAACCATTATACTCGGCGTCAGTGGTGGCATTGCGGTCTACAAAGCGGTCGAGCTGTTGCGCTTGCTGACCAAAGCCGGGGCCAAGGTTCATGTGGTGATGACTCGTTCAGCCTGTGAGTTTGTCACGCCCTTAACATTTCAGACCCTTTCCGGGCAGCCGGTGCATACGGAACTGTTCAATCTGTACCAGGAGCAGGAAATTGGTCATATTTCCCTGGCCGACCGGGCTGATTTGTTCATTCTTGCGCCGGCAACAGCCAACCTCATCGGCAGGATCGCGCAGGGTCTGGCCGATGATCTATTGACGACAGCGCTATTAGCGACTAAATCGCCGGTGTTGGTTGTGCCGGCAATGAACACCAATATGTATGAAAATCCACTGTATCGACGTAACGAACAACGCTTGCGCGAGGTTGGTTACCATCTGCTTGAACCGGTTTGTGGCGAGCTTGCCTGCGGCTGGACAGGCCAGGGGAAAATGCCTGATCCGCAGGATATCGTTAGCGCTGCCGAGGACGTCCTGACCAAGAAAGATCTAGCCGGTTGCCGTCTTCTGGTCAGTGCGGGCCCGACCCGTGAAGAAATCGATCCGGTGCGCTATCTGACCAACCATTCCTCCGGGCGCATGGGGTTTGCCATCGCTGCTGCTGCCCGTCGTCGTGGTGCCGTGGTGACCCTGGTTGCCGGCCCGGTGCAACTAGTCCCTCCTGTCGGAGTCGAGATGGTTTCTGTTGTTTCTGCACAGCAGATGTATGAGGTCATGCTTGGCTTTTTTGCTGATGCTGATATTGTGATCAAAGCGGCTGCGGTTGCGGATTATCGCCCGCTGACCCGTCAGCAGCAAAAAATGAAGAAAAAGTCGGAGGGGTTAAGTCTTGAGCTGGAAAAAACTAAGGATATCCTGGCTGAACTGGGGCGCCGCAAAACTCATCAGATTCTGGTCGGTTTTGCCGCTGAAACAGAAAATTTACTGGAACATGCAACGCAAAAACTGGTTAGCAAGAATCTCGATATGATTGTTGCCAACGATGTGTTAACTCCGGGCGCCGGCTTCGATGTTGACAGCAATATTGTCCGTTTTCTTTATCGCGGTGGAGAAACGGAAAGTCTTGGTTTGATGAGCAAAACCGAAGTGGCCAACCAATTGCTTGACAGGGTCTGTCCGATTTGGAAGAAAGCCTGTTAGTTTTCTTGTCCGGGAAGGGGCCCTTTCCAGATCAATAGACTTAAAAGGAGGCCAGCGGATTTTTCGACGGACAAGCAGTTTGAAATTCTGGTCTTTGGTATCGGAACGCTCAAACAACAGTAAAAAGAGGTAATATTTCATCCGGATTGGTAATACCGAGGCGAAACCGTTTACGCAGCTCTTGCAGAATCAGATCAGAATCTTCCGGCTCAAGCTTGCCGTCAAGCCACAGCAACTTCATGTTTTTACGAATCAGATTGGAAGCGGTCAAAGCGCGATCACCGGTCGGATCGGCGTTCCAGTAAGGGCTTTGCTCATCACTGAGAATGCTGAAAACAGCTTCCAGTCCAAGGGCCATATATTCATCATGTTCAGCGCGATCAAAGGGCCAACGGGAATGAGTAGCGATAGTCCCAACCATTTTCTGCCAACGATTTAAGCGGCTGATCAGCATCATCGAGTTAAAGATCTGCTTGTTGGTGCCAAAAGAAAAAATTGTATCAGAGATGGATCCGCTAAGAACCTTGTCGAGCTGACGATTATTGCGTTTGGCCAGTTGCTGGGCGATCTGCCAGGTCTCTTTTTTAACGCCGACATCGGCGCGGATTTCCCAATAGGCATGGTTGTGAAAGGTGGTGTTAAAGGTCATGGCCAGCTTGTAGGGGACAAAATAATTATGTGCTACTGTATCGGCGGCCAGATGCGATAAATAGCCATAGGCGCAGGCTTCAGCCTCGGGTCCGGCTTTCTTGCCACGCTCAAGGATTTTACGGCCGATGCGCCAATTGTGGCAATGTTCGAGGTGGTGAGTATGTTTTTTACCCAGGGTGATGTCAGCAGCGATGCAGCCGTACAGGTAGTCAAGGGGGTAGGCCGCGAGTAGCGCCTGCAGGGCCTGCGGCAAGATCTCGGGTGCCGCCAGAACGCGCAGACAGGTCCCCAGGTGAACACCGGCTCCCCACGCATAAACAGGTTCCGGCAGCAAAATAAACAACAGCGTCAGGATCAAAAAAGGGAACATATGCAGCCCTTTGTGGTCATTTCCAATGGATTTAAAAAAAAGAGATGTGAGCCAGAAGTTCATGACAGATAAATTATACCACGAATGCTACACCCATGTCTGTCAAGCCCGCAGTCTTCTACAGGAACTTAAAGAAATGGGTTTTAGCACCATAGCACCTGTCGTGTCTCCTGAAAAAATGCTGATCGACACTGCTAGTCCAGCAGCTGCCTCTTTGGTAGCGCCGGGAGAAACCCTGGCTGATCTGCGTACGGAGGTTGAACGGTGTCGTGCTTGCCCCCTGCATGAAAAACGTCAAACCGTTGTTTTTGGACGGGGCAACCCGGAGGCCAATCTGGTGTTTGTTGGTGAAGCCCCCGGTTATGAGGAAGATCAGCAGGGCGAACCCTTCGTTGGTGAGGCCGGACGGTTGCTTGATCGCATTCTGTTTGCCATGGGATTGTCAGCAGACGAGGTCTATATCTGTAACCTGATTAAATGTCGTCCCCCCGCAAACCGAGATCCCCACGCCAAGGAGGTTGCGGCGTGTGAACCCTATCTCAAACGCCAATTGGCGCTGCTGAAGCCTACGGTTATTGTAGCCCTGGGACGTTTTGCCGCTCAGGCTTTGCTGGGAGGAGTTCAGACTCCGGTCAGTCGCTTGCGCGGACAATGGCACAGCTATGAAGGTATTGCTCTCATGCCAACCTTTCATCCGGCTTATTTGCTGCGCTCGCCACAGGATAAAAAACTGGTTTGGGAGGATATGATAAAGGTAAAACAACGGCTGTGATTCGTAGCTTTTATGCTATCAGATTAATAAAACTGCCTGGCGAAAGCGGGTCGCTGGCGTTCTGCTCATAGCGTGCGATGAGTTGCTGGTGGCGTTGGCTGGTGCCATTTTTTTCTGTATAGGATTTGATCGGGGGATCATTTTCGAGGATCAGACTGCGCCACTGGTTCTGTTGTTCGGGGGGGCGCCGGACGGGGCTGTAAAGGTCAACGTATTCAGCGTCGATGATCGGTTGAGAGGCAGAGCGATGGTGAGCCGCAGCAGGTGCGAGAGCAGCCTGGCGGTTTTTCGATACTATCAGGGGGGCAGTTTGGCCCTGCTGGGTCGTTGCTACCCGAGGCGCCAGTCCCGCAGTTATGTCAGATCCACTAATATTCACAGCCTGGCTCTTGCTCTGCTGGGGTTAAGATTGTCGCAAATGTTTTTCTTCTACTACCTTCAGGGATCCTGCAAAAGGATGCGAACTAGACGCCATCCTTTTGCCTCCATGCAGACCCGGTAGAGTCTGCTGAGTTCTTCCTGATAGCGTATTTGGGCAAAATGATCGCGCCAGATCCAGTCATCAACAT
This sequence comes from Pelovirga sp., assembly GCA_046482365.1. GTDB lineage: Bacteria > Desulfobacterota > Desulfuromonadia > Desulfuromonadales > Geopsychrobacteraceae > Pelovirga. The sequence goes on along the minus strand of JAWOFG010000102.1, from coordinate 6,912 downwards.
AATATCTGCCATGATAATAAAGGGGGCGGTAAAAAGGAAAGGGGGAATCACCATAGGAATAATAAGGGAAGCGCGCCTCGCGCTGGGCAATCTGTCGACATTCTTTTTGTGCCTGTTGTAATTCCACATTGCCAAGCCCTTCATTATGCTCCCACACAAGTGCTCCGCGACCGGCACATCCGGTTAAAAGTATGAACAGGAACAGCATGATGATTTTCATGGGTGCCTCCGACTAGTGGCAGTTTCTCTTCCATTATACCTTGAAAAACATTTTTAAGGACGAATTTTCATCGTTCCCACCGTTCTTCAAATGAAATAGGATTGTTTGAAAAAATAGCGATGTGCTATTTTTGAAGTTGATTTGGTTCTTGATTCTTTTACCGCTGGGGTTATAATTGCGGCTCAGTCGTCGCTTTAATGAAAGGAGACACAAATGCCGGTAGTTACTGTTCGTACAGTTGAGGGAATTAGCCCGGAAAAAAAAGAAGAGCTCATGGAGCGGATCACTACAGCATTAAAAGAGGTTCTAGGTAAAAATCCCGAAGCTACTCATGTTGTTATTGAAGAAGTCCCGCCGGAAAACTGGGGAATTCGTGGTAAGACTGTTGCTGCAATCCGTTCCGGTAAATAGTAAATTATTGAGTTTAACAAAAAACGGTTGTCTGATAAGACAACCGTTTTTTGTTAAGGGCGGGGATGATTATTTTGCTAAGGTCACATGTTGGAGCAGGGCAGTAACGATCCGGATCGCTTCCGGTGACGTGACCTGGTAGTATACCTCGACCCCTTCGCGCCGTCCGATGATGATATTTTTGTTTTTCAGTAAGGCCAGATGCTGAGAAACTGTTGCCTGAGGCAAGCCCAGACATTCCCAGATTTTTTTGACATTGCATGCTTGGGAAATCAACCCGGCAACAATTTTAAGCCGGATCGGGTGGCCGAGGACTTTCAGTATTTCAGACTCACGATCGTAGTCAATTTCACTTTCAAAAGGCGTATTCGACCCTGTTTGCGCCATTCTCATTCTCCTGTTTAGTTACCGTTCGGAAACGATTTTTTTTGTCGCTGTGGCGTTAATCAGCACCCTTAATTGAGCAGCGCACAAAGGTGTTATGAAAGATTAAGGCCTTGATTTCTTTTACCACAACGCAATATCCCACAAATACTGATTCAAAAACTGTATAGTGTTCGTCTGGAGTTGACGGATGGACACTACCTGTTTTGGAATATATATTCCATATATATTAGTTGACAGTTTTACTGCAGGTCAACAGCTGAATGCGTTAAGCAGGAGCTAATAATTATCTACTGTCTTTGCTTTTTTCTATTAGGGTGATTTCTATCAAGAAAGCTTTCACTGATGTCAATTAACTCCATTACTTATGTCGTCGGTCACCGCAATCCCGACACCGATTCTATCTGCAGCGCCTTGGCATATGCACAGTTGCGCTGCAATCAGGGTCTCTCGGGCATACAGGCTGCGCGTGCCGGTAACATTAATCAACAGACCCAATTTGTTCTGGATGAACTGGGTGTTGAGGTGCCGGTTCTATTGTCCGATGTACATCCCCGCATCAAGGACGTGGTGACCGAAAAAGCCATCAGTATCCATCAAGACGAGCCGATGGCGCGGGCAATAGAACTCTATCATCAGCATCATATCCGCATGTTGCCGGTAGTTGATGATGAAGGCAGGGCACAAGGGCTGCTACTTTTGAAGCGTGCAACAGAATTTTTTCTGGTGCCGACCGACCCGGACAAGATGCGACGGATTAAAGCATCGTTGCGCTCAATTGCCCGTTGTCTTAATGCCGAGGCCCTGAATCTGGTCGCTGAAAACAAGGTTGAGGATCTGAATCTTTATGTCGGTGCCAGGCGCGAAGCGAGCTTTGATAACTGGATCAAGAAGATGGATCCATCGCGAGCTGTATTGATTACCGGTGATCGTCCGGGCATTCAGCGTCGCGCGGTCGAGGCCGGGGTGCGCTTGCTGATTGTCAGTGGTGGCGGTGGAATTGATAGCGACCTGCTGGCACTGGCCAGGGACAAACAGGTATCTATTCTGATAAGTGACTATGATACGGCGAACTCAGTCTGGTTAACCCGTATGGCAACGCCGGTAGGGGAATTGGCCGATACCGATTTTATTACCGTTAGGCCCAATGATCTGCTGGACGATTTACGGATCAAACTGATGCATGGTAAACAGTCCGGAGCCATCGTCTGTGCAGGAGACAAACAGGTTGTTGGTGTCGCCACCAAGAGTCACCTGATCAAAAGTTCAGCCGTTAAATTGATCCTTGTCGACCATAATGAATTATCACAAGCTGTTCCCGGTGCGGACAAGGTAGAAATTCTCGAAGTGATTGATCACCATCGTCTTGGTAATTTTCATACAGATCAGCCGATCCGTTTTATCAATCAACCCCTTGGCAGTACCTGCTCTCTGGTTGCCACTCTCTACCAGCAGGCAGGTTTCAAGCCTGATACCTCCGTGGCGGGACTGCTGTTGGCGGGTCTTTTATCTGACACTTTGGTGTTGAAATCGCCAACAACCACTGAAGTAGACCGGCAACTGGTGCCCTGGCTCGAAGAGTTATCCGGACTGGAACATTCCGACTTTGGTGCCCGCTTATTTGCCGCCGGCAGTTTGATGGCGAGTGGTGCACCGGCCCGCAAGCTCATATTTACTGATTTCAAGGAATATACTGCAGGTAATTATCAACTTGGCCTGGGCCAGGTGGAGGTTGTTAACTTTCATACTTTTTATGCTCGTCAACAGGAACTCGCCAGTGAGCTGAGTGTCATTCGTGCAGAAAAAAGCTATGACCTGGCCGCGTTACTTATTACTGACATTGTCATGGAAACAAGCTACCTGCTGACTGCCGGCCCCAGTGAGTTGCCCTATGTGATCGGCTATCCACAAGAGGCTGAAAATCTTTATCGTCTTAAGGGGGTCATGTCACGAAAAAAGCAATTGGTGCCGCACTTGATGAAAGTGTTTAAAGGGCTGTGACAAAAAAATGCCCCGCGCCAGGAGGGAGAGCGCGAGGCTAAGTTGTCTAAGCTGTTGATTATCATTATAGGCCACAAATCATTAATGTCAACTTAAAAATAAATATAATTTAAGAGCAGCCTTTTAACCGTCCATTTATCAACAACGTCAGATTATAAATCAAATGACTTCAGTGGTTTGCCGCGCTGGTGAGATTCTGTTACACTCCGGCAACCTTGTCGTAAATGTGGATAAAAATGACATGATTTCATTAGATCCTTCATCAGTTGCGGTTGACGGAACGGCATTACGACGTATCCGTGAAGATAAGCGTTTAACGCAATTGTATGTATCGAAGGTAGTCGGCGTTACTACCGACACAGTTTCACGTTGGGAAAACAATCGTTATCCAACCATCAGACGTGAAAACGCAGTGAAACTTGCTGAAGCCCTTGAGGTTGAACTTGAGGATATCATCAAAAAAGATAGCCGGACTCAACCGGTGGAGGAAAGACAAGGGGTCCGGTTTTTCGACAAAAGAGTCTGGCTGGTTACTGCCGTCTTTTTTATGGTTGTGCTTCTCGGCTGGTTTTTTATTTCACACCCTGAAGCCCCAAGTGATTCACAATTGCAGGCCCGGCGGTCGCTACCACTTCATGTGGCCCCTGGACACGAACTACTGATACAACTTGTTATCTCAGCTGAAACCCCCTTAAAGGGGATGATTCTTAAAGAAGAGTTTCCACCGGGATGGCAATTTATTTCTTCTGACCCCGAAGCTGCCAGTGTTGATGTGACGACCGGGGTTGCCAGATGGATTTTTCGTAACCCACAGACCCTTTTTACCGTTTACTATCGGCTTGGCGTACCTGATGATGTTCCCCTGGAAACTATCATTTCTGTTAGTGGTGAGTTGATTGCCAATCCTGAGGGGCGGCAATTTGTATTGCCTGTCTCTGCCGATCAACGGGTCAGTATCAGACCCTTTCACTGGGCCGATACCAATGCCAATTATGTTATTGATGATATGGAAATTCTTGTTTTCTCCGAGTTGACAGAAAACACCTCCGAGCTTGATGATGAGTGGTATCTGGTAGAACAGATTTGGCATTCAGGCTCTTATTATTGGGATGATGTTAACTATCGTTTTGTTCCAACCTCGGCAGAGGAAAATCCAGCGCTAATCCAGCCGGAGCTCAATTGAATTTGACATTGGATGGGGCCCTTTTTAGAATGCCGGTTGTATTGCGATCTCTTTTTATACCGTTTGTCATGACCTGAAGTCGGGAAAGAAAAAAACATGGATGCAGTTGTTGCCCTGATAAAAGATGAGATGCAGGCGGTTGAAGAGCAGATTAAAAACCATCTGTCATCTGAGGTGGAATTGATCGGCCAGGTCGGGCAGTATGTTCTGTCCAGTGGCGGCAAACGATTGCGCCCGATGCTGCTGATTTTAAGTTCTCGCTTGTGCGGCTATCAGGGTGACAAACACATTGACCTGGCTGGTGTCGTAGAGTTTATCCATACTGCTACCTTGCTCCATGATGACGTTGTTGATAGCGCGAGCTTACGGCGTGGCAACCGTTCGGCTAATTCCGTTTGGGGAAACCAGGCATCTGTCCTGGTTGGTGATTTTCTGTTTGCCAAGTCCTTTTCTGTCATGGTTGGCTCGAATAGCTTGCGCATACTGAAGCTGCTTGCTGATACAACAACCCAGCTGGCTGAAGGAGAAATTCTACAATTACTTAATACCTGCGATCTGGAGGTTGATGAGAAGCGCTACCTTCAGGTTGTACGGGATAAAACCGCTATCCTGATTGCAGCCGCCTGTCAGGTAGGGGCAGTTTTGGCTGGAGCCGAGGCTGAAAAAGAAGCCGCTCTGCGTGAATTCGGCCTGGAAATAGGAACGGCTTTTCAGTTGATGGACGATGCTTTGGATTATGTTGCCGATCAAAAGGAATTCGGTAAGGAACGAGGCCATGATTTATTTGAAGGCAAGATGACCTTGCCATTGATCCATGCGTACCACAGGGCATCAACACAAGAGTGTGCAGAAATTTCCAGGATTGTCGAAGCGGAGGATCTGGTTGCCGAAGACCTTGATTATGTCTGTCACCTGATCGAAGAGCAGGGGGGGATTGCCTATACGCGCGGTAAAGCGCTGGAAAGGATTGCACGAGCAAAAAGTTTATTGGAAATCTTTCCTGATTCACCGACCCGCCAGGCATTGTTTGAACTGGCTGATTACGTCGTTTCACGCACCAAATAATCCTTTTTTCATCAGCAAACTCAACCACCCGGCAGCCATCCGGGGAAGTTTTTTCTGCTCCTTATAATTTGCGCGAAGAGTGCCGATTGTGCGGCGCAAGGACATTGGTTTATATTCTCACCATGCTGCGCATAAAGCTACATACCAAGGTTCTCGGGGCGCTGCTGTTGTTGGCACTTGTCCCCTTGATATTGCTCTTGTTCAGTTCGCATCACAGTTTGCGACTGGTTGAAGATCTATTGCGTCAACGCACAACCGAAACCCTCGATTCCCAGGCAACCAGAGCGCTGGAAAAAAGAACCCAGATGGTAGCCGATCAGATTTCTGCTTTTCTCCAGCAGATTGAAGGCAACCTTCTTGACCTGACCCTGCTGGAACCTCATCAGGACAATTATCGCAAATTCAGCAACAATCACCAACGGCAGATCTGGTATCGTAGTGGCAGCAACAATGATCCAAAGGAAATCCGCGAAACAGTTCCGCTTTACAGCGAGCTGGCTTTTATCGATGCGACAGGCATTGAGCAGGTCAGGATTGTCAATGACCAACCATGCGAACAGTTAAGGGATATTACCAACCCCTATCTAACAACTTACCCGGCGGAAGATTATTTTGAGCAGGCAGCGCGACTTTCTCCAGGTGATATCTGGGTCACTCGTCTTACCGGCTGGCATGTCTCTCGCGATGAACAGTTGCAAGGTGCGGCGACTCCTTTTGAGGCTATTGAAGGAAAAAAATACTCCGGGGTGATCCGCTTTGCCACTCCCGTCTACCATCAGAATGAATGGCAGGGGGTTGCAGTCCTGTCCCTTGATCATCGTCATCTGATGGCCTTTACCCAGCACATATCACCTATTGACGATCAGGATGTGGTTTTCCCCTCCTATGAAAGTGGCAACTATGCCTTCATGTTTGACGACCAAGGGTGGATGATTACCCATCCAAAGTTCTGGAATATCAGAGGCTTTGATGCCAATGGAAAATTGGTGCCGGCCTATACGGTTGATACGCCCCAGGAGGTCATTGATGCTGGAAGAATCCCTTTTAATTTATTAACCGCAGATTTTGTCCATCCTAACTATCCTCAGGTTGCCGATCTGGTCCGACGCGGTAAATCCGGTGCTCTGTCAACCGTCAATGTTGGTGGTTCAAATAAAATTATGGCCTATGCGCCGATCCCTTATCACAAGGGCGTCTATCGTCAAACGGGAGTATTTGGTGGGATCACCATCGGTGCTGAAATTGATCTATTTCATTTGCCCGCCACATCAACGGCACGATTGATTCAAAATGAAATCAGTAATTATCTGATGCAATCCTGGCTGGTCATTTCCATCACGGTACTGCTCGTCGCCTTTGTCGCCTACCTGCTGTCAAACAGCATTGTCCGTCCAATCCGGATGCTGACCGAAGGAACCCGCAAGATGACCAGTGGTCATCAACTGCGGGTAAAGGTTGACGTAACGTCCAACGATGAGGTCGGGGGTCTGGCAGATGCCTTCAATCAGATGGTAGAAGAGTTGTCCCGGCGGCGCGAACGTCGCAGGGCCTGCATGGTACGGAGCAGCCGTTCGCGCCGCCGGGAGAACTCTTCTACCATCTGAATGAAGGCATCTGCCAGACCCCCGACCTCATCGTTGGACGTTAC
>JAWOFG010000129.1:0-10285 GCA_046482365.1 Pelovirga sp. | reverse complement strand
GACCGAGATCGTCCGCTACCGTATTGATCGCAAAGCTGCTTGCGACCCAGGGCAGCACGAGAAAGCCGACAATCGTGTACAGGATGGCGATGAAAGCAAGCCAGAAACGGAACCGGCGCGGGTTGAGCCAGTTCTCTCGCAGCCAGGACCACGCTGAGCGTGCAGAAATTGTCTTCATGGCTTCTCCTTTGTTTGTATTGTTGTTGCTGCCCTGCGATCGTCGCCCCACTCCTGATTTACTGATGTTGTGCATCTGAGTCTCTTAGCAAGCTTTATACTTCAGACCTCGCTTCTTCTCAGCAAATATCGAGCGCGTGTTTTTTATAATTCAAATAGCTTATCAAGTTTTTCATGATATTCAGGTGATAGCTTCTAATATTTGATCTTCTGCTAAAACCAATGTCTCTCTTCTTCCGCTCCATTGAGTCGCCCGGACACGAAAGGAATATTTCTCGGTGATTTCGATTGTGAAAAAATATCTATCTGCTTATTCCTTCCTGCCGTTGACATAATAAAAAGCCCCTGGGTATTCAATTCCAGTGGCCTCGCCATTCCCTCTTTCTGGCACTACAGCACGGTTCATCTTCTTTAGGGTAGCAACTCCGTCCTTGATGAGACCTGACCCAAGTCAGGACTTTCTCAGGGGCAAGGTCGACTTCGATAACTCCAGCACAGGGTTTCCACCCGGCTTGATGACGTCAGAGAACCGTATATTTTGAGGGAGTAACGGGAACTGGATGCGCGCGTTTGCCAGGGGAGTGAAATCTGCAGCTATGCTAAAACTTACCAAGAATGAAATATTGCAACGAATCAAAGACTATGAAATCCCTGGTTGCAGCAACACGGAGATCGCTTACCACCTCACGCGTTGTTGGCACGAAAGGAAACTTTTCCAAGTCTGCCCGAAATTGTCGGTCATGGGGAGCGATACTGGGTCGGCAATTATTTTATTGCGCTTCTTTCTCTTGCCACCAGCCGGTGAGTTTCAGCGCCTCGGCAATCTTCCGGAATGCCTGCTCCGCATGATGGATATCGCCGAACTTCTCAGCACAGGCCGCAATGACCACGGCATCATCAATGACATGTGGGCGGATGACACCGACATTGCAGGCGCGTTCGATCTGTGTCCCGGTTTTCTGGATAAACGTGATCCACTCGGGCAATCCTGCTGAAAGACGCTTGTCACCCGTGGAAATATCGCCCATATGGCTGAACAATAGTTCGGTATGTCTGTCCGTGAGCAGTTCTCCGCGCACCAGTTTCTCCAGCAACAGTCCAAATGCAACCAGCGTTCCGGAGTTGGTATTGCGCTCATAATAGCGCTCGAACGCCTGCTCAAGGGTTGACGCCTTGAGCTGATCGCGTCCCAGGCCAAGTTTACGCAGGAAAGCCCGGACGCGCGCATCGGTTCCGCCGGCGCTTCTCAGTTCCAGAAAGTCGATATTGGATAGTTCATCGGCGCGTGGATGCAGTTCGGAATAGGCATCGTAACGTACCTGAAGGATGGTGGTAAATGGTCGAAATCCCTCGCCCACCATGGATTCGCGGATGCGCCTGTTCAACTCCTTCTCTCCGAGAAGTCGGATCAGCATATCGGTTGCCGTGCTGTCGCTGTTGCGGATGGATTTTTCCAGTAATTCGGCCACGCTGAAGCGAGTCCCGGGCTGGTGATAAAGAAGATCGCCGGCACCGTCCACGAAATCAGACTTTTTGAGTACGATCTGATCCTGCAGAGAGAGTCGCTTTTCTTCGACCGTCTGCAGCACCGCAATTGCCAGCGGCACTTTAATTGTGGAGGCCAGATACCACAGGCGATCCGCCCTGTGAGTGACGACATCGCCGGTGCCCAGGTGTTTTATGTATACACCCAATTCGGCGGCACTATCGGCATCAATCGCATGAATTTCACGCGCAAGATCCTTGACCGGATCACTGGCGAAGGTCGCTGGTGCAGACAGGCTGAACACGACAGTCAAAACGAGCGCTGCCCAGCAGACAAAAAAGTATCTGCCGGTAGTATTCCAGCCGTCACTTCTGTCGGGCATCAGCGATCTTCAAGGTATCGAACAGGCCCGATTCTGAAATCGCTTCGGCCACTTCGCGCAGCGCCGCTTCGGCGCTATAAAGAGATTTGAAATCGCGGCTGCAGACGGCTATCAGCGCCTGTGGATTACGGGCACCTCCTTCATCCATCACAACTCCAAGGTCGCAGATCCGCCGGTGTTGAGTACCCGTTTTGTGTGCGAAGGCTCTAGCGGGTGGAAGTCCAGATTTAATGCGGTTTTTACCGGTTTTTACCTTAAGCAGCAGAGCCATGATGTATTGGGTACTCTCGGGCTGGAGGGCATGACCCTGGACCAGCCTCTGGAGAAGTTGTCCGTAAGCACTAAGGCTAGCTCCGTTTAGGTTGGTGGCGTAATAGCCAGCGAAAGCGCTGTCGAGATCACTCACGGCGAAATCCTCGACTGTTAAATTAAGAACGCTCGCCAGTGCTTCGATGCGTCCGTGCTCTTTGCTTTGCTTCCTGATCGTGAAAAAATCCCGACCGGTCAAATTGAAGGCATTGGGATGAAATCGACTGTATGCCTGGCGGCGCACATCCGCCAGGGTCGTCACAGAACCAAAACCCTGTGGTACCAGCTCCTGGACCAATCTGTTGACATTCTCCAACCCCACCAGACGAATCAACATGTCGGTGGCGGTGTTATCGCTGACGGTAAGCATCTGTTCCATCAGGTACTGAACCGTCAGCTGACTTCCCGGTCCATGCCAGTTCGTTTGTCCAGCACCGTCCACATAATCGGACTCTTCCAACCGAATTTCTGTATTCAGCGCGATCTCACCGTTCTCCACTTTGCGCAAGACGGCCATGGCAACCGGTATCTTGATCCCCGATGCCAGATACCAGGATTCATCGGCGCGCAGGGACACATCGATTCCACTGGTCAGATCTTTCACATAGACGCCGAGATCGCCGATATGTGCACGGTCCACAGCCTGTAACCGCTGTTCGAGCCGGCGCGCCCAAAGGGGCTGCACGATTTGATCTCGGGTCGGGGCCTCCATGTTCAGCGATGGAAGTGCGTCCGGTGAGCGCCCCAGGGACTGCTGCGGAACCAGAAGAGAGATCGCGGCCAGAAGGATGATGAAGACCGATCTTAAGACCGGGCCTGCGTCCAGTGGACGATTTTGATCCATAAGGGTGTTGCGAAAATGAGGCATAGCGTAAGTACCAGTGCGTGGTTGTAGGAAATATTGTGCCAGTAACCCAATAAAAAACGAAAACCAACGAAAATGACAGCAATATGAAAAATAAAGGCCTGAAGAGCGTCGGTTCCAATGACTGTAAACGGTCTCATCCAGGACGCGAGCAACTCCCCACCTGCGGTCACAGCGGCCAGTATAGCAAAGGACCCCCCCATGCTGAAAAGCATAAATCGCAACTCCGGCGGGTGTTTTCCTTGATTGTGAGCGATTTCCATAAGTTGCCCCTGCAGATCTGGTGCGCTCAACAGGGTAAATGTTGCCAATAGCACAACGGCTATGATAGCCAGGGACCCTGCCAACCGTCGGCGAGTGATAGAGGATGGGTAATATCGGACAAACAGCTCGCCGAGCAGCAGACCAACCAGGACCAGCGGTCCCCGCGACAATTGCCCCCATGTATAGTAATTCTCATGTTCAACAAGGAGTGCCTGCAGAGGCTCCCAGCCCCAGAATTGGAAATTGTGCAGCAGGCTGCAGGACAGCACCACGAGCAGCGCAGGGCTCGCAAGCCGCAACATCAAAGGCGTCCTGCTCCACATCGGCAGAAAAAATGGTATCCATAGCAAGGCCAGAGCGTAAAACCCCAGTATCTCAACAAAGGAAGGAAAATTGCGGAACAACAGCGTATCAAGAATCTGCTCGGGAGTGTAGGGGTGCAGCATTTCGAAGACGGTCAGTACTTTGTACCAGAAAAAAATTACCACGGCGGTCAGCAGCAGTTTGAGCCGCCGCTGCGGCCAGTTTGATGATTTCACGTGGGGCAGATAAGCCAATGTCAGGGCGATACCGAACACCATAATGAACAGGGATGAAGCAAAACGCGTCACCAGATGCACCGGCACCAGGCCCCAATCGGGAAATGCATCAAAATCCAGCAACCCTTTAACACCATGATTCAGAATCATCAGAGCGACCGCCAACCCGCGTGCAAGATCGATGGCGTGTATGCGGCCCCCTTCGGGAGACGCCAGAAGCGGTCGGGAAAACGCCACCTCGGCAATATGGTTTTGCAGACTTTTCATCTACCTCTCGCGTTATCGGGATTCATTAATACAATATCACCACGTTGAGGATCGAGTCATTGAGGTACCAGCTACAGACCTCATCTGTTAAGGGCACTTTTAGTTCGGCTGGTTCCTTCTCCGGGCGCTCCAGGTTCGAATGAGTTAGATACATTGATTATATCATAGCCCTAAAAAAGTACTGACGCATTAGCGGGCTACAACCCTATTTATAACATGAATCAGTGGGGCAGCCGGTCGCACCTCTGGTAGATGTCTTTGGAGAGTGTGGAACAAGTCGCGCGAGAAAAGTGGAACAAGCCTCGGGTGAAAAATGCTGTCAGACAATAATCAACGCGGTGGTGTCATGAATTTGATCGATAAAATGGGATAAGCAGGGTTGTCCCAATTAAGGCCCATATTAGAGAGTATATTGATTCGACATGAAATATTGAGAAGCTGGGTCGGAAGAGATAAGACAAAGCTGTGATGAAATGCACTGATTTTAAAAAAAAGGCCCATTCGCTAGAATGAGCCTTTTTTTTATATGGAGCGGGAAACGGGATTTGAACCCGCGACTTCAACCTTGGCAAGGTTGCACTCTACCACTGAGTTATTCCCGCGTTAGTGGTGACTGTCGCGCAGCGGGTGTATGTATAGCAAAACGCTTTAAGAAGTGTCAATAAAAAAACCGGTTTTTTTATTTTAAGAATTAATCTCTATATTTCAACAAGTTATCTAACGAGCAAAGACCTTGAAGAATTTTGCGAAATAATCGACGCCTGACCAGATTGTCAAAACCAGTGATATATAAAAGATAATGATGCCGACATTGTGCATCGAAGCATAGAGAAAGTCGAACTGAACCCCAAAAAACCAGTAATATTGATAATGAAGCAGTAAAATGACCAGAGCAATCATCTGGAAAATAGTCTTATATTTACCCAAAGGGCTGGCATCGATAACGATCCCCTCAGACGAAGCAATGGAACGGATACCCGAAACGATAATATCGCGGGCAAGAATAATAAAAACCGCCCAGGCCGGGACACGATCCAGGGGAATCAGCATGATCAGGGCAGCCATAACGATCAGCTTATCAGCCAGGGGATCCAAAAATTTCCCCAGCACCGTCACAACTTCCCATTTGCGTGCCAGATACCCATCAAGCCAGTCGGTCAAGGACGCTGCAAGGAACACCATGGCAGCCCAGAAACAAGTCTGCTTCGATTCAAACATCAACAGGATAACCACCACCGGAACGGCAACAATCCGTGACAGGGTCAGGATATTAGGAAGGTTCAACAGCTGCTGATTGGAGGTAGTCACCGTTGGTTTCCGTTCAGTTGATAATGGTTCATATAGTATCTGACTCGTTTAACATAATTGACGGTTTCTTCATAGGGGGGAATTCCGCCAAATCTGCGGACGGCCCCGGGACCGGCATTATAGGCGGCCAGAGCCAGATCAAGATTATCAAAGGTATCAAGCATTTTACGCAGGTACATGGCACCGCCAAAAATCGACTCGGAAGGATCAAAAGGATTACGGACCCCGACTTCACGGGCCGTCTCCGGCATCAACTGCATCAATCCCTGCGCCCCTTTGCGTGACACAACTCGCGGATCAAAATTACTCTCGACCTTGATAACGGCCATCAACAGGAAGGGTTCAAGCTGAAACCGTTGCGCGTAATGACCAACCAGGGTTTCCACCCGAAAGGTTTCACCTTCAGATCGGTAGAGGCGGTACTTACTACTATCTGGAACATTGGTATAATGAATTTTGCCTTGTGCATCGACATAACGGAAGATCGCCGCATCGGCGCACAGCGGAGAAAAGATGAATAGCAGAAATATGGTGGCAGTTTTTAATATCATGAGATTTTTATAACTTTACTCCCTTTTCGTGTCAAGCTGCATTTTTCCTTGCCTTTGAGTCAGAGTTGAGGTTGACAAGGATAATCAGCAACCGGATAATGACGCCGGCATTCCCTCCGGATAAAGAATCCAAGGAGCTTACTTCATATGAAAATTGTCAGCGACTTTCTGGTTATCGGCACCGGCATTGCCGGCCTTACCTACGCCCTCAAGGTTGCTGACCAGGGTACGGTTGCGCTGGTAACCAAGCGCGATATCGATGTAACTGCCACCCAGTTGGCACAAGGAGGAATCGCTTCGGTCTTTTCAACTGAGGACAGTTTTGCCGACCATGCCCGCGACACCATCGTCGCCGGCTCCTACCTGTCCCATCCGGATATTGTTGATCTGGTAATCAACTCAGGCCCGCAAGCGATACAGGACCTGATCGACTGGGGCGTGAAATTCAGCCGTAATGGAAACCAGCAATATGACCTGACCCGTGAAGGCGGCCACAGCTTCCGACGTATTCTCCACGCCAAGGATTCGACTGGACGAGAAATCGAACGGGCGTTGGTTGAAGCTGTGACGCAGCATCCCAACATCAGTATCTATCAGCACCACATAGCCGTTGATCTGATTACTGCCACCAAGGCAGGACTCGTTTCTGCTGACAAAAACCAGTGCCTCGGTGCCTACGTGCTGGATAAAAATTCCAATGCCGTCGTGACTTTTGGAGCGCGTTTTACCGTTCTTGCTACCGGCGGTGCCGGCAAGGTCTACCTCTACACCTGCAACCCGGATATCGCTACCGGCGACGGTGTTGCCATCGGCTGGCGGGCCGGTGCCCATGTTGCCAACATGGAATTCATGCAGTTCCACCCCACTACCCTCTATCACCCTCACGCCAAATCCTTTCTGATTTCTGAAGCGGTGCGAGGTGAAGGGGCCATCCTGCGACGCGCTGACGGCTATGCTTTTATGGCCGATTATCACCCGTTAAAAGATCTGGCACCGCGCGATATTGTCGCCCGTGCTATCGATAATGAAATGAAAAAATTTGGGGATGATTGCGTCTTTCTCGACATTACCCACAAAAGTACTGATTACATTATTGATCATTTTCCCATGATCCATGAAACCTGCAAGGGATACGGCATTGAAATGAAGGTCGAACCCATACCAGTGGTTCCCGCTGCCCACTACCTGTGCGGGGGCCTGCAGGTGGATGCCAAAGGCGAGACCAATATCACTAATCTGTTTGCCATCGGCGAAGTGGCCTGTACCGGCCTGCACGGAGCCAATCGTCTGGCCAGCAACAGTCTGCTTGAAGGTGTCGTCTTTGCCAATCAGGCCGCAACCCTCTGTCTGTCACGTCTAAAGCAAACCCCGCCACCAACATCGGCCATTCCTTCCTGGGACTACGGTGATGCCACCGACAGCGACGAAGAGGTGATCGTTGCCCACAACTGGGATGAAATCCGGCGCTGCATGTGGAACTATGTCGGCATTGTCCGTTCGAACAAACGGCTGCAACGTGCCATGAATCGCATTAAGCTCATCCAGCGGGAAATCAACGAATACTATTGGGACTTTCTCCTGACCTCTGACCTCATCGAATTGCGCAATATCACCACCGTTGCCCGGCTGATCGTACAAAGCGCCCTGATGCGCGAAGAGAGCCGCGGCCTGCATTACACCATCGATTACCCGGGAAAAGATGATGAAAACTTTCTCCACGACACCATCATCAGGGGACTGAACCCGATGATAAAAGAGTCAAAGCGCCAGACTGGTACTGCGAACAAATAAAAGGATTGAATTTTGGATATCGACAAGCTACGAGAACGGATCAATCAGCTGGATGATCAGTTGCTGAATATCTTTAATGAGCGCGCTGCCCTGGCGGTGAAGATCGGTGAGATTAAAAAAGAGCTGAACCTTGCCATTTATGACCCCAAACGGGAAAAACTGATTTTTGAACGGATGCACAAAAATAACCCCGGTCCCCTCGATAACGCTGCCATCGTCAGACTGTTTGAACGGGTCATTGATGAAAGCCGTAGCCTGGAAAGAACGCACGCCAGAGGGAGCAAGTAACTATGCTGGTTATCATGAAAAAATATGCTACTGAAGAGGAAGTTGAGCAGGTAAAAGAGTTTTTGGTGGAACAGGATTGTGATTTTCATCAATCAACGGGCGTCGACCGGATCATCCTCGGCGTCGTCGGCGACACCCGCCGCATCGATCGGGAGCGCTTGAAAAACCTCACCGGCGTACTCGATGTCTATAAGATACCGGATGAAGGATAGGGAGTGGGTAGTGGGGAATGGGGAGTAGGAAAACCCACTACCCACTACCTACTACCCACTACCTACTCAACCACCTCAGACTTGGTAAACACAGCCCGCAATACCTGCCCTGCCCCTTCAATCATCTCGCGGGCGCCTTCTTCACGATCGACCAGGGTAACGATACCGACAACCACCAGCCCCTCTTCCTCGGCACGTTCCACCGCTTTTAATGATGAACCGCCGGTGGTGGTAACATCCTCAACAATAACCACGCGGGAACCGGGCGGGAGATTTTTGCGCCCTTCCAGCCACTGACCGGTGCCATGGCCTTTGGGTTCCTTACGGATGATAAAGGCGTGGACCGGACTCCCTTCCAGGCCAGCGGCAATCGATGTAGCGGTGGCAATCGGGTCCGCCCCCATGGTTAAGCCACCAACGCCGTCAATTTGACCGCCGAAGGCTTTGACCTCTTCCCAGAAAGCTTTACCAACCAGCAGGCCACCACGGGCATGGAGGGTGGTTTGTTTGCCATCAAAATAAAAGTTACTTTTGCGCCCCGAGACCAGGGTCACTTCACGCTCTTCGTAGGACAATTCACAAATAATCGCTTTTAATTCTTCTTTGACGCTCATCACTTACTCCTCGAATCCAGATGAAATATTATATTTCAACTATCTGTTTTTAATCAAAACAACCCCAACTGATTAGATTCTCTCAGACGTGGAAACTTAATCGGATAATTACCACTGAAGCAGGCCTCACAAAAATCAATTTTATGATCACCAAATTGTGCCAGCGCCTCATGCAGACCATCAAGGTTCAAATAACAAAGGGAATCGGCGGTAATGTAGCGGGCAATTTCATCAATGGTATGAGAGGCAGAGATCAGTTCTTTTCGTGATGGCGTATCAATCCCGTAAAAACAGGGGAAGCTGGTCGGGGGGCTGGAAATCCGCACATGAACCTCACGGGCGCCGGCATTGCGGATCATTTTGACGATTTTGCGCGAGGTGGTACCGCGAACAATGGAATCATCCACTACGATAACCCGTTTACCCTCAATCACTTCACGGATGGGATTGAGCTTTAACTTGACGCCGAAGTGGCGAATCGACTGCTGCGGCTCAATAAAGGTTCGCCCGACATAATGGTTGCGTATCAGGCCGAGCTCAAAGGGCAGCCCCGCTTCTTCGGCAAAACCCATTGCCGCCGGTACACCTGAATCAGGAACCGCCATCACCAGATCAGCATCGACCGGGTACTGGCGCGCCAACTGCCGCCCGAACTCCTTACGCACCGGATAAACCATACGATTGAAAATCCGGCTGTCAGGGCGTGAAAAGTAGATATATTCAAAGATACAGGGGGTATTCCGGGTTTCTGCGGGAAAAGGAAAATAGGACTGCATGCCGTTCTTATCGATCACAACCACTTCGCCCGGTTCGACCTCACGGATATATTCCGCTTCAATCAGGTCAAAAGCACAGGACTCAGAAGCGATGACAAAGGCACCATCCAGTTTACCCAGGCTTAACGGGCGAAAACCATTGGGATCGCGCACGGCAATCATTCTGGTTTCAGTCAGCATGGCTAAACTGTAAGCACCCTTAACCTGCATCAGAGCTTCACACAAACGCTCCACCAGAGAATCTGATTGGGAGCGCGCCAGCAGGTGGATAATGGTTTCCGTGTCGGAGGTTGTGGAAAAAATCGAACCGCTTTTTTCCAGGGCGTTGCGCACCTCCTGGGCATTGACCAGATTACCGTTATGCGCTACGGCGATACTGCCGCGTGAGTAGTCCACCACGATCGGTTGAACATTTTTCATGTCGTTACCACCGGCGGTTGAATAACGCACATGACC
>JAWOFG010000127.1:0-2677 GCA_046482365.1 Pelovirga sp. | reverse complement strand
GGTTTACACATCTGAATCATGACATGGCGGTAGTTCTCCGGCATGCTTACCCCCTGATGTCGATAAAATTCCACCAGATCAGCTTTGTCGAGATGATGGACGCTGAAACCTGATGCGACAATCGCCTTTTTCAGATCTTCGATCAGAACCTCAAAAGATTTATTCGAACTGTTGCGATAAATGGAAACATCAGCCATGATTTACTCCCTTGGTAAGGTTGATAAAGATGTATCAGTTCAGCGTAAAACCCCGATCCTGGGGCGAAGATGACAGCTGAATGATTATTCGTATATCGTAATATTCAACAAATTGAATGTCAACCGCTTTGTTGTTGAGCAGGAGTGAAGAATGAGTGATGCCCCGGTCATTTTCTGGTTCCGCCAGGATTTGCGCGTTAATGATAATCCAGCCTTGGCAGCGGCTGCAGAGCTGGGGCCTGTCATGCCGATTTATATCCTTGATGACGAAACAGCCGGCAACTGGCAGATGGGTAGTGCCGGCCGCTGGTGGCTGCACCGTTCGTTGCAGCATCTTGAGAAACAGTTACAGGGACAGCTGAGATTATTCTGTGGGGACGCCGGCGATATCCTGTTGAGACTGACCCGTGAGGTTGGTGCTGCAGCAGTTTTCTGGAATCGTTGTTATGAACCCTGGCGGATTACGCGCGATCGACGAATCAAGGAGACCTTGAACCAAACCGGTATCAGCGTACAGAGTTTTAACGGATCCTTATTGTGGGAACCCTGGGAAGTGCTCAAAGGTGACGGCACTCCCTACAAGGTCTTTACCCCCTATTATCGCAACGGCTGCCTTGGTCGCACTCCTCCCAGGTCGCCTGCTGAACGGATCCCGCCGCTGCACTTTTGTACCTCAATGGACTTATACGCTTCCTGTCATCTGGAGGAACTACAATTGTTGCCAGGTAACGGTTGGTTCAAAAAATTGGAGCAGCACTGGCAACCAGGGGAAAAAGGAGCGTACCAGCGGCTCAAAGACTTTGTATCCACCGGTCTGGACGGTTATCGTCAGGGGCGTGACTTTCCAGCGCTGGAGCAGACCTCAAGATTATCGCCTCATCTGCATTTCGGTGAAATCTCCCCCCACCAGATCCGCCAGGCCCTATTGACGGCGGCAGCTGCGGGAGATATTCCGGAAGCTGATCTGGACCATTTTTTCAGTGAACTGGCGTGGCGTGAATTTTCCTACTATCAGCTTTATCATAATCCCCACCTGCCGGAAACACCACTGCGTGGCGAGTTTCACCGCTTCCCCTGGCTTAAGGATGAAGCGGGCTTACGCTCCTGGCAGTGCGGGCTGACCGGTTATCCGCTGGTCGACGCGGGGATGCGCGAGCTGTGGCAGACCGGCTTCATGCACAACCGGGTACGGATGGTGGTGGGTTCTTTTCTGGTGAAAAATCTGTTGCTTCCCTGGCAGCAGGGGGAAAGCTGGTTCTGGGACTGTCTGGTGGATGCCGACCTGGCCAGTAATTCCGCCAGTTGGCAGTGGGTCGCCGGTTGTGGCGCTGATGCTGCGCCCTATTTCCGCATTTTTAATCCGGTCACCCAGGGGCAAAAGTTTGATTCGCACGGCGACTATGTCCGGCGCTATGTACCGGAGATTGCCGCACTGCCTGACAAATATCTGCACGCACCATGGACGGCACCCGCCGCTTTGATGACCCAGGCGAATATTGTGCTGGGACGGGACTACCCGTTGCCGATAGTTGACCTGAAAGCGTCACGGCAGCGGGCGCTGGACGCCTATCAGCAGATGCGCCACAGTGGTTGACCTTCACTGGATAAGGCCTTAGTCCACGGAAAGCACGGAACGACACGGAAAATATAACCTTTAGAACAACACCATCATTCACCATGTGGGTGACGTTATCAAATTGTATTTGTTCAGCACCGGGCCGGGGATCCTATGTCAAGGGATGCTTTTCGTCATCCATGACCGCTTGTTGTCGCCGTCCATGGCGACAAACACCCTTGCCACAGGAACCCCGACCCTGCGCAAGGACAGCGATGAATTGTCATATCAACTTGATCTCTCTATGTTTTTGTTTGTGCTTTCCATGGTTTCCGTTGATCAGGAAGCCGTATTTTGCTTATTCTTCAGATAGCTGTTGCAGTTGCCGGAGGATAATCTCATAAAGACGAGCACTGGCTTTTTCCAGGGCTTCGCTATCCTGCTTTTGCAGAGCATGAAAAAACTGGCTGCAGACCTTGCGGTCGTCGTTGCTCCAGCTGCTGGTAAATCCTTGCTTATCGCCATCCTGTTCTTTGAGCAGAAGGTTTTGATCGTAGTCGCGCCGTCCGTGGGCCCAGTTGATGACGTGTGAAGTAAATAACAGGCAACGGTCAATCAAAATAAACAGTAACTGGATATTGCGCGCCGGTCCGACCTGGATTGATTCACCGCCGACCTTGAAGCCAAGCAGCTCAAAGTTGTCAATCAGATCCTTCCCCTTGAACAGGGTGCCGGCAGCACCGAGAAATCCTCCCAAAGCTGAAAACACTCCGAAACTGACACCACCAGCGGCGAGATCGATGCCGGCACCGATGGTTGCGCCACTGATGGCCCCGGCCAGCACCAGCTGTTTGTCGGTCAGCCCCAGAAACTCCCAGGTTCGATCGCTGAACAGGTCTTGTTCAAGGATCGAGTGCTCAGGGAG
>JAWOFG010000088.1:0-3874 GCA_046482365.1 Pelovirga sp. | reverse complement strand
TCCGGCAACCACCCGGCAAGGTGCCGTGGTGCCACCGTGATCGCGTAGCTGTTATTCAGTCTGCGAGCATAGGCTATCACGTGCTCTTTGCCCGGCCCGCTTACCTCCAGGGGCAGATAATCCCCGTCCTGAAACAGCAAAGAGCTGCGATGACGAAAACTGAGCACCTGATAAATAATAAACTGCTTGATGCGTCCATCTTCCATGGTGGTGAGCAAATCAGTGATCAATCCGGACAAATCACTTACAGATCGTGTGCGGATGTCCCGCAACGAGGATTTACGTCGCGCATAATCGATTGGCCGGCGATTATCCGGATCAACCAAACTGAAATCCCAGTATTCTGTACCCTGATAAAAGTCCGGAACGCCTGGAGCGGTCATTTTGATCAACGTCGCAGTCAGGGAGTTAAGCATCCCGAAATGAGCCACTTTGCGCTGAAAAGGGAGAAACTCCCGCAGGAACGCATTGTCCTCATCCCCTGCCAGAACCTTGTCGATAAAAGAGAGAACGGCTTCTTCGTAACCTTCATCCGGCTTGATCCACGCCGTATGGACTTTGGCCTCGCGAACCGCCTTGACCATATAGTCTCTGATTCTGGGTAAAAAGTCGGGATCACTCTCGTTCTCGCATGGAAAAGCGCCGACCAGGGTTTGGTAAAGAAAATATTCATCGTTTTTATCTGGGGCTTTATGACGTTTGATTGTACTTTTCAGGCTTCGATTAATACGGCTCCAGTTCCTGACCTGACGCCCCCATTCCTGGGGAATCTCAGAAAGCACGTTCAAACGGGACCTCACATCTTCGCTGCGCTTGGTATCGTGTGTCGTTGAAGCATTCAGAGAGTGAGGCCAGAATCTGCCACGTGTTCGGTTAAAGGTATGAAATTCCTCCAGTGATATCCCGAACTTTTCGGGGCTGCCTCCCACTTCATTGAGGGACAGCAACCGATTGTAGCTGTAGAGGACGCTATCTTCGAGACCTTTAGCCATGATCGGTCCGCTGAATTGCTGAAAACGCATGGTGAAATACAACCATCGGGGTCGATCTGCGGTCGGCAGAAAATCTTCCATCTGCAGCATGAGGACCCTGCCGAGATAGTCCAGCTCGTTTAAAAGTTCCGGGTTTTGCTCCTTCGCCAGAGCGATGGTTTTCTCAATTATCCGGCAATCGACCTGCCGTACTTCATCAGGATTTATATAGGTCCGGTAAACAGGTAACAAAGCCAGAGCTTCAATCAGCGCCTGTTTCATGCTTGCCATTGTGATATCCATGGCATAGCGATGGCGACTGGCGATGTTTTTAAGGAGACAGGCAAGATTATTGACATCACCGGACATGTGCCTTTTGATGATCAGTTTCTTCTTGTCATAAGCCAGATCGGAAAAGGATTCACGTTCTCCGGCAAGGCTCCGGTAGAGACGCGACATGCTCTTCTCGTTATTTGACTGACAACAAATACCTGTAACCGCGTGCATAAAATCGTAACCTGTGGTTCCCTGAACGGGCCAGTCGGGGAGAGCTTCCTTCCAGTCCAGAATTTTTTCAACCACCATATAGGGTGTCTGCGCTTCTTTTCTGAGACGTCGCAGATAAGCTGATGGGTCATAGAGACCGTCGATATGATCGATCCTGAGCCCTGTAATTTGGCCTTCCCGCAGCAAGCGCAATAGCAGGCTATGGGTAGAAACAAAAACTTGTTCATCCTCAACTTTTACCGAGATCAAGTCGTTGATACTGAAAAACCGACGATAATTGATCTCTTCGGTAGCAACTTTCCAGAAAGAGAGCCGAAACCACTGGTCGGCCAGGACCGCCTCCAGTGCATTGAAGCTCTCCGGCGCACCTTGATGTCCATTAAACTCCCGTACTGCCGCATCGATGGCTCGCTGGATCGTCGTGTTTTTGTTGTACAGTGCCCAGAGGGCCTGTTTGATAAATTTGACCTTGTCATGACGTTCGCCGTTGTCAACTGCGCCAGGGAGTGTTTTGAGGATATAAAGCACGCCAAACAGCTGCATATAATCAGAATGTTCCTCTCCCAAATCATGGATCAGGGAAGGAATGGCCTTAACAAGGATAGTCAGATAACTTTCCATTTTGAGGGGAAAGTGGTGATCATAATAATTAACAGCAAAACCGCTTTCAGTGTAATCCAGCCTGAGTTCCGCCGATTCCAGTGCCTGACCGTAGAAACTACCGAGAAACGGCGCCAGAATCTTGCCACGCAAAGTCTCATCATAATGATCCCAGTCAATATCAAAAAAGTCTTTAAAAGCAGAGGCCGGCCCATTTTCCAGGATATCCGCTATAAATGGATTTTGGGCATCAAAGGCCATGTGGTTGGGAACCATATCTTGCAGCCAACCGAGCTGCAAGGTCCTGACTTTGTCAGTAAGCTCGTAAAAATCCTTCATCGACCCCAGCTCCGTATTAAGTTCAGCCGGGTTGACTATGTCATAACCATGTTCACTGCCTTTTCTGGCATGAAAGATAGGCGACGCATAGATATCCGAAATACCCAGATCGGCAAGATAAGAGACAATTTCCGAAGCTTCACGGAAACCGAAGTGCGGATTGAACTGGAGACGATAGGTCGCGTTCGGGATACGCATCAGAGATACTCCTCCGGCAACTGATCAGGGCTGTAGAGAGCAACGCTCAATGGTGCCATATGTAATTTCCGGGCGCGAACGGTTCTGTCCGGCAGCGAGCTGCCTGGACCTGTCCAACGGGTTTCTGCGGAGTCCAGCAGCTTGTGCCAGGTTCCAGGCCGCTCGGGAAAGTGACAAGAAAGCTCCTGATGGCTGAAGTTCAAGAAAATGACCACCTGCGAGTGCTGATGCCGGCGCCACATGATGATCAGCTTGTCACCAACCGGCAGGGAAACCTCCAGCTGTTGTTTGTCAAGTTGTGCCAGGGACGGCAGTTTCCGACGCAGCTTGATCAGTTTACGGTAGAACTCCAACATGACAGCATGTCTGCCCTGGTATCGTACTTGCCAGGAAAGCTTTGCCCGCCGGAAGGTCTCAAAGGCATTTGGATCGAGGGGTTCACCGGACCAGTCAAAGTCCTGGAATTCTTTTTTGCGTCCCTCACTGACAGCTGCTTGAAGTTCGGTGTCGGCAAAGTCGACAAAAAAGGGAAAAGAAGCCTCCTCTGCATACTCTTCTCCCATAAACAGTAACGGGACGTAAGGAGAAAAAAGAACCGCGGCAGCTGCCAACTTGGCAGCATCAAAACCTGTCAGCGTGAGCAACCGTTGTCCGTGCAGACGATTGCCCACCTGATCATGATTCTGGCTGTAAACAACCAACTGTTTTGCAGGCCGGTCGGCCGAAGAGCTGCCATGATGGCGTTGACGATAGGTTGAGTAGCGCCAGGAATAAACAAACCCCTCCCGGTAGGCTTTAGTCAGGTCTTCCATTGCGCCGAAATCTGCATAATAGCCTTGTTTTTCTCCGGTGAGCAGCGTGTGCAGGGCATGATGGAAATCATCGTTCCACTGGGCGTCCAGACCGTAACCATGATCTTCAACAGGACAGATGATACGAACATCATTAAGGTCACTTTCAGCAATTAAGGGCAAGGGTCGATTCTGTTCGGCAGCGAAGCTACCGACTTTTTCTGCCAATTCCTGCAGGAACGGCAGGGCAGAAAAATCGAAAATACCGTGGATAGCATCGAGGCGCAGCGCATCCACGTGAAAATGACGCAACCAGTACAACGCATTTTCAAAAAAATAGTTGCGGACCTCATCCGCTCCCGACCCGTCAAAGTTGACGGCGTCTCCCCATGGAGTAGTGTAACGGTCAGTGAAGTAAGGGCCAAAATCATTCAGGTAATTGCCTTCGGGTCCAAGATGGTTATAAAC
>JAWOFG010000111.1:0-8089 GCA_046482365.1 Pelovirga sp. | reverse complement strand
TCACACCAGGATCAAAACCGCAACCCAACAGCGCCATGACTCCTTTTTCCTTGAAGCGATCATGATAAGCCCACTGCCAGCTGTACTCGAACTTTGCCGTTTCGTGGGGTTCGTAATTAGCGGTATCAAGATAATCGACGCCGGTTTCCAGACAGGCGTCCATGATGGTCAGATCCTGATAGGGCAAGGCGACATTGATCAGCAGTTGTGGTTGTTCCTGTCTAATCAGGTCCACCAGTTCAGGGACATTGTCGGCATCAACCTGCGCTGTCTTAACAGTCATCCCCTTGATTTCGGCGGCGATCTCATCACACTTCGATTTGGTCCGCGAAGCCAGGGTAATAGCGGAAAAAATATCCTTGCGCTGGGCGCATTTATGAACAACTACGCGGCCGACACCGCCGGCCCCGACAATCATTACCTTACTCATCCAGATCTCCTCTCACACAAACAAAGGGTACAAAGATCACAGCTTCGCTGCCGGTCTCCGTTGATGCAACAAGAGCCGAGGCAAACACCTTCCGACAAAGATAAAAAGACAATCTTTGACTGTACCTGTCTTCGCAACACTGTCAATAAAAAAGTTTGTGCCACCATAAAACAATCGGCACCCGCAACGGCCTTAAGCCCCCTGCGAGTGCCGAGTCAGCACCAGGCGCATGAATCATAAACAGAAACTAACAGCATGGAGTCTCCAAGTAAGAGGAACACTCACCGAACCTGCATTTTATGTTCTCAATGATGGCAGCAGGTAGTTATTAATATAATCCTTCACCCCGAGCGTTCAGTTCCCGCACCAGATTACTGCCGATAAAACCGGCGCCGCCGGTGACAATATATTTAATACTCATGAACTATCCTTCTTCCCTCCATTAAGCGCGGCCTGCGCTCCCCAACACTGTCTCATTCTTATGCTTGATCAGCTTGATCAATTCCTTGCGCGCTGCGCCCAGGTATTTACGCGGATCAAACTCGCCGGGATCATTGGCCATATATTCACGAATCTTCGCCGTCACGGCCAGGCGACCATCTGAGTCGATATTGATTTTACATACGGCGCTGGCTGCAGCACGCCGCAACTGATCTTCGGAGACACCAACGGCCCCTTCCATCTTGCCGCCATACTTATTAATCAGTTCGACATACTCTTGCACGACACTGGAAGCACCATGCAGAACAATCGGAAAACCGGGAATCCGTTTTTCACATTCTTCCAGAATATCAAAACGCAGTGGTGGTGGTTCTTCCCCTTCCTTGACCTTGAATTTGAACGCACCATGGCTGGTACCGATGGAAATGGCCAAAGAGTCAACACCGGTTTTACTGACAAAATCTTCCACTTCCTCCGGCTGGGTGTAGGTTGAGTGCTCGGCCACGACCTCATCCTCAATGCCGGCCAGAACCCCCAACTCCCCTTCGACAGTCACATCATACTGATGGGCATATTCAACCACCTTACGGGTCAGGGCGATATTCTCTTCATAAGGCAGATGAGAACCATCAATCATTACCGAGGAAAACCCTGATTCAATACAGCTTTTGCATGTTTCAAAGGAATCACCATGATCCAGGTGCAGGACAATCGGAATCTCTGAGCCCATTTCCCGCGCCATGCGAACCGCGCCCATCGCCATAAAACGGAGCATGGTTTCGTTGGCGTAGCTGCGCGCACCTTTGCTGACCTGCAAAATGACCGGTGAGCTGGTTTCCGCACAAGCCGTGATAATCGCTTGCAACTGCTCAAGATTGTTGAAATTATACGCAGGAATTGCGTACCCGCCGGAAACAGCCTGGCGAAACAGTTCACGCGAATTGACGAGTCCCAGATCTTTGTAGTTCACTACCTCGGTCATGAATAATTCCTCCCCATCTTTGTTTGGATTAAGGGCGCTGCCGTGACGTCGCGCCTGCGCTCCGCCATAGCCCCGTTTGCAGCCTGCAAACAGTTGCAATAGGCATTTAGATCTTCTAGTATACGCTGGATTTTAACGGTTGGTATATCACAGATCGCATAAGACTTAAAAAACATTCGCAAAACGAAAGGAAACGGCCATGGGTGAAACAGCGGTAGGGGATTATTTTAAGGACTGGAAAGAGCGGGAAGCCATTGCCGAATTAATGATTCCACTGATCGGCAAGTTGTACCGCGATCACGAAGTCATTTGCACGGTATTTGACCGCAATCTGGTCAACCAGTCAACGATCGACATCCTGCGTGTTCATCGTTTTGCGCGCCAGATCATCAACCGTGAAATCTGGGTTAAGGACACCTATCCCATCCTGCAGGTGATGGCCGAAATGGATCTGGCCCCAGCCAAGGTCGATCTGGCCAAACTGGTTTTGCGTTATCAGGAACAGTCAGACAAGGATATCCACACTTTTGTTACTGAACAGCTCAGTAGCCTGAATACCGGCAAAGGACACCAGCTCAGCGCACCGCGCGACGTCGTTTTGTACGGCTTCGGGCGTATCGGTCGTCTGCTGGCACGCATCCTGATTGAACAGGCCGGAGGTGGCGACAAACTGCGCGTACGCGCTGCGGTGGTACGCAAAGGCAGTGATGATGACCTCGCCAAACGGGCCAGCCTGCTGCGCCGCGACTCGGTTCACGGCCACTTCAAAGGCACTATCATCGTCGATCAAGAACAGAGTTCCATCGTTGCCAACGGCAATCAGATTCGGATTATTTACGCTGAGTCCCCGGAAGAGATCGACTACACCAGCTACGGCATCAATAATGCTATCGTTATTGACAATACCGGCAAATGGCGCGACCGCGCCGGGCTGTCCCGTCATCTGCGCCCCGGCGCATCCCAAGTCGTGCTGACCGCACCCGGTAAAGGGGATATACCCAACGTTGTCTACGGCGTCAACAATGAACTGCTGGAAGAAGGAGACCAGATACTCTCTGCCGCCAGCTGTACCACTAACGCCATTGTCCCGGTGTTAAAGGCGGTCAACGATCGTTTTGGTATTGAAAATGGTCATGTCGAAACCTGTCATAGCTATACCAACGATCAGAATCTGATTGACAATTATCACAACAAAGAACGACGTGGTCGTAGCGCCCCGTTGAACATGGTCATTACTGAAACCGGCGCCGCTAAGGCGGTCGCCAAGGCCTTACCTGAACTGGCCGGCAAATTGACCGGCAATGCCATCCGCGTGCCGACCCCCAACGTCTCTCTGGCGATCCTCAACCTGACCCTGGAGCAGGAAACCAGCGTCGATGAGCTCAATCTTTACCTGCGCGGCATGTCGCTGGAATCGCCCCTGCAGGATCAGATCGATTACACCAACTCACCCGAAGCCGTATCCTCCGATATGGTCGGCTCAAGTTACGCAGGAATCGTGGATTCCCTCGCCACCATCGTCCAGGGGAATCGCTGCGTTCTCTATGTCTGGTATGACAATGAATATGGTTACAGTCATCAGGTGGTGAGGATAGTTGAAAAAGTATCGGGCCTGAATCTGGAGCAGTGGCCCAAGTAACTTTGGTGAACTGTTTAAAAATTGAAACAACATCAAGAGGGAACTCTTAAGAGGAGGCTCCCTCTTGATGTTTTAGTGCCTGTTCTGGCAGAACCCATCCAGGTTTTCCTGGAGGAAACGATATACCACGGCCAAGGACCCTGATGATTCAGAAGATAAAGAAGGTGCTCGGCAGGCCTCCTGCAATCAGCGAGAGACCTGTCGTTCCTGCAAAAAGATCAGGGCCTTAGGGGTGCAAAAAACAAGTCGAAGCACCCTGGTCAGCCCCATCATTCCCAGTGGATTACATCCACCGGACATACCGTATCGCAATTACCGCAATCGGTACAAACCTCCTTGTCAATGACGTGAGTTTCTCCCTGTTCGGTGATTGCGTCAACCGGACAAACTTGCGCACAAGCGCCACAATTGATGCAGCCCTCGTCAATCCAGTGAGTTCCCATTTTTTCTCCTTGGGGGTAGCTATCGTCGTTATTCTATTTATCCTGCTTCAACTTAAAACCAACAACGGCCTCAGGGGCTACGACGCGAAAGGTTAATGATTCGGTCACGAACAGATTGACCTCGCTGGAGGTATGACTATGGTAGCCCACAGCAAAATCCTGACCGATCGTCAGTTCCAGATCTCCACCGCGACCTGCCACCAGTAAGGCGTCCTGAACAAATTCCGAATAGATGACACTGCCCTTGATCTGTTTTTCCAACAAAGAGCGCAGGCTACCGCCGGGGGTTGAACGTGCCAGAAACTTCCACAGGGCACCACAGACAACCAGGTCGGTCGGGCCTTCGACACCGTCCTTGAGCATTCTGGTCTGTCCTTCGGAAACGGCATCGACAATGACATCCATATCAAGAGACAGGGGAATTTCTTTCCCCGCGATGATTGTCGTCAGTCCAACGATATGGCCGGGCTCAAATCCTTCATAAATGGCTTTTTCTTCAAAGGTGGCGATCTCACGACAGGCCTCTACCAGGGGTTCGAGTTGAATATCCTTGGCGCCGCGTTCGATGTTGTCCAGTTCCCAGGTCTGCAGGCTGAAGTTCATGCGCGCTTCAACCAGAGGTAGGACCTGATGGATGCCATAGCCGACCTTGTCCGTTTTCTGTGCTTTTGGAATGGACAGGCGCCCGAGGGTGACGCAGGAATGCTCGATCCCGTGAGGGCCGTCGATATCGATAAATTTTCGACCGGAAATATTGGCAACCAGGGTTTCTCTCGCCATGTTGTCGATTTCGCTCCAGCCCTGCTGACTGATAGGAGCCAGTTCTCTACGCAATAAGTCCATTTATGCCTCCTTGTGATTGGATTATTATTTTTTCAAGCTGCCGATTCCGAGGCCATGACTGACGGATGGCTGAGACGGGTTAGCCTCTTCCGGTCCCTGTGCGACTGGTGTCACACCTAAAAAGTCCTCTTCGACCTCCTGGGCTCCTTCCTGGTAAAACCGTTCTTCATCAGGATCAAGTTCCTTAAGTAAACGCAAAAACTCTCCAGCGTGAACCTTTTCCTCGTCGGCAACGTCCAGCAGGACCTTTTGCGCCAGAACATTGTCCGTCGATTCGGCCAGCTGCTGATACAGCTGAATAGCCTCATATTCAGCAGCAACCATCAGGCGAATCGCCCGCACCAGTTCCTCATGGGTCAGCAAGCGATCATTTTTCAGGACACTGAAAGGATGGGCAAACTCCGGCATGATTTTTCCTCCTTGTTCGCATAGTTACAGTGGTGACCGATAAAAAGCTCAATAACAGCTCATTTCTTAGTGACTTAAGTATAATCGACTATATTCAAAAATCCAGAAAACAAAATAACTGTTCTGTTATGACAAAGCTCCAAGAACGAAGAGTAATGAGTTCCTGAATGTTAAGTGCCACAACATCGATTAGGGAAAAATACCCGCGCATCAGAGGAGAACATCATGAGGGGAAATCCGCCTCTGTTGCACGAACGAAGTGAATTTCCGGAAGCATGGATCGAGCAAGATTCCATCTATTAACGCTGGCCGGAATAAGCCTGCGCATATCTTCATCTTCTGCGGCAAAGCAAATGTTTTGTTACAATGTTCGTTATGGGGGTTTTGATAGCGTTCTATGCTTCAGTTAAAAAATGGCTCAACCTCTGTCCAGGGAATTAGGCCGTTTTTTTATCTCATCCTGGAATAGTGAGTTGAGATGGTGAGGGCGAGGAGTACAACATTTATTGCGCTGGCGGCACTTTTCTGGGGCCTGTCAAGTGGCATCGGCGGTCTTCTTATGGCCGAGGGTTGGGATGCCCTTGTCGTCTCTTTCTGCCGAGGGACAATCGGGTTGCTGTGTTTCCTCGTCTGGTTAATGCTGTCTCCTTTCGGTAGCGGTCTGACCAGTCCATGGCTATGGCTATGGGCGATGATTGCCGGTATCGGTGTCACTGGGAACTTCGCTTTTTATTTTATCAGTATCTCGCAAGGAAGCATCGCGGTTGCATCGACATTGATGTACTGCGCACCTGTGTTCGTCTATCTCGTGTCCTTCGCTTTAAAACTTGAAAGACCAACCGCGCTGAAATGGACGGCAATCATACTGGTAATGCTCGGCATTCTGTTGCTTACCCAGGCGTACAAGATCGGTGCAAGTGAAATCACCCTGACCGGTATCGCCGCCGGACTGCTTGCCGGGCTTTCCTATGCAATCTTCATTTTCGGCTTTAAATATGCGGCACCGCATGGCAGCCCGCAGGCGATACTCTCTATAGCATTTGCGGTACTTGTGATCATCCTGATCTGGCCGAGCGATGGAGCCCAGATCGCGGCCGCCCTGCGGACACAGGACTGGCCCCTTTTCGCGGGGCTGGGGGCACTCGGTGCAGGAATCTCATTTGTTCTTTATATCATCGGTCTGAAGCATACGGCCCCGGCCGTTGCCTCTATTGTAGCCATGATCGAACCGGTCACAGCATCACTGTTCGGTGCCATCGTTTTAAACCAAATCCTGGCTGGGCCGCAAGTTTTGGGGATGGTCCTGATACTCGCCACGGTAACAGTGCTGAGTGTCTACTCTAATGCCTGATTAAATCAGCCTGGGCGCCGGCAGCGATGACGTCAAGCTGTCCGCAATCAAACAACGACAACCTCTATCGGGTGAAACGCACTTTCAGTCCTGGCACATCCAGCCCGGAAATGCGGGTTTCCCAGGTTTCACCAGCCTTGACCGGCAATGCGGTGGTAATTGTTCCGGTAGTGACCAGTTCGCCGGCCTGCAGGGTGGAACACTCTGGCTGTTGATCAAGAACCTGTTGCAGATAGGCAACCGCTGTTGCCGGGCACCCAAGGACATTGCGACCTTCTCCGGTTTCGCGCAGGTCTCCCTGAGCGTAAAGGGCGACGGAAAAGGTTTTTAGCCTCTCTATCAATCCGGGACCCAGCTCAGCGATGTTACAGGGCGGACCGATCAACAGGGCACCGTGCAGGACATCATCAGCGACCACATCGGCAGCAGAGAACTCCCAGTTGGGGTAATGAGACTGAACAATCTCGAAGGCATGTGCGACCCAGTCAACACAGGCGAGAATTGCCGCCGGATCGTCAGTCACTGGTGGTGTACGGTGGAAATGCAGAACCAGTTCCGGTTCAATCTTCGGCTCGGTAAAGCCGCCAAGGGAACAGGCCACCTCAGCTTGGTCGATATACGCAACCGTCTTTTGATACAAAGGAGCCCATAGAGGCTGATGAACGCCAAAGCGTGCCCACATGGCTGGATTGGTGAAACCAATTTTGCGGCCAACCATTGTCGCTCCCTGATCAAGCCGCTGCTGGTGTTGAATTCGGGCGACGGCATAAGCAGACTCAAGATCGAAAGCGGGATAACGGGCAGAAAATGAGTCGATTTGCCGCACATCGGTTTGCGCGGCTGAAATGTCGGCAGCAATCTGCTGTAATTGAATATCCGGTATCATGATCATGCCTCTTTGGTTGGTGACAAGTTCAGCAAAAAGGGGAACAGATTGTCACATTTTAACAGGATGGCAAAATTCAAGATTTTTTTGCCCTTTTTTTTGCCCCAATAAATCAAACAAAAAATACATACCATGACGCCGGAAGCCAGTGCAACGAAGAACCCTGCTACAAAGTAATGCTGCGAAAGGTTCCTGGTGCGGTCAAAGAATATTCAATTTTGTCCCCCCCTATCCTGCAGATGACATAAATAAAATATCTTTCCCGCAAAAACCCATATAAAGACTTTATACAGTCATTTTTAATAACAATAACAGATAGTTATATTTCAAATCCGGGAATGGGTGCGCATCATGTGGGCTCTGCCTGTATGTTTTACCTATATAGATCCAGTGACTAAGAAAGTTCTGCAAGCCTCCCACAAAAGCTTCCATGCAATTTTTTTCTCAATAGATTCATGTGGTTAAAAGTTATTATGGAAGAATCTCCGGGAGTTGGCACGCTCTCTGCTTTATAACATGTCAACAACACAGCATGCTGATCTTCAGCAGCTCTTTATAGGAGGACACCATGAAAACCACATTACGTAATACCCTGATCGCCCTGCTGACCTTTTCTTCTTCTGCTTTTGCTGCCAGTACGGCCGGCGCAGGCGAAGGAGGACTCCT
>JAWOFG010000067.1:0-3532 GCA_046482365.1 Pelovirga sp. | reverse complement strand
CCTTCACTTGCCGTAAGGCCACATCAGAAGACCCCTTGCTTCGAGAATTGATTATCTCCTTTGGTGCAAGGGGCTATGTTGCTCTCTTTGAAATTGAGGACAACAAAACGATTACAATTCTCGCGGTCAGACACCAGCGCGAAGAGGACTTTCACTAAAACATCAACTGGGGAAATCAGGGGCGAATCCGTAGGATTTTCCGATTTCCAAAAGTTTAAGGACAAAACGCCCCCGGTCACCAGACTGATGGCGTTTCTCGTAGGCCAGGAGTTCCAGTAACTGCCTATCTCAGACCAACTTCGACCGTCGAAACAATGCAGGATGATTTATAAGACGCGACCGGCTTTATACTATTCTGAGTGTTGGGTGGGTCGAGGTGGCTACCAACTGATTTAATCTTCATGTTTGCGTACAGAAAGACTTGTAGAGAAGAATATCATCAAAATCTAATAGAATCCTTACAATGCAATGTTCCATTGGACTTATTTAATAGATTAAGATACAATTATAAAAACCAAACCATGTCCGCTTTAGTAGAACATTGATGTGTATCAAAACCCACTTGATATCAGATTGCTCGATGTTGATTAGTATTTTTATATGATAAAGGATGATCCCATGACGGCTATAGAAATTAATCGCTCAATTATAGATGAGGATTCCATGGAAGGGATGTACCTGACCTTCGATCTGGCCA
Organism: Pelovirga sp.; assembly: GCA_046482365.1. Classification (GTDB taxonomy): domain Bacteria; phylum Desulfobacterota; class Desulfuromonadia; order Desulfuromonadales; family Geopsychrobacteraceae; genus Pelovirga. The sequence continues at coordinate 2,835 of JAWOFG010000067.1, read as the reverse complement.
GCGAAGGCTATGGTCTGGAGATCCGCCACGTCATCGAGATTATCGGCATTCAGCCGATTGCTGCCGTGCCGGATCTGCCCGAACATGTCATCGGCGTACTGAACCTGCGCGGCAAGGTGATCCCGATTATCGATGTGCGCCGCCGCTTCGGTTTGTCCCATCGCGAGTATGATGAGCGCACCTGTATCGTTGTCGTCAATGTTAACGACTATTCCGTCGGCCTGGTGGTGGACAAGGTCAGTGAAGTTATCACCATCCCGGCCAACGAAATCGAGCCACCGCCTGGCACCGGGCGTAATCGTAAAAACTATATCGCCGGCATGGGCAAAATCGGCCAGCAGGTCAAGATTCTGCTGAACATCGAGGCCCTGCTGGAAGACGAAGAGCTTGAAGAAAGAGACACGGTCTAACAATAATCATCCCTCGTACTAAGTCGTAACCTGTCTACTTGACATTAAAGGGCCGCATGGCAGCAGTCCTTGTGCCTGAAAAAAGCTCCATAAATGGGGGACATTTGATGCGAATCCAGACCGCCGGGCACCAATAATCTCGCTCCTCTGCGATCTAACGCTCTATTTTAACTACTTACCACATTATGCCTATTAAACCAAAAGTACAGGAGTTTACATGTTCAGTTTTAACAGTATGAGTATCGGAAAAAAACTTATTGGAGGGGTTCTCCTTCTCATGATCCTGATATCGGCCAGCATTGGTGTTTTGTCATATTATCAGGCGGCTTCGGCCTTGAAAAACCAGGTCGAATCAAATATCCCGCAGATAGCGAAGTACGGTGCGGATATCATTGCCGAGGTCCTTGAACAACATCTGGCAACGGTCAGTGTTCTGGCAGAAAATGCCGATATCAAAAGTATGGACTGGGACCGACAAAAGGCGGCCCTGAACCTGATGACTCAGCAAAACAACTATCTGGGCTTGTATTTGGGCATCGGAATTATCTCACCCGATGGAGCCTTAAGATATCCTGACGGTAGCACCAATCAGGTCAGCCACAGGGACTTTTTCAAACAGGCCATGCAGGGAACCCCAAATATTTCGGATGTTCTCATTTCGAGGGTCACCAATACACCGGCAATGATTATCGCAGTACCAATCCGCGACGATAATCGAAAAATATCCGGTGTGCTTTTAGCGCGTCTCGATGCTCAATGGCTTAGTGAAGTGACGGATGGTATCGGTTTTGGAGAAAAGGGCTACTCTTATATTATCGACGGCAAGGGGACACTGATCGCCCACAGCAACCGCGACTTCGTTCTCAATCAGACAAACTTTATTGAAGAAGCAAAAACAAAACCGGAGTTCACCAACCTTGCCAAGATGTTCGAGCGCATGACGCGTGGCGAAACCGGCTTTGATGCCTATCCTTTTATGGGCAGCGAAAGTTTTTTTGGTTACCACCCGATTCCCGGAACCAGCTGGTCCATGGCGGTAGGAGCTGGGAGGGACGATGTTTTTCATCTTCTTCCAGCGATGCGCAATATGATCATGATCCTGTCTCTGATATTTATCACCATCGGCTCGCTGCTGGTGTACCTGCTGGCTCGCTCAATTGTCAAACCGGTGATTCAAGGGATCAACCTGGCTCAGGAAATAGCCAAAGGGGATTTCAGCATGCGACTGAACATGAATCGTGGTGATGAAATTGGCACCCTTGCCGAAGCTCTGGATAGTATGGCCGGGAACCTGTCGCGCAACGCCGAGGCGGCCGAGCAGATTGCCGATGGCAACCTGAACGTTGAGGTGCAGCTGGCCTCGGAGAAAGATCAGCTCGGCCTGGCTTTGCAGACCATGGTGCTTAATCTGAATGATATCCTCGGGCAGATCCAGGTCGCCGCTGAGCAGATCGCGTCCGGTTCCGGTCAGGTGGCCGATTCCAGTCAGGCCCTGTCGCAAGGCGCCACCGAATCCGCCAGTTCCCTGGAAGAGATTTCCGCATCGCTCAATCAACTCTCGTCGCAAACCGGCACCAACGCCGAAAACGCCAACACCGCCAACCAGCTGTCTGCTGAAGCCCGCAATGCTGCCGAACAGGGCAGCCGCAAGATGCAGGACATGGTGGCGGCCATGACCGAAATCAATGAGGCCGGCCAGAGTATCTCCAAGATCATCAAGGTCATTGACGAGATCGCCTTCCAGACCAACCTGCTGGCCCTGAATGCCGCCGTCGAAGCCGCCCGTGCCGGTCAGCACGGCAAGGGTTTTGCCGTGGTTGCTGAAGAAGTACGGAACCTCGCTGCCCGCAGCGCCAAGGCAGCCGCCGAGACCAGCGAACTGATCGAAGGCTCGGTTCAGAAAACCGCCAACGGCACCACCATCGCCGACCAGACCGCCGAAGCCCTGCAGTCCATCGTCAGCGGTATCGGCAAAGTCACTGATCTGGTTGCCGAGATCGCTGCTGCCAGTTCCGAGCAGGCCCAAGGTGTCAGCCAGATCAACCAGGGGATCAGTCAGATCAGCCAGGTAACCCAGCAGAATACCGCCAGCGCCGAAGAAAGCGCCGCTGCCTCTGAAGAACTCTCCAGTCAGGCGGCACAGATGCGCGAGATGCTGATGCGCTTTACCTTAAAGCAAGGCAGCAGCGCCCACAGCAATGTGCGAGCCGTTCCGCAGAAAAGTGCAGCAGCAAAGAGCAGCGGCTGGGATAAATCAGCACCCGCACAACCGCCAAAGAAGATTGCCGCCAAAAAACCCATTGCTCTGGATGACGATGAGTTTGGGAAGTATTAAAGATTCAACCAGGCACTGGCATAAAATCACGAGGTCCCCGGGATTGCCGGGTTGCCGAGAAGAAACAGACAGGTCCCTGATCAACAAAAA
>JAWOFG010000035.1:0-22217 GCA_046482365.1 Pelovirga sp. | reverse complement strand
CTTCACAACGGCTTGAGGACTCCACCACAGGGAGGATGAAGATAACGATGGTTGCGGTTCAGCCGTCGTACCCGATAAATTTCTGCATCACACTCCAGGCAGATTGCCACCAGTTTGCGCCGCTGCTGATGTAAGGCGACAAGCGCTGCGCTACGACCGGTCGTGGCAGTGTCGATTCCCAGGGCAAGGGCCCACTGTCGCCAGCTGTTGCCGTGTGCGATCCGCCGGCTTCCGCTTTGCTGACTCAGATGGTCACAGGCATGGGCAACCTCATGCAGAAAGGTCTGACGCAGGTTATCCGCTTCCTGAGCAAACTGCAGCCGGATCGCCACCGGCTCGGTGCCACGAAAAGCATAACAACCAAGCCTTCTGCTGGCACGGCTCGGAGCCACCGGAATGACTGCGAGCTTTTCCAACAACTGCCGGCCCGAAACGGCGGTGCACTGCGCTTCAACCGCGGCGACAATCTGCGGCCACAGAGTCAATTCAACAGCCAGCAGCCGAACACTGAGCCCCTTTTTGTAATAGTTTTCCATCATTGTAGCCGTTTCCTGTCAACAAGGGATGTCATCCTGTTTTGATCAACAAAAAGACTGCCCCTTAAAAATCACTTTCTGTCATGATAGGGCATGGACGTTAAATCGGTTCACGACATTGATCGCCCCGATTGGATTGCTATTCCCACCCAGCTTGACGATGGGCTTGCCACCCGTTCGCTGAGCAAACGCCAGCTCAAACACTGGTCCTTAGTCCTCCAGGCACGCGATATCCCCTGGCGCAGTGAAAAGAATGGTGATGATCTTCAGTTGCTGGTTCCCGTCTCGGCTTTTCAGCAGGCACTGCAGGAATTAACCAGCTATGAGCAGGAAAACCGCAACTGGCCACCTCCGCCACCCGCCGCTACCAGCTTAAAAAACAACCAGGCAACAACCATCTGGATTATTTTTTCCCTGCTCCTCTTCCACCCGCTCAGCCATCAGCAATTGCCATTGTTTGGATTACAGAACATCGACTGGCTTGCACTGGGCAGCGCCGATGTCAGCCTTATCCGCAGCGGCCAGTGGTGGCGCATCATCACTGCCCTGACCTTACATTCCGGCCCCCTGCATCTACTCAGCAACCTTGTTTTTGGTGGTGTTTTGATGCTCCGACTATGCCGCACGCTGGGATCCGGGGTGGCGTTCTTCCTTATCCTGGTTGCCGGCGCTCTGGGTAACAGCCTCAATGCGCTGGTGCAATCATCCTCCCATCGTTCGATCGGGGCCTCAACCGCCGTTTTTGGCGCTCTTGGCTTACTGGCTCTCTACAACCTGTTACGCTACCGCTCCAGTTTGTGGCGCCGCTGGCCATTGCCCCTTGCGGCGGCTTTGGGGTTACTCGCTATGTTCGGGGTCGGTGACGAAAACACCGATATTGGCGCCCATCTGTTCGGCTTTATCAGTGGGTTAATACTGGCGGTGGTTTTTTCCCTCTGGCCGGGGAAAAACAAAACGTCCGACCGCAATAATATGTGGTGCGGAACCCTGGCCTTGTTCCTTATTGTCCTTGCCTGGGGGCTGGCTATCAGCCACTGAATCTGCTGACCCACGATAAAAAAGGCCCGATACAAAAATATCGGGCCGGATAAAATGAAGTTTCTGATGTTGCTTGCGGACTTAATTAGCCCACTTCGATCACTTCCAGATCAAAATTAAGAGCCTTACCGGCCATCGGGTGATTGGCATCCAGGGTAATCTTATCATCACTGACCGCTTTCACGGTGAGCAACAATGGAGTTCCATCCTGCATCTGGGTCTGAAACTGTTGCCCCACTTCGGGAGACAGACCTTCTTCAAACTGGCTGGGATCCGCATCGAAGATCATTTCCTGATTGTAAGGTCCATAGGCCTCTTCTTCAGTAAAACGCACCTGCTTGGTTTCTCCGGCTTTCATACCGACTACGGCGTTCTCAAACCCAGGGATCACCTGACCGGCACCTACCTCAAACTCAAAAGGTTGTTCTGCCTGGCGTGAGCTGTCAAAAACTTCGCCATCATCAAAGGTGCCGGTGTAATGAACTTTAATTTTGCTCCCTGTTTCTACTACTGTCATGTCATCTCCTGTTATTTTAAGTCACAAATAGACAAGGCACCACATTTGCCCTGCTTTGTCCCTCAGGGTGTCATTTCCTTAAATGGAAATCAACCCCTTGGCTCAAAAAAACTGATCAATAACAGCAAAATCTAGGAGTTAAAACGGTCATGGTGGATCTTTTCAGTGCGTAATGCGTTTGCTGAATGACCGGCCTTTTTTTCATCGGGGTATCCTATGGCAATGACGATCGGGACCTCCATCCCGGCCGGCAGTTCCAGCAATTCCTTGACGTAGTCAGAGGCGCTGATGTCATCACTATGCCGGCGCAAACGCAATTGAGCCCAACAACTTTTCAATCCAAGATCCTCAGCAACCAACTGCACGAAGGTCGCGGCAACAGCGGCATCTTCGATCCAGACATCCGAAACACCGGGATCAGCAGCTATTGCTACAGCCAGCGGCGCGGTAGCAAAAAACGTCGTGCCATGGGGCTTGGCATTGATCAATTTATCCAGAAGTTGGCGCTCTTGAATCATCACAAAGTGACAGGGCTGCAGATTTCTCGAGGTAGGAGCACGTAACAAAGTTTCAGCAAGCAACTCCATCTTTTGCGCTTCAACCGATTGTGGTTTAAACACACGCACGCTGCGCCGTTGGCGTACTAAATCCAACATAAATTCTCCCTTAAAAACCGATCTTGCAGGTTAGCACCAGGCGGTTCAGGAATTTCCGGTCGTAACCCGACCGATCAAGCGATAAACCTCATCAAGCATTTCGATGTGATCTTCTCCCATCTGAGCTACAACACCCAGCAGATAATTGTCGATAGGAAACACATAGAAGTTGCCCTCGTCCCGGCAGCCAAAGTTTACAGACCGGCAGCTACTTGCCCCGATATTCTCCTGGATATCATGGGCCAGACTGCCGCTGATCTGCATCAGGATCGTGTAGTTTTCCGGATCCTCAACGGCACGGCCCACCAGAGTGCCGTCGCGCTTGATCAATAAACATCCTGAAACACCGGGCACCTTGCTGATCCGTGTAACAAAGTCTTTTGCTGTTGCCATAGTTCTATCCTTCCCGACCACTATGTTCACCGATCTCTTCTTGCAGTAAATCCAGAGACATGATCAGGGGATTGAGGTTATAAGCAGGGTCGCAGATGACAAAACAAAAGGTGTCGGCACCAAGGGCGCGGGCAACGACAATTGACTCATCAAAGTGCAGCGACAAACAGGAAAATTCATCCAGACTGGTTGCCCCGGCAGCGTAGATTTTTGCCAGCGAGTTACCAATCAATTCGAGCCGCTCTTTTTTGAAAACAGCCGGCAGATTCGCTGCAGTAACACCGATATCTGCCTGGACAAAACAGGCTCCAAGCACTCCCGGAATCATTTTTAATTCCTCAATAACATAGCTCATACTTATTCATTTCCTCCAGCACTACCATCTTTGGGTATCAGCCGTTCCGCCATTGACATCATAGCCCGGCAATGCGCTCAATTTCCTTTTTAACCTGGGCTGCCTGCACTCCCGGCTTGAGTTTGAGTACCAGCTGTTGCTGGGGCTGATTCAGTAACAGATAGCGATTACGCTTCGTCGTACCTAGAGTCATTGAGCGGTATTGACCCCAATCAAGATCCTCGGCAATCGCTGTCAGTGCCTGGGCAAATGCATCAACATCAAAGCTCGCAATCGTACAGACCCCGCTATTGGTTGCGACCAGGGTTTGTTGCAAATCAAAAATGGCAAATTCCTGCACACTGGTGATAGCACTCAGCGACCGCGCCAGGACTGAATCGACGGATGCAGGCGCAGCAGGTTCGGCGGCGGGAAGTGGGTCCTCTGCTGCAGTATTTTTCTTGATTTCTTCTGCTGCTTCATCCTTGATCCGGAAGGCTTCGATCAACAGATGCCCAAGGGGCAGATTGATCACATCGTCCTGCCGTCGGCAGATACCATCCATCTCGATTTCAGCATCATCCCAGCTGACAATCTCAAGGGCGGCATCCAACCCCTTCAGGTTGGCATATTCAGCATCGATCAATTCGCCATTGGCGACAAAAAGATAGGCAGGCCCCTGAGGTGCAGCAATTTTCAGGGTACAGTTTTTTTTCTCTACATTCATCAACTGCAAAAAAGTCGCCAGAGTAATGCCCCGGATAAAACTCTTCCCCCCTGCTTTCAGGCCATTGAAAATGGCTTTTTCCAGCAGCGGAAGATCCACCGGTTTTTCAATAAACTGAAGCGTGTCCATTTTTCTTAACCGTGCTTCAATCTCCGGCGTACCAAAAGCCGACATGGCAATCACCGGCAATTGGGGCTGATGGCGACTGACCCATGCCAGCAGTTCGAATCCATTCATTTCCGGCATGCGCAAATCGGTTACCAGCAAATCAAAATTGGTGTCCCGCAGCAAATCAACAGCGACACTGCCATTTTCAGCAGTGAGGATTTCAAATTTGTCCCGATGCGCCTTCAGGACATCTTTAAGCGACAACAAGAAGGAAGCTTCATCGTCAACAATAAGGACTTTTTTCATGTCACATCCATTCACTAAATCAGTTTGTTATGGAGGGGAGGGGACCCGCCGGAAGCGGTTCTTTTTGAGCTGCTTGCGCCAATGGCAGGCTGACTCTGACCTCGGTTCCGCGCTGCGGCCAACTCTCAATAGCGATATCACCATTCATCATCGCCAGCAGCTTCCTGGTAATAACCAGCCCCAACCCGTTACCTTGCGGCTTACTGGTGTTAAATGGTTGAAATAAATGCTTCTTCTGTTCCGGCTTGATCCCGCAACCGTTGTCACGGATCTTCAACCATACCAACTCTCCACGCTTTTGCGTGCTAATGTATATCTCCGGATCACGACACCCCTTTAATGCCTCGGCAGCGTTGTTAAAAATATTCAACAGAGCTTGATGGAGCGCGCGCTCATCAACCCTGACCTGCCCAATATCCAATGGAATAGTGGTGCGGATTCTAATGCCGCTAGCGTGGAAATCATGTTCAACCAGGGCGATGAATTTCTCCATAAATTCGACAAGAGACATCTCATGGAGCTCTACCCGTTCATACAAGCTGAAGGCTTTCAGCGATTTGAGCAGATATTCCATCCTCCCGACATCGGCCAATGCACGCTCAATATATTCATCCAGGGTTTCACGACTTTCATGACCATTACTTTTCTGGAGTACCATTAATGCCATTTTAAGCGAATTTAATGGATTGCCGATTTCGTGACGAATGCCGGAAAAAACAAACCCCAAGTTATCCATGGCATTGATGGCCTGGGCAATCGATTCCAGACGTTGTTTTTCGGTGATATCACGGACAAAAAGACAACAGTAGCGCGGTGCGGCGCGATAAATCGTATAGCCATACAGGCGTTCCTGATAAAGCACCTGATGGGAGCTGCGGGCAGGGATAGCTGACTGTTCAGCCGGTGCGACAAACAATGCATAAAGGCGTTCATAGCTGTGGCACAGAGAATTATCCCCTAACACATCGAACAGAGCGGCATTGCAATAGTCAACCTGTTGCCGGCCAAGATCGAGGACGAGAATACCCATGTCGATCTGCTCCAGCAACTGGGCAAAGTCCCAAGGGCTCTTAAATTGCTGACTGACGGCATCTGCCACACTACCATCCATTCACTTATCCTTGCCGTCGGGGAAACCCGTCCATTAAAAGTGCAGGCATTATATCAAGACCGCCAAATTATTCAAGAAAACTAATAAAAGACCAAAAGGTCCATCTTTACAGCAACCTGCGCTGTCCGGTAAAGTCACTATAGCGCTGCCTAAACTGGCGAATTGCCGTAATGAGCCAGCATTTCTTTGACCTCAGTTTCCATCTCCGCCGGCAGGGTGGAAGTATCACCAAGCTGCTGCAACAGCTGCAAGCCGTCCTTGTGCCATTTACGGGCGAAGCAGGTCTGTGCCAGACGCAAGCGCCAGCGCGGGTTACCAGGCTCTTGCTTAACTGCCGCGTTAAAGCTTGAAAAAGCCTTTTCCAGTTCGCGTTCATGGCGCAGATAAAATTCGGCCAACGACAGATTGATATAACTGCCTTTACAACCACCACTACTTGGCAGTCTTTTCAATAAACCTTCTGCTTCTGCAAAATCCCCAACTTTTTCCATCACCGCCGCCGCCAGGGCAACAAAACCCGGATCGCTGTAACCTCTCTGCAGACAGTGGCGCACATGAACGACCGCTGCCGGCCAATCGTGACGCTGACTATGAATATTCACCAGCAGGGCATGGTAGGGGGAAAAATCATCCTCACTGTCAGCAGGGATCCTTCCCTCGACAAAGATGCGAGCATCGTCGGCCTGTCCCAATGCCAGCAATACCTGAACCAGAGCCTCAACGGCCAAAAACAGGTCCGGATTTTGTTGCAATGACCGTTCGAGAAAGTCTCTGGCCTCAGTCAGATGCCCCATACGCGCTTGCAGCGAACCTACCTCAAACCAATAGAGATCGTCCCGATCAGCCTTTTTTTCTTTTTTGAACAGTTCATCAGCCTGAACATCATTTCCCCCGTGGGAGAGCAAAAATGCCTCAACAAAGTGTTTGCTCCGATGTTGATAACGCTCTCGTTGACTTTCGGGATAGGAGGTCAGGATTAAATCGAAATGGATGGCATCATCGACATCGGCCAAAGCATCCCGGTCTGATTGGTTAGCGTCTGCCGAAACACAGGTGCCACATCCAGGTCCGGGGTCGGACTCGCGGGGGGACAGAACCTCAAAAGGAAGCTGACGCGCCTGAGCTATTTCCTCCTTTAAATCATCACTGTAGGCATACTGCAAGGCCATAGCAAAATAATCATTTGCTTCGTCGACTTCGCCGCTATCCTGTTTAGCTCTGGCTTCAAGCAGATTCAGACGTGCCAAACCATCACCGGCCTTTGTTCGCCATTGGGCTACCAACGCGACACTATCATCGTCAAGGGGATGACTGTTCAACTCATCTGCCAGATAAACGGCATCGGCATAGCGCTTTTGCTCGACCGCACGCTGCAATGACTCGACACTGGTTTTAGTGCCGAACAATTTATTGAAAAATCCCATGGCGGCAACTTCCTCGGACGCTGGGCTTAAGGGCCAGGCGTTCAGGTTGAGGGCTAAAAAACACGATCAATCCGGTCAAAGTCGAGTTCTGTTTCAGCAAGACGATGAATCAGCTCGATCTTTTCATGATCATCGATGCCGATCTTGGCAACATCAGCCTGAATCGTGGTATAGACTTCGGCAACCGAAGACTGGCAACGAAGGTAAGGAATCCTTGAATCATCGACAACTTGCTGAACGATATCCGCCATCGGCACGATGCCGGCAATGACGATCCCCGCCAGTTTGCTGCGGAACCGTACCAGGTGATAGAGGGTCGCCAACATCACCAGTACTTCATCGCGACTGCTGTTGACAATCACCAGGCTTGAATCGTGAAGTAGATCGACCACCCGCTGGGTTGAGGCGGCACCAATCAGGACGTTATGAACAATACGGCGGATCTGATGCGGCTCTGCCTTAAGCTCTACCTGTAATAATTCAGAGAGATATTTCAGAGTTGGGTTGGCGAGCACGGGTGAATAGTTGAAACCACCAACCACCCTGATGTCGGTTCTTGCGAACGCTTTTTCCAAATAATGGAGGGTCGAGTCGCGTTTACTCTTCAATAATTTGTTGGACAGGATCATCCGGACGTCAGCACCCGCTTCACGAAACAGGGCCAGATTCAAATGCAGATCATCAATGACCTGGCCGATTCCGGCACCCGCGACGATCAGCACTGGAGCCTCCAGATGACTTGCCAACTGGGCGTTATTCAATCCCATGACCGAGCCGACCCCGGAATGTCCAGCTCCTTCGATGATAAGAAAATCACACTCCTGCTCCAGTTGTCGTACCGCCCGGGTAATTTGTTCCAATAACGCCGAGCTGTCCGCCTCACCATCGAGATACCTGCGCGTGGTATGCGCATCAAGAACAACCGGTGACATCAGATCAAGCCGATCATCCATAGAATAGACCTGAGCTATCAGCGCAGCATCAATATCGATCGGGCGCCCCTGATATATCGTACGCTTGGGTCCAAAAGGTTTGATAAAACCGATTCGCGGATATTTTTCGCGCGCCCGATGCAACAGCGACAGGCTGGTGGTTGTTTTGCCGCAATTCTGGCCGGTTGCAGCAATAAATATCTTTTTACACATTGATCACATCCCCTGTTGCTGACAGCCGTACATTTGGCTCATTGTCACGTCAGAAAAAGATTACGCTCCTTGACAAACTCCGGGTAGAACATTTCTTTCAGATCCTCGATAACCATCGGATTGGCTTCGAGAGCCAGCGAGCCGTGGCACAGGGTCAAATCAATTTCTTTCGCCGCCTGAAAACCAATGCCAAAGTAGCGACAGAAACAGCTTGCTAAAGAGATGACTGCGCACAAGGAAAAGGTCCCTTTATCAAGCTTCTGTAATTTGTCCAGATCATGATGGTACAGAGTTGCATCAACGATCCGTTTCGGATAGTTCCAGTAATCCAGAAGCGCCGCACCAACAAGTTCATGAGAATAGGCGAACAAGCCACGTTCGACATCGCGCAAGGTTCCTTCTCCGCGCTCGACAATCTGCATCACTTCGCGATAGAGATCCTTGTCACGGTTAATCATCACAACCTTACCGATATGGCGCTGTAGACCGGCAAGGTAGGCCTCACTTTTGTCCATATCCGTCAATTGATCTGCAATCATGCGACTGGCGACAGCGCAACCGATAGAGTTCTCCCAAAGTTTTCGCTCCAACAGCCCATAGGTTTTCTGAGTACTGCGCAAGCTATACTCGAGTGCGAGGTTTTTTAGAACATTCTCGCCAACCACAATCAGGGCGCGATCAACGGAACTAACCTGCTTGACCTGGTGATACATGACAGAGTTGGCAATTTTGAGAAGCTTAGCTGAGATAACCGGATCCAGAGAGACAGCATTGGCCAGATCTTTGATCCGCAACTCCGGGTCACGCAGGAGTTCCAGCAACCGGGTTGCCACCACAGGAGAAGGGGGCAGATCACCCATGTTTTTTACGATGGACTCAAAATCTCTGAACATCCAAGCTATCCGCGAAGCTGATAGGTGCGTTTTACTAAAACAACAAAGGTGGTACAGCGAGGGCCTTAAAAAGGCTCTTTATCCTGAACGGTCGGCCGAGGGTATTACCATGATGATGTTGAGACATCCTGATTAATGGTGGCAGCCAAAACGAACCAACACACAGGTACCATCAGCAATGACATTAATCCCCTGCTGTCGGCAAAATTCCACCGCAGCCGGACTTTCAGCACCAGGCTGCATCCAGATGTTCTTGATCCCTTTTTCTGCGGCACGAACCACCAGTTTTTCGGTAACAGCAGGTGGTGTTACCACCGAGAGACTGATTACTTCGGCAGGCAGGTCAGAGACATTGGCAACGCAGGCAACCCCTTCGATCTCCTTCTCCTGGGGATGAATCGGTATCACCTGATAGCCTTTTTGCTGGTAACATTTAAAAATTTTGTTGCCAAATTTAGCCGGATTTGATGATGCCCCGGCTACGGCAAAAACTTCAGACTGGAGAAATTGAGCAACTTTCGCGTCAATGGACATAAGCGTGATCCTTCTTATTTAATCGTTGCTGCCGGTTTCACGGAATAATCCGGGCCACCAGCGTCAGTAAGGGGGTCGGGTAGACACCCAGAAGGACGATCGCTGCGGCGCAACCGACCAGCAACAAGGTTTCAGCCTGGGCCGGGACATCGCGACAGATAGACGCTGGTTCGGGGGCATATAAGGCAATAACAGGTCGCAGATAGTAGTACACCGAAATAATGGATGCGATTACCCCGATCACAGCCAATTCAGCATAGCCGCCCCGAAACGCCGCCTGAAAGAGTCCAAACTTGGCAAAAAACCCGGCCAGCGGAGGAATACCGGTCAGGGACAACAAAAATACCGACAACAGGGCACTACGCCGAGGGTGGAGTGCTGCCAGACCACGCAGATCATCATAGTCCTGAATCTCGCCGTTCTCATCGGCAAAGGTGGTTACAATTCCAAAAGCACCAAAGGTTGCCAGGGAATAGACCACCAGATAAAATAACAGGGCGCGGCTTCCATCCGCTCCGGCGACCATCAGGGCAATCATGAGATACCCCATGTGCACCACCGAAGAATAAGCAAGCATACGCTTGATGTTGGTCTGGGGCAGAGCGGCAAAGGTGCCAACCAGCATGGTGGCAATCGCCAGTAACCAGAGGATGGCTTTGATGTCAGCAATCCCTCCTTCGCCCATCACCAGTAACGGCAGAAACGCTGCCAGCACAGCGCCCTTTGCAGCGGTAGCAAGCAGCCCGCTGACCGGGGCCGGCGCACCCTGGTAAACGTCAGGCGTCCACAGATGAAAAGGCACCAGGGAAATTTTAAAACCGACAGCCACCAGCAGCAGCGCCCAGCCGGCCAGACCCAGTGGGCGCAAACCACCTTCTAGCTGTAAGCCGGCGGCCGCCGCCTGCAGATTAAAGGTACCGGTCGCGGCATAGATCAAAGCAATAGCAAAAGCCAGAAACGCCGTTGCCACTGCACCAAAAACCAGATATTTCATCCCCGCTTCAGCTCCACGGGTATCACCGTGACGGAAGGCAATCAGGATATACAAGGCCAGGGTCAGAACTTCCAGCCCGAGAAAGAGTCCAACAAAAGAAGTTGCAGCCGACAGCAGACTCATCCCTGCCGCGGCAAATAGCATCAATGACGCATACTCACCGCCCCCGAAGCGAAAAATATCGACGTAGCGACAACTGATGATCAGGGTCGCAGCAACGGTCAACGACCAGAGCACTGTACAAAAGCGTGCATAGGCCGACGCCGAGTACATGCCGAGGATATCAACCTGTGCCGGTTCAACCATGGTTGCCACCAGGGCGGCAACAATAGCCACCATGCTACCAACCAGCAACCACAGGCGCCGGTTACGCACCCATGCACCTCCCAGGAGAATGGCGACTGAGCCCAACGCCAGCAGGATCTGGGGAAGTAATGACTGTAGCGACTCCAGGTTCATGGCATCCCTCCGACCAGCAACAGTGAACTAAGAGGCTCTCGTAACAGGTCAAGCACCGGTTGCGGATAACAGCCCAGAGCGACCACCAGTACCGCCAGAGGAATCAACACCAGCCATTCGCGTGAGTGCAAATCCTGTTTGTCATGGGGCTCGCAGTTATTCCCCCAAAGGGTCCCCTGTACCATTCGCAAGGTGTAAGTTGCAGAAAACAGGATACCGCCAACCGCAATCACTGCCCACAACGGCTTGACGGTAAACACGCCAATAAGGATAAGTATTTCCCCGGCAAAATTTGCCAGCCCCGGCAGGCCCAGGGACGCCATACAGAACAGCAGAAAAAATGCCGACATGTTCGGGTGGCTTTTCCACAGCCCACCCAACTGATCGAGGCTGCGGCTACCGGTACGTTGTTCGATCATGGCAATCACAACAAACAGCCCCGCCGTCGTAATTGCATGATTCACCATCAGCAATAAACTTCCCTCCCAGGCGGTCTGGTTCCAGGCAGCCAGGCCAAGGATCACAAAGCCCATATGCGAAATCGATGAAAAAGCAACGATCCGTTTGATGTCGACCTGCTGATATGCTACCCAGGCGGCATAGAACAGCCCCACTAACGCCAGCACTGCCAGCAATGGCAGGGTTTTTTGCGCAGCGACGGGAAACAGGGGAAATGCAAAGCGGATCATGCCGTAGACCCCGGTTTTGAGCAATAGACCAGCCAGATCAACCGAACCGGTTGCCGGCCCTTCAGCATGGGCATCTGGTAGCCAGCTGTGAAAAGGGAAAAGAGGAACTTTAACGACAAAAGCTGCCATAAAACAAAGGAAAAACACCAGTTCCTGGGTTGTGCTTAACTCGGTCTGTTTTAATGCTTCCAGGGCAAAGGTGTAGGTGCCGGTCTGATCACCGTGCAGCAGATACAGGCTGATCACTGCCAGCAGCAGACACAAACTGCCAATCAGGGTATAAAGAAAAAATTTAACCGCAGCCTGAAAACGCCGCTGATAACCCCAGACGCCAATAAGGAAGAACATGGGAATCAGCATCAACTCCCAGAACAGATAGAAGAGAATCAGATCCAGAGCCAGCAGAACACCAATCGCAGCCATCTCCAACCCCAACAGCAGGGCAAAGTAGACACCGGGCGCACGTTCCTGGCGCCAGGATACCAGCACCGCCAACAGCTGGAGAAAAGCCGTCAGCAAAATCAGTACTGATGAAAGACCATCAAGCCCCAGGGTATAGCGGATGCCGAACTGCTCAATCCAGCGATAATCCTCATAAAGCAACCAACCTTCGGTCGGTGTCTGCAGAAGACAGACCAGCAGACTGAAAATAAACACGCCGCCGGCAGTCAACAGTGCCACCCAACGCGGGGCCGTACTGTTTTTGACCCCGAGTACCAGACAAACGAGGGCACCCGCTAACGGCATAAACAGCAACAGGCTTAACAGGGGAAAGTCAATCGCCATGATTGCAGTTATCCTTTACTTTCCGGCAATATCAACATCAGATAAATTCCTTGATGAAACGTTTCTAGATCTGGGAGCGCAATAAAAACCACCCGATAATCACCACAAAACCCCACGCCAGGCCCTGCAGATACAGGTAAACCTTGCCGGCACCCAGACCCCGCAGACGCACTCCCAGATCATTACAACCACGAACAGTGCCACCAAGCATCCCTTCAATCAGCCCAATTTCTACCCCCTGGGAACAGAAGCGTCCGATCTTCTTAAACGGCCGCACCAGCAACAGATCAAACAGATCATCAGCACGCCAGCCATTGAGTAAAAATTCGCCGACTGCGGATCCCGGGCGATGAACATATCTGCGATAGCGCAAAGCTGCCAGCAACCAGCCCAGGACAAAAACCGCCAGTGCCGTGCCGATCAGCAGATATTCGCTGGCGATGGTCAGATGCAGGACATCCTGTTCACGACCAAGCCAAGCGGAGAGCCAGGAACCGCCACCAAACAGATGGGGCAGATTGAGCAGTCCGCCACCCAGGCCTAACAATGCCAGCGGCAACAACGGCCATAACATCAAGCTATTGGGTTCATGGGGCAATTCATCGCCACGATAATCACCAGCGAATACCAGATAGGCCAGCCGGAAGCAGTAGAAGGACGTTAAAAGCGCGGTCACCACCCCTAGGCCATAAAGCCCCTGATGGAAGATGTCTCCCTGGACAAAGGCCGTTGCCAGAATCAAATCTTTTGAGAAGAAACCGCTGGTCAGCGGAGCACCGGCCAGGCACAAGAGCCCGGCGATAAACAACCAGAATACCAGGGGTGAGCGCTGGCGCATGCCGCCCATGCGACGGATGTCATTTTCGTGACCGGCCAGATTGATCACACAACCGGCAGCCATAAAGAGTAGCGCCTTGAAAAACGCATGGGTGATCAAATGAAACATCGCCGCTGAGACACTACCCAGTCCTACCGCCAGAAACATATAGCCGACCTGACTCATGGTGGAATAGGCCAGCACCCGTTTGATTTCATTCTGGGCCAGGGCACAGGTGGCAGCATACAGGGCGGTCGCAATCCCAACCAGGGCAATGGCGGCCATAGCGGTGGACGACAGAGAAACCAGGGGGAACATGCGACACAACAGATAAACCCCGGCAGTGACCATGGTGGCGGCGTGAATCAGTGCCGACACCGGAGTAGGACCGGCCATGGCATCCGGCAGCCAGCTCATCAGCGGGAGCTGGGCACTCTTGCCACAGGCGCCGATTAAAAGGAGCAGGCTGAGCAGGGTGATAGTGGTTACATCCAACCCGGCGACCTGGGCGTTGATCCCCTCGATGCTGATGGTTCCAAACAGGGCAAACATCCACAACAGCGCCACCGCAAAAAACAGATCACCAATTCGGGTAACAATAAAGGCCTTGCGTCCGGCATCGGCATTTTCGGTTTTGCGATACCAGAAACCGATCAGGCCGTAGGAGCAGAAACCAACCCCTTCCCAGCCAAGGAACAACAACAGCAGATTGTCGGCCAGGACAATGGTCAGCATGGCAAAAACAAATAGATTGAGCAGGGCAAAAAAGCGCACCTGATCGGTATCTTCTTCCATGTACCCGGCAGCATAGAGGTGAATCAGGCTGGCGACACCGGTGACCATCAGGGTCATGATCGCTGCCAGCGGATCGAACAGCAGGCCGACATCGGCCTGGAAATTACCACTTTTCAGCCAGGTAAAGAGCACCAGCCGATAACCGTCGCCCGTAGCCAGGGTAAAACTGCCGAGGGCGGCAAGAAAACTGCCGATCACCGCTCCGCAGGCAATAAACACCGGCACCGGCCGCGGCAGACGCTTGCCAAAGCCGGCATTGATCACGCCACCAGCCAAAGGGAGCAACAGTATCAGGGTCAGAAGAATATCCATCAGCCCCTCATCTCATCAAAAATGCCGACATCAATGCTCTTTTTCTGCTGATGGAGATAAACCACCAGAGCCAGACCAATGGCCACCTCGGCAGCAGTAATAGCCATCAGGATCAACACCATGATCTGGCCATCGACCTGCTGCCAGAAAGCCGAGGCTCCAACCAGCACCAGACCGACAGAATTAATCATGATCTCGACTCCGATTAAAATCATAATCAGATTACGCCGTACCAGCACACAGCCCAGTCCCATAGCAAAGAGCAGGGTTGCAAGGATCAGCAGATGTTCCATCGGCACAATCATGATTCATCCTCCAGCTGCGCGCGCCTGCGCTCGGTCATGCCGACATGGAAAGCCCCAACCGCAGCGAAGGAAAGCTGGAACGAAATAATCTTGACCGCCAGCGCATACTCTTTAAACAGGGCATAGCCGAAGTCGCGGGGGCTGGCATGCCAGCGCGGCACTCCCTCAGAAGCCAACGGATCAAGCCCGATCAGCATCAGGGTCAGGGTCACCAGGGTCAGGGCCAGAAGCAGCACCGGGGCCCACTGAGCCCAGCCCGGAGCTGTACACCTGGTGGCGCTGGTCGGCGTGACCTCGAGCATCATGATGACAAACAGAAACAGCACCATAATTGCGCCGGCATAAACGATCACTTGCAAAGCGGCCACCAGGGGAGCACCCAACAGATAAAAAATCAGGGCCAGGGCGAAGATACTCTTGACCAGATAGATTACCGCATAGACCGGGTTGCGCTGGATAACAGCCAGCCCGGTTGCTCCCAGCGCCACGGCACCGAGCAGATAAAACATGATTGTCGCAATCATGGCATCAGATCCTTGACATCCGCCGGGGGTGTTTCACCGGCGTTTGTGCCGCGCGGCGCAGCAACGCCGATTCCGCTCTGCCGGTAGAAGTTATAGCTGTTGTTATTACCACAATGATCGACCAGCAGATCCTCTTTTTCATACACCAGCTTGAGCACATCGCGGCCGGCCAGTTCAAAATCTGCCGTCACCTGGATCGCCAGGGTCGGACAGGCCTCGGTACAGAGTCCGCAAAAAATACAGCGGGTGAAATTGATACGGAACCAGGCGGCATAGCGGCGCCCGTCCTGTGCTTCGGTGGCCTGCATGGAGATGCAATCAACCGGACAGGCGGCACTGCACAGATGACAGGCAACACAACGTTCGGCCCCGTCCGGGTCTCGGGTCAAAATCAGCCGCGCCCGATAGCGTTCGGGGAGTTGCTGTTTCTCTTCCGGATATTGAACAGTCACCGGCTTACGGAACATATTACGCAATGTTACCCAGAAGGGCTGAAAGGTTCCGCGAATTCCTCTGATAACATGCATGCTGTTAACCCAATCCCAACAAGACCGCGCCGGTCACCAGAATATTGACCAGCGACAGGGGTAGAAGAATTTTCCAGCCCAGGTTCATCAGTTGATCATAACGCAGGCGCGGCATACTGGCGCGTATCCAGATGAACATGGCGCACACCGCCAGGACCTTGAATAAAAACCAGAGCAGCGGCGGCAACCAGGGGCCGTTCCAGCCACCGAGGAAAAAGACCGTCACCAGCGAGCCGAGCACCACCATATTGATGTATTCACCAACAAAAAACAGGCCGAAGCGCATCCCTGAATATTCGGTGTGAAATCCGCCAACCAGCTCATTTTCCGCTTCCGGCAGGTCAAAAGGAATACGATTGCTCTCCGCCAGGACACAGATAAAAAAGACCCCGAAGGCCACCGGATTGAGCAACATAAAAGGGAGCGACTGCTGGGCCATGACGATATCAGTCAACGAAAATGACCGCGCCATCATAATGACCGGCACCAGCGAGAGACCTAAAGAGAGCTCGTAGCTGACCATCTGCGACAGACCACGGACGCCACCGAGCAGGGAATATTTTGAGTTGGAAGCCCACCCCCCGAGCACCACACCATAGACCGCCATGGATGACACCCCGAGAAAATACAGCACCCCGATATTCAGATCAACCACCACCAGGGGAACCTGGCGGCCAAAGATCTCCAGGGTTGGACCAAAAGGAATCACGGCAAAAACCAGCAGGGCCGTAACCGCAGTAATCCCCGGTGCGATCAGAAATAACCACTTGTCAGCCCGCGCCGGAACAAAATCCTCTTTGGTCAGCAGTTTGATGACATCGGCGAGGGGCTGCATCAGGCCAAAAGGACCGACCCGGTTAGGACCATAACGCAGCTGCATACGCCCGAGAATCTTGCGTTCCGCCAGTACCAGATAAGCGGCCATAAACAGGACTACGCCAAAGATAAACAGAAGCTTCCCCAGGATCAGGACCAGAGTTACCAGCATTTCATTCATGGGCACCTCCTGTACTGATCACACAATAGCCAAGCTCCGCTCCCGGGATTAACTGGGGGAAAGCCTCACTGCTTTCAACCAGGACACAGCCGACAGCCATATCGGGTTGACTGCGTACCGGCAATTTAAAACTGCCAAAATCGGTCTCAACAACGGCCTCATCTCCGTCTTTTAACCCGTGGGCCTGAAGCTCATCGGGGTGAAGATAAAAACATGGTGGTCGCTTGCGAGGTTCCAGTTTCGGTGCATAACGACTGAACAGATCGCCGCCATAGCGCGCCGGAGACACCACCAGCTCAAGGGTCTGGGCCGGTTGTTCAGGCAGGCGATCCAGGGATTGCGGACGCGCTACGGCGGGGGCCACCCGTGGCCCTGCTTCCCCTGCTTTGAGACTGGTAAGAGCTGCCAGACGTGGCTGCTCCTGCACCAGTTGCCGATGCAGTTCAGTCAGGGACTGCTCCTGCCCGATCAGACGTTGCAGCAACAGGACTGCCGGTTGCGGATCGCTGCCCGGGGTATCCAGGGAAAATTCGCGCGGCGGATGCTCCCCGGCTACTGTCCGGGCCAGACTCAAGCCCGGCTTGAGTACCCGCTGAAAACGACGCAATCGTCCTTCGTTATTGATAAAGGTTCCACTGTCCTCAACCGGCGGGCAGGTAGGGATAAACAGATTGGCATGCCGACTTAACGAGGTCGGCAGATAATCGAGCACCACCAACTGTTCAAGACCGGTCAGTGCGGCCGCAAAACGCTCAGCCTCGGGAGCCTCCAATAGCGGATCAGTGTCCACGCAGACCAGCATCTTGACCTTTCCACTATCAAGACGGGTCAACAGGTCATCCTGCTCCGGCAGGCTCAGTAAAGCAGTACCAAAACTGTTGGGCCCGGCAAGCACCGGATAAACCAGGCATGGACGTTCTGCATTTGATATCTTTTCAGCCCATGTTTGAACGTTCTGCATCCCGGCAAGGCCCAGCAGGTCAGCACCGGCAACAATGATCGGGTTCTTTGCCTGCCCGAGTAAATCGCGCAGGTGGCGTCCCTCAACCCCTCCATCAGCCAGCAACTCCTGCAAGGCCAGCGGCGCAATAGCCACCCGATCAGCATCGCAAGGCAACTCCACCGGACGCGGGTCATACACCACCACCCGCCCCCCTTTACGTACTGCCTGACGCAAGGCCAGCGCCAGCAACGGCGCTTCGGCCAGGGGATCAACCCCGCAGACCAGGACCAGATCACTGGAGCGGATATCCTGCAATGAGGCCAGCCGCTCGGACAGATCATAAGCTGCCATCTGCGCGGTTTGATGACGACGATGATGAGCATTGAGCACCGGAACGCGACAGCCAAAATGTTTTGCGGTGCGTTGCAATAACCAGTTGGTCTCCAAAGAAGCCCGCTCGGATCCGACCAGCAGCACCGCTTCCGGGCCATGCTGTTTTAGCGCGGCGCGGATCTGGGACTCGAGGACGGTCAGGGCAGCAGCAACGCTGACGATCTGGTCTCCCTGGCGGGCCTGCCGCGGACGCTCGGGGTGATTGGCATAGCCACTGCCGAAACGCCCCCGGTCACAGATAAAAGTCGCATTAACCTGCGGATTATCACCACTACGCACCCGCTGCAGTTCGCGCAAGCGCCCACCGGGGATAGTCGCACAGCCAACGCCACACTGGGGGCAAACGGAGTCAGCCTGTTCCAGATCCCAGGCCCGTGATTTGAACCGGAAGGTGCGATCGGTAAAAACCCCGGTTGGGCACAGATCTACCAGACTGCCGGAAAAATCGCTTTCCAGCATCCCGTCCTTGAAGCGTCCGAAAAACACCCGGTTACGCGAACCCATCACGCCGAAATCACGGCCGCCACAATAGTCTTTGTAGGTTCGCGCACAACGATAGCACTGAATGCAGCGATTCATTTCCTGGGCGATAAAGGGGCCAAGATCCTGATTGGTATAGGTTCCCTTACCACCTTGATAACGCCGGATAGCGTGACCACTGGAGATGGTCATCTCCTGCAACTGGCATTCCCCCCCCTCATCACAGACCGGACAATCATGGGGATGGTTAAGCATCAGCCATTCACCGACCCGCTCACGGAAGGTCGCCGACGTTTCGTCGCCGGTGGTAACCACCATCCCCTCTTCCACCGCAATCAGACAGGCCATTTTCACGCCGGGCATCGGACCGGTGTGAACCGTCACGGCACACATGCGACACGAGCCGACGGCACCCAGCTCCTTGTGATAACAGAAATGGGGAACCATAATTCCCAGGGCTTCGGCCGCCTCAAGAATGGTTTTCCCCTCGGGTATGGTAATTGTCTGGTTGTCGATGGTCAGTGTCGGCATAGTCAAGGTCTATTTCTATTTACTGAACGGACAACGTCCGCGTTCAATGTGATCAACAATTTCCTGCTCAAAATGGTTCAGAAGACCGGCCACCGGCCCCATCGCCCCCTCTGCCAGGGCACAGAAACTCTTGCCGGAGATGTTTTTCAGCTGATCTTTCAACATGTCCAGATGCTCAGTTGTCCCCTGGCCGGATTCAAGCATCTCCAGCAGCCAGCGCACCATGGTCAATCCATCGCGACAAGGGGTACACCAGCCGCAGCTTTCACGGGCAAAAAAACGAATCAGGTTCAGGGTTACCGCGACCATGCAGGTATCCTGATCAAAAGCCGTCACGCCGGCGGTACCGAAGCGACTGCCGACCTTTTCCAGTGAGGCAAAATCCAGCGGGACATCCATATGTTCGCGGGTCAGATAAGGGGTCGAGGCGCCACCGGGCAGGCACGCTTTGAATTGCTTGTTTTTCCACATCCCCTGACCATAGGTCTCAACCACCTCACGCAGACTGATCCCTACCGGTAACTCAAAACACTCGGTACAATTAAGGTGCCCCGACAGTCCGAACAATTTGGTTCCCGAACCGTCGGGGGTCAGAGCAAGGTCCTTAAACCACTCGGCACCACCAGTCACAATGTGAGGAATATTGGCGATGGTTTCGACATTATTGACCGTCGTCGGCCGGCCAAAGAGTCCACGTACCGCCGGGAAGGGGGGTTTTAGTCGCGGGTTGGGACGAATCCCCTCAAGGCCATTGAGCAGTGCTGTCTCTTCGCCGAGGATATAGCGTCCGGCACTGCCGTGGACATGCAGCTCAAAGTCGAAACCACTGCCGAGGATATTCTTGCCCAGATAGCCGGCCTGCGTTGCCTCAGCAATAGCGCGGCGCAGGTTTTCCGCCTGTTTTTCATAAGCGTAACGAATGAAGATATAACCAACCTGAGTCTGCAGAGCAAAAGCCGAGAGGATCATCCCCTCGATCAACTGGTGCGGATCCGCTCCCAGCAGCACACCATCCTTATAAGTACCCGGCTCCATTTCGTCGCAGTTGCACACCAGGTACTTGATGCCCGGCTTGTCGGCCGGGAAAAACCCCCATTTGACCCCGGTGGGAAAGCCGGCCCCACCGCGCCCGCGTAAGGACGAGGCTTTGACCAGTTCGCGAATCTCAAGCGGTGACATGGTCTGGATGGCCGTCTTCAGCCCCTGATAACCCCCATTGGCACTGAACTCCTTGAGAAAAACAGTTTTTCCCGGAACCCGATTTTTAAACAGGAGTTGCGTTGTCTGACTCATGCCGACCCCTCCTGGCGCAGCCTTGCGATCAGTTCATCGACCTTTTCCGGGGTCAGAGGCCCGAAGAACTGCTGCTTGATCATCACTGCCGGGGCGATACCACAGCACCCCAGGCAACAGGACGGAAGCAGGGTAAAAAATCCGTCTTCGGTGGTCTGACCAAATTCGATATTCAATGTTTTTTGCAGATGAGCAGCAATCTCTTCGGCGCCCCGGGTCCAGCAACAGACGGAATCACATAGATGAATGACAAAGAGGCCGACCGGGCGACGAAAAATTTTGTCATAAAAGGTCGCAATCTCTTCAACCTCAACCGGAGTCAGGCCAAGGATCGATGCCGTCAGCTCCACCCCTGCATCCGGCACCCAGCCATGATGCAACTGAATGGCGCGCAGTACATCAATAATCAGCTCACGCGGATGCTCAATCTCGCCGGCATGCTGGACAAATTCAGCCAGCACTTGCTGATCAATCAGATGGCTGGTTGTCTGTGATTCAATCGGTGTCATAACGCCCTGTCAAAGTATTGGCACGTTTACTTGAATGAGGTTAACAATCCAACCCTGTTCAGGGAAGATCAAAAATGCCCTGATGCAAGGCTTGCGCAGAAGGGTCACCGCAGGTGTAGCGAAAGCTACATCGAGGATGAAACTTCAAACATAACGCCGCAGACGGGCGTTTTTCCTCTTCCCCTACCACCTGTTAACGGTCGAGATCCGCCAAGATAAAATCAATCGATCCCATCACCGCAATCATATCCGCCAGCATGCTCCCCTTGCAGACCCATGAGAGCGCCTGCATATGGGCGAAAGAAGGGGTGCGAATCCGGCAGCGATAGGCACTGCTGCCACCATCACTGACCAGATAATAGCCACACTCACCCTTGCTTGATTCCGTCGCCCGATACACTTCGCCCAGCGGCGCAACCGGACCGCTCGAAACATTGACAAAATGATGAATCAGGCTTTCAATATCATGCAGGCCGTCACCACGCTGGGGATAGGCATAACGGTAGTCATCGGTCATCCAGCGTCCACCCGGCATGCGCTCGGCCGCCTGCTTGACAATCCGCAACGACTGGCGCAGTTCCTCCAGGCGTACGCGGTATCGATCAAAACAATCCCCGCCGGCGAAACTGACCACGTCAAAGTCAAACTCATTGTAGGCACTGTAAGGCATGGTGCGGCGCAAATCCCAATTGGAGCCACTGGCACGCAGGTTGGGACCGGAGAACCCCCAGTCAAGGGCCTCATCCAGGCTGACAATACCAACCCCCTCACTGCGGGCGCGGAATACCGGGCCATCAGTGAGCATGCTGTCGAGTTCGTTGATGCGTTTGTCAAAATCGCTGGTGAACTTGTCAACCTTTTGCTTCCATCCTTCCGGCAGATCCAGCGGCAGGCCACCGATGCGCAGCCAGGAAGGGTGCATGCGTCCGCCGGTGATCATCTCAACGATATCGAAGATCTTTTCGCGCGACTCAAAACAGTAGAAAACCGGAGTCATGGCCCCGACATCGTGGGCATAGGTGCCGAGCCAAACCAGATGGCTGGCCAGACGGAACAGCTCACACAGCATCACCCGGGAATAATCTGCGCGCTGCGGCACCGATACCCCGAGCAGGGTTTCAAGGGAGTGCAGATAGGCCAG
>JAWOFG010000032.1:0-11474 GCA_046482365.1 Pelovirga sp. | reverse complement strand
TACGCAGTTCCTCGTTTTGCCTTTCCAGCTTGAACTGGTGCACCTCAAGTTCAAGCAGGAGTCGCTGTGCCTCATCTATGTACATCAGCGGCGGCTTTGCCGCGGCTTTTGTGGGTAACTCCTCGTTGGTGATATTTGCCGGTGTTGGGTGTTTTTTCATCGGGTCGATCCAATGTTTCAATGGGATGGTCTGAAGCGCACGGTTTATGACAAAAAACTGGTTTAGACATTTTTTACCACCCAATTAAAAAATATTTGTACGCTACTCTAATTAATAATAGATGACATCGGCAAAAAGGCAAACGGGCTACGTCCCTGATTCCGGTAAGGCAAAGGGCGGACATTTGTCCGGCACAATCGGGGTGAAGTGTACAACCCGAAATCATTCGACTGATGAGATCAAAAAGACGCTGTCTCTCGGTAAAATGCATACAATATAAGAAAGAACGGTGCTACAGTGCCCCATGATTTACAACCGTTTATATTATAATGTTTGTAACCATTCACCACTGTCCTTGTGCAGGATCGGGGTTGCTGTGGCAAGGGTGTTTGTCGCCATGGACGGCGACAACAAGCGGTCAGGGATGACGAAAATGCGTCCCTTGACATAGGAACCCCGATCCGGTGCTGAACAGATACTAATGTTTTTGGGTAAATTTCTCCTTTTAGTCCCATTCTGAAAAATAGTTTTGTACTCTTTTTTGAGCCTGATTATCCCTGGAAGGAAAGGTTGTCCTCTCATGCATATTCCCCTGTCACAGCGTGTCGGCCAGGTCGAACCTTTTCTGGCGATGGAGCTGATGGAGCGGGCCAAAATCATGGAGGCGCAAGGGCGTGATGTCATTTACCTGAGCCTCGGCGAACCGGATTTTCCAACGCCGCCGGCCATTGTTTCTGCTGCTGAAACGGCGTTGGCGGAGAATTCCACCTCCTATACCCACTCCCTCGGCTTGCTCGAACTTCGGCAACAGATCTGTGCCCATTATCGGCAGAGCTACGGGGTGGATATCGTGCCGGAACAGGTGATTGTGTCGTCCGGCACCAGTCCGCTGATGTTGCTGCTGTTTTCTGCCCTGCTCAATGAGGGTGACGAGCTGATCCTGAGTGATCCCGGCTACGCCTGTTATCCGAGTTTCGTACGCTTCGCCGGAGGGGTTCCGGTTACTGTATGCACCAGCGCCGACAACGGCTTCCAGCCACGTCCCGATGAAATCAAGGCGGTGGTGACCGAGCGCAGTCGAGCGTTGTTGATCAACTCACCATCCAACCCTGCCGGATCGGTATTGACGGCGCAGGAACTTGCAGCCCTGGCTGAACTGCCGCTGCCGATTATCTCCGATGAGATTTATCACGGTCTGAACTACAGCGGCCAGGACCACAGCATTCTTGAGTTTACCCGCGATGCTTTTGTTCTGGGCGGCTTTTCCAAGGCCTATGCCATGACCGGCTGGCGTTTGGGCTATCTCATTGCTCCACTGCAGATCACCCGCAGCTTGCAGATTCTGCATCAGAATTTTATGATCTGCGCCAATCATTTTGTCCAGCGGGCCGGGATTGTCGCCTTGCGCGATTGTCACGCCGATGTGGATCGGATGCGCCGGGAGTATGATCAACGCCGCAAGATCCTGGTTGCCGGCATACGCGAACTGGGATTCGGGGTTCATTTTGAGCCCAAAGGAGCTTTCTACGTGCTGGCCGACGCGCGCCACATCGATGGCGATTCACAGCGACTGGCTCTTGACATTCTCGAACAGACTGGTGTTGCGGTCACCCCGGGGGTTGATTTCGGTGCTGGTGCAGAGGGTTTTTTGCGTTTTTCCTATACCCGACCCGAATGGGAGCTGTTGCAGGCGCTGCAACGGATAAAATTATATCTGGCTGACCGGGGTGTTGACCCGGCGTCATAACGAAAGGAACCAGTAGATGTTGATTGTCATGCATCACCACGCCACACCGGAACAGATCGATCGCGTTGTTGCCGCTGTCGTCGCCATGGGCTTACAAGCAGAGCCGATTCCAGGAAGTTTGCGCACCGCCATCGGGGTTCTCGGGAATCAGGGTTATGTGGATGATTCCACCATCCGCAATTTGCCGGGGGTACGGGAAACCATTCATGTCAGTAAGCCTTACAAGTTGGCGTCACGGGACTTTCATCCCCATCCGACAGTTGTCGATGTGGCCGGAGCACGCTTCGGCAACGGTCTGCGCCCGGTAATGATTGCCGGTCCCTGTTCAATCGAAACCGAAGAGCAGATGCTGGCGGCAGCGGCTGTGGTCAAGGCTGCAGGTGGCCGGATGCTGCGTGGCGGCGCGTTCAAACCGCGCACCGGTCCCCATTCGTTTCAGGGCCTGGGGCTGGATGGCCTGGCATTGTTGCAGCGCGCCGGGCAGGCGCACGGGTTGCCGGTGGTGACCGAGGTGATGCGGATTGAGCAGCTTGATGCGGTGATGCGCCATGCTGATATGATTCAGATCGGAGCGCGCAATATGCAGAACTTCGATCTTCTTAAAGAGGTCGGCAAGTGTCGCCACCCGGTTTTGCTCAAACGTGGAATGAGCGCGACCCTTGAGGAGTTTCTGGCAGCGGCGGAGTATATTCTGGCGGAAGGAAACACTCAAGTGGTGCTGTGTGAGCGCGGTATCCGCACCTTTGAACGAGCTACCCGCAACACTCTTGATCTGTCGGTGGTTCCCCTGATCAAGGAACTCAGCCACCTGCCGATTGTCGTTGATCCGAGCCATGCGACCGGTAAACGTTCCCTGGTACCGGTGATGACCCGTGCCGCTCTGGTCGCCGGCGCCGACGGAATCATGGTCGAGGTTCATCCCGATCCGGCCCGCGCCCTGTGTGATGGTGCCCAGAGTCTGTCCGGCCCGGAATTCAGTGAGCTGATGGACAGCGTCCGCAAGCTGCTCGGGTTCCTCGATTTTGCGGATAACTAAAGGTGCTGTTCATTTGTCCGGATTCCTCGTCGGCAGAGGTTGTGTGAAGTGATGACAAGCCTGCTGGCTGACATCGCTGTCAATGCGCCGGTACGTAACCTGTTCAGCTACCGGGTGCCGCCGGCGCTGGCAGAAAAACTTCAGGTTGGCGCGCGCGTCCAGGCCCCCTTCGGGCGCCGCTTTATTGTCGGTGTGGCGGTGCGACTCTATCAGGGCGATGGCAGCGAGCTCAAGGAACTGCGGGACTGCCTGGACGAGACCCCTCTGCTCGATGACCAACTGCTGCGCCTGTTGCGCTGGGCCGCTGACTATTATCACTATCCCTTTGGCCAGGTGATTAAAAACGCCCTGCCCGGTGGTCTGATGAAAATTAGCGGGCAGACCGGGATCGCCACTGAATACCTTTACCGGCGCATCAATAGCGATATCTGCCCGGCGGGGCGGCGCCAACTGCAAATTCTCTCCTGGATTGAACAGCAAGGTGGTGCCAACGCCAGTCAGATTCGGACGGAATTTCCCTCCCCGACCGCTGTGTTGAAACGTCTGGTGGAGCTCGGCTGCCTCGAACAGAGCGAAGGGGAACGCCTGCGCGATCCGTTTCTGCTTGAGCCGGTCCCATCAGATAAACAGCTGAACCTGAACGATTCCCAGCAACAGGCTCTCGAACAGATGACCGAAGCGTTGAGCGCCCGGCGCTTCCAATCCTTTTTGCTGCATGGTGTGACCGGCAGCGGCAAAACCGAAGTCTATTTGCGGGCGGTGGCTGACTGTCTGCAGCAGGGTCGGCAAGCCCTGATCCTGGTGCCCGAAATTTCCTTGACGCCGCAACTGGTGTCACGTTTTCGGGCCCGCTTTGAACCCCTCGGAGAGCAGATTGCTACCCTTCATAGTGGTCTGTCCGGCGGTGAACGTTACGATGCCTGGCGCTCCATTGCGCGTGGCCAGGTTAATATTGTCATCGGTGCCCGGTCGGCGATCTTTGCCCCGCTGCCGCAGCTGGGTTTGATCATTGTTGATGAAGAGCACGATGCCAGTTACAAACAGGGGGAGGGGTTTCGTTATCATGCTCGCGATCTGGCGCTGGTGCGCGGTCAGCAGCAGCATTGCCCGGTAGTTCTGGGCAGTGCGACCCCCTCGCTGGCCAGCTATTATCGTTGTGAACAGGGGGGTTGTACTTTGTTACCCCTGCCCGAGCGGGTTCACGCCGGTGCGTTGCCGGCGGTTGAGCTGGTTGATCTGCGCACTGAAGCGCTGCGCGGGGTCCTGGCAGAGTCCTTGATCACCGCCATTACCGGTGCCCTGGAGCTTCGCCAGCAGGTTTTGCTGCTGCTCAACCGTCGTGGCTTTGCCCCATTTCTGCTCTGTACCGATTGCGGCACCAGCTTTCATTGCCCCAACTGTGAAATCACCCTGACCTATCATCAGCGCCAGCGTCGCTTGGTTTGCCATTACTGTGATTATCAGGATCAGGTGCCGGAAATCTGTCCGGCCTGTCGGGGTGAGCGAATCATCCCCCAGGGAGCCGGTACCGAACGTCTCGAAGAGGATCTGGCGGAGCTGTTCCCTGCGGCGCGGATTGTCCGCATGGATCGGGATACTACCCGCACCAAAGGGAGTCACCAGCGTATCGTCAACGGGATGATGGCGGCAGAAGTCGATATCCTGGTCGGTACCCAGATGATCGCCAAGGGGCACGATTTTCCTAATGTCGCACTGGTTGGTGTTCTTGGTGCCGACAGCTTGCTGAATCTGCCCGATTTTCGATGTGCCGAACGCAGTTTTGCGTTGCTGACCCAGGTGGCCGGGCGCGCGGGACGTTTGCTCGGTGGCGGCAAGGTGTTTATTCAGACCTACCACCCCGAACATTTTTCCCTGACCTGTGCTGCCACTCATGATGTTGAGGGTTTTTATCAACAGGAACTTCCTTTCAGGCGGGAGTTGGGTTATCCACCGTGCGGCCACCTGGTCAACCTGATTTTTTCCGGCAACAATGGTGATCAGGTCAACAGCAGTGCGTCTATGTTCGCCCGTCGCCTGCAGGCAGTAGCCGGCGATGTTGAAATTCTCGGTCCGAGCCCCTGCCCCTTGACCCGGCTGCGTGGCAAATACCGTTATCAGATTCTGCTCAAATCCCCCTCCCGCCCCCCGCTGCGCCGTTTGTTGATCGCTGTAGACAACGCTGCCACCGAATTGCCGCGCCAGGTGGCGATCCATATTGATATTGATCCCCTGGATATGTTCTGATAGCAGCTTGCAGGTGCTCGTCTGTTGGATCCCCTTAGAGTAGCTAGAGGTTGTGCATGTGTTTTCGTTATTTGTTGATCGCTGGTCTGTTGCTGGTGTTGATCGCCGGTTGTGCCAAAAAGCCGCCGACCGAGATTGAACCCCCGATTATTGAACCCCCTGTCCTTGAGGTCCCGGCACTGACGCCGGTCGAATGGGAGCATCTGGATGGCTGGGAAGATGATTACCCATTGCCGGCGCTGGAAGCCTTTCGTAACAGTTGCGTCTCCCTGAAATGGCGTGAGCAATGGCGTGAAGTCTGCTCTCTGGCGGACCAGCTTGATGTGATTGACGGGCTGACGGTGCGCGATTTCTTTGAGCAATATTTTACCCCCCACCAGGTACGTAACCCTGATGGCACGACCAGCGGGCTGATGACCGGCTACTATGGGCCCGAGTTACAGGGAAGTCGAGTGCCGACGGAGGAATATCGTTATCCACTATACGGTCAGCCTGATGATATGCTGATTATTGACCTCGATTCGGTCTATCCTGAGCTTGGAAATTACCGTTTGCGCGGACGCGTGGAAGGAAACCGCGTGGTTCCTTATTTCGACCGGGAACAGATCGATTTTGGTGATAACCCCCTGGTCGGGCATGAACTCTTCTGGGTCAAGGATCCGGTCGATCTGTTTTTCCTGCATATCCAGGGCTCCGGTAGCGTTCGTCTGGCCGATGGGGAACAGGTGATTGTTAATTATGCCAACCAGAATGGCCACCCTTATCGCTCAATCGGTCGCTTGCTCCTCGATCGCAACGAAATGACCCGTGACCAGATGTCGATGCAGAATATCAGGCGCTGGGTTGCCAATAACCCCGAGGCCGGACAGAAACTGCTGGCGGAAAACCCCAGCTACGTATTTTTTCGCGAGTTACCGCCCGGCACCAGTTCGCCGCCGGGTGCCATGGGGGTGCCGCTGACACCGCAACGCAGTCTGGCCGTTGATCCGCGCACGATTCCGCTGGGAGCGCCGGTTTTTTTGTCGACCATTTTCCCTGGAACGCAAGATCAGCCTTTGCGCCAACTGATGGTCGCCCAGGATACCGGTGGTGCGATCAAGGGTCGCGTGCGGGGCGATTTCTTCTGGGGAATGGGTAACGATGCAGGAGAAATTGCCGGACGTATGCGCCATCCGGGTGAGCTCTGGGTGCTGTTGCCGCGAACGCTGGAAAATTATCAAATCAAGTGACCTTTTCTTGCTGCGGCGATTAAACATTGAATTGTAGGGGGGGTTCCCTGCCCGGGGCGCGGAAACCCCGCCCCTGGAGACGATTAATGACGGACCAACCCAAACATGTTCTGGTCGCCTGCGGCCTGGTGCGCAACGATTTAGGACAGCTGTTGCTGGTCAAGCATCGTCTGCGCGGCTGGGAATTGCCTCAGGGGCGGGTAGAGGAGGGTGAGGGGCTGGTTTTTGCCTTGAGCCGGGAAATTCTCGAAGAAACCGGCGTGACCGTGAACCACGCGCGGCTGGCGGTGATCTGGTCGAAGGTGAGTCATCCCGCTGCTGTCATTTTTTGTTTTATTGCCCGTTATGCGTCCGGTGTTTTGTTGCCGAGCGAGGAGACCCCGGAGGTCATCTGGTGCAGCGATGCCGAGGCCAAACGGCTGGTGACTCATCCGGTCAACCGCGATCGGATGGAATCCGTGTTGGCGTTTGACGGAGCCCTGAAATTACATAGCTATGCGACGGGTCCGTACCGTGTTCTCAGCTAGTACCTTATAACCCATAATCTATCGCCTTTTGCTCGTGGGTGCGCACCAGCCACCTGAACAGCGCCAGCTGGGCCGGCAGATAAAAAAGATATTCGGGGTGCCATTGGACCCCGATAATATGTCTGCCGTCACTGGCTTCAATCGCCTGGACGATGGTATCCAGGTCCCTTCCGACCTCCAATAAATTTTTACCCGCTTCCCGTACGGCTTGATGGTGGAGGCTGTTGACGCGCAGTTTTGTCGTTTTGCAGACCTGCGCTATCTGGGAGTCTGCTGTCAGTTTAACCTGCTTGGTTGGTAACAGGCCGGGACGGTTGTAGGTGAGTTTGCGCAGTGAGCGAATATCCTGATGCAGGGTGCCGCCCAGCACCACATTGATCAGTTGCGCGCCCCGACAAACGCCAAGAAGAGGAATCTCGTGCTTGAGGGCATATTCGATCCAGCGGATTTCCAGCTGATCTCGTTCGGGGTCGGATTTGACCGGTGCACTGATATCACCGTTGTAGTGTTCCGGACTGATGTCGTTACCGCCACCGATGATCAGCGCATCCAGATGGGTGTGGTCAAGCGTGTGCCTGGTGCTAATGCGTCGTGCCGAGGCTCCGGCCAGACGCAGGGCAATGCGGGTACACCACCAGGCCGGGGCCCAGTAGCGTGCGGAGCCGGTTACCCCGATGACAGGTGATTTTTTCATGCGCAGACCATTTCTTTTATCTGTCCCTGGGCGTTCGTTGCATAGCTACAATATCGCTACCGACTGGCCGGCAATATCCTCCCTTTGGTCGGAGGTGGGCAGGTGCTTTTGTCATTTCGGATAGACTAGCTTTTTTTGCCCTGTCTGACAATCATCCATGGTATTGCCTGATGTCAGACAGAAGTTGCCTGATCATGGAGTCAATGCTGCGAAACAGAGAAAAATCGTGTATGCTTAAAAACCGATTGTAGCCGTAATGATCGCTTCACCTGACGGGTTAGCGAAAGGAGTCAGCAGGTTATGAGTGACGAAAAACAAAAGACAGCACAACAGTTGCAGGAAATAGAAAATCAGGAATGGCGTGAATCCCTTGATTATGTTCTCAAGGAACAGGGCGCAGAACGGGTGCAGCAGATTCTGCGGCAACTGCAGATTCGTGCCCAGGAACAAGGGGTGAGCATCCCCTTTACTGCCAATACCCCTTATATCAATACCATTCCACGGGCCCAGCAGCCGGTACCACCGGGCAATCGGGAAATCGAGCGTCGGATCAAGTCGATTGTGCGCTGGAACGCTATGGCCATGGTGGTGCGCGCCAATCGTGAATCTGCCGGCATCGGCGGACATATCTCCACTTATGCTTCAGCCGCAACCCTGTGGGAAGTCGGGTTTAATCATTTCTGGCGCGGTCGGACCGATGATTTTATCGGCGACATGGTTTATTTTCAAGGGCACGCAGCACCGGGTGTTTATGCCCGGGCATTTCTTGAAGGACGCCTCACGGAGCAGGATCTGGCAAATTTCCGGCGCGAACTTGATCCCGAAGGAGGGCTTTCCTCTTATCCCCACCCCTATCTGATGAAAGATTTCTGGGAATTTCCGACGGTCTCCATGGGCTTGACCCCATTAACCGCCATCTATCAGGCACGCTTTAACCATTACCTGGTTGATCGTGGCTTACGCAAGTCAAGTGGCCGCAAGGTTTGGGCGATGCTCGGTGACGGCGAAATGGATGAACCGGAATCTCTGGGAGCCATAACGCTGGCTGCGCGGGAGCAGCTCGACAACCTGATTTTTGTCGTCAACTGCAACCTGCAGCGGCTCGACGGTCCGGTCCGTGGCAACGGCAAAATCATTCAGGAGCTGGAAGCGGCGTTTCGTGGCGCCGGCTGGAATGTGATCAAGGTTATCTGGAGTGAAGACTGGGACCCCCTGCTGGAAGGAGATGACTCCGGCAAACTGGTCAAGCGGATGGATGAAATTCTTGATGGGCAAATGCAGCGTTATACGGCATCAAGCGGCGATTATGTCCGCAAGGACTTTTTTGGTGCTTATCCGGAACTGCTGGAGCTGGTCAAGGGTTACGGCGATGAGCAGCTCGGCGCCCTCAAGCGTGGTGGGCATGATCCGGTCAAGGTTTACGCCGCCTATAAAGCGGCGGTAGAACATAAGGGGTCACCAACGGTGATCCTGGCCCACACGATTAAAGGGTATGGTCTGGGCGAAGCGGGGGAAGGAAAGAATATCACCCATTCGCAGAAGAAATTGAACGAGGATGAACTCAAGGAATTCCGCACCCGGTTCAATATCCCGATCAGTGATGACCAGATTGCCGCAGCGCCTTTCTATAAGCCGGCGGATGACAGTCCCGAGATGAAGTATCTCAAACAGCGGCGTAAAGAGCTTGGCGGTTCTCTGCCAAAAAGGTTTTCCGGCAGCCAGCCGATGGCCTGCCAGACCGACTGGCTGGTGAAGGAGTATCTTGGTGGTTCGGGCGAGCGTGAGTTGGCCACCACCATGGCGTTTGTCCATCTGCTGGCCAAACTGTTACGCGATGATGAAATCGGCAAACTGATTGTTCCGATTGTGCCGGATGAGGCGCGGACCTTCGGTATGGAGGCACTGTTCCGGCAGGCGGGGATCTACAGTCACGTGGGTCAGCTCTATGAGCCGATCGACAAAGGGAGTCTGCTGTTCTACAACGAAAAAAAGACCGGCGCCATTCTCGAAGAAGGGTTAAGTGAGGCCGGTTCCATGGCCAGCTTTATCGCCGCCGGAAGTTCTTATTCCAGCAATCAGGTGCAGACCATTCCATTTTACACCTTCTATTCCATGTTCGGCTTCCAGCGCGTCGGCGATCTGATCTGGCAGGCCTGTGACAGCCGGGCCCGCGGGTTTCTGATCGGGGCGACAGCCGGGCGGACGACCCTGGCTGGAGAAGGATTGCAACACCAGGATGGTCATAGCCATGTACTGGCTCTGGCTCCGACCAAGGTTAAAGCCTATGACCCGGCCTTTGCCTATGAACTGGCCTTGATTGTCCAGGACGGGCTGAGTCGTATGTACTGTCATCAGGAGGACCTGATCTACTACCTGACGGTTACCAACGAAACTTATCTGATGCCCGCCATGCCGAAGGAAAAAGGTGTGCGCGAAGGCGTGCTCAAGGGCCTCTACCGCTTCCGTGGGACCGGACTCAAAGGAAAACAGGCGCGCGTTCATCTGTTCGGCAGCGGCGCCATTCTCAACGAGGTGATCAAGGCCCAGGCCCTGCTGGAGGAAGATTATGGCGTAGCTGCCGATGTCTGGAGTGTAACCAGCTACAAAGAGCTGTATCAGGATGCCATCGAGGTTGAACGCTGGAATCTGCTGCATCCCGACAAAAAACCGCGCAAGCCCTACCTGGCCCAGGCACTGGAAAAAGAGGAGGGGATCTTTGTTGCCGCCTCTGATTATATGAAAGTGCTGCCGGCCGCTCTGGCCAAGTGGCTGCCCGGACCCATACATTGTCTGGGGACCGACGGATTCGGGCGCAGTGACAGTCGTGAGCGACTGCGCGACTTTTTTGAGGTTGATCGCCGCTATATCGTTTTAGCTGCCCTTTATCAGATGGCGGAGCAGGATGGCGGCTCCATGAAAACGGTACAGCAGGCCCTCAAGGATTTTGACATTGACCCCAATAAATTAAACCCGCATCAGGATTGAGGATACTTTATGGCGATTGAAATAGTAGTCCCTCAGGTCTCTGAGGGCGTTACCTCCGGAACCGTCACTTCTCTGACCGTAGCAGTCGGTGATGAAGTCACGGAAGATCAAACTTTGCTGGAACTGGAAACCGACAAGGCGGTGGTGGCGATTCCCTCACCCCAGGCCGGTAAGATCAGCGCCATCCATGTTGCTGAAGGAGACGAGGCCGAGGTTGGTTCAGTGATTATGGAGCTGGAAGCTGATGCTGCTCAAGATGAGACAGAATCGGCGGCTGGAGATTCACAGAAGGATCAGGACCAAGACCTGGACCAAGATGAGGATCAGGATGAGGATCAGGATGAGGCGGAATCAGAGGATTCCTCCCCACAAAAAAGTGAGAAATCTGAAGAAACAGAAGAACCCGAAAAAAAATCGAAGTCAGCCTCAAAGACTCAGGCTAAGCGCACCGATTCCGATGATGCTTCCGCTCCCGATTTGACATCGAGGCGCAGCGGTGATCTGGTGGCCCCTGCGGCTCCTTCAGTCCGGCGCATTGCCCGCGAACTGGGGGTTGATATTTACCAGGTGCAGGGCTCCGGTCCCGGTGGGCGGATCAGCGAAAAGGATGTGCGTAAGTTTGTCCGCACAACCATGGAGCAAGTGACGGGTGGGAAGGCGGTCAGCACGGGTGAATTCAGGGGACTCCATGCCCAACGACCGTTACCTGATTTCAGTAAGTGGGGCGATACTGAGCGCAAGTCCCTGTCAAAAGTGCGTCAGACAACGGCAGATGCCATGGGCTACGCCTGGTCGACTATTCCGATGGTGACTCAATATGACCGCGCGGCTGTGGCGGCTCTGGAATCCTAT
>JAWOFG010000061.1:0-3151 GCA_046482365.1 Pelovirga sp. | reverse complement strand
ACCCATGCCGGCGACCTGCTTGCCGAATATATCCTGGCAATGAAACACGGTCTGGGCCTGAACAAGATTCTTGGCACTATCCACCCCTACCCGACCCTGGCTGAAGCCAACAAGATGACTGCCGGCGAATGGAAAAAAGCCCACGCCCCGGAAAAACTCCTGGCCTGGCTGGAAAAATATCACGCCTGGCGTAGAGGCTAATCTATGGATGCGGCAAGTCGACTTAAAACCAGAATAGAAAGGAATTTCAAATGAAAAAAATGCTTATCGGAACGATCATCTTGATGACGACCATCACTGCCGGTTTTGCTGCCGATGGACTTGTCAGTGTTAAAAGTCCTTATCCAACCAAACAGACAATGGACCGGCTGGAAGAGATAGTCACGCAAAAAGGCTTAACGGTTTTTGCACGGCTCGATCATGCCAAGGGCGCTCAAAGTATCGGGGAGTTTCTGCGCCCAACAGAACTCCTGATTTTCGGTAATCCACAGGGAGGAACACCTTTTATGAAATGTGCCCAAACCGTGGCCATAGATCTGCCCCTCAAAGCGTTGGTCTGGGAAGATCAGCAGGGACAGGTCTGGTTCAGTTACAACGATCCCGCCTATCTTGCCGAGCGGCATGACGCCCAGTCTTGTCCGGTCGTTGATAATCTCAGCAAGGCGCTGCACGGTATCAGTCAAGAAACCGTTGCGCTTAAGGGAAAATAAGCTAAAGATTGCCAATGAAAAATCTCTTTCCTTACGAAGGTTCTATTCGAACAGTTCTTGGTCTGGCTGAGTGCACTTAATGGCTGGCATGTGCTCCTGATCCCTGGAGCATACTGAATAAACCAGGACCTCTGGATGCCGATCAGTGGGTTATCATGAAGACCCATACCACGATTGGTTTAATCTTCTCAGACATTCGCACCGTCCCATGTTACAGGCAGCGGCCATTGTTGCCCGAGAACATCACGAAAAATGGGACGGCAGTGGTTATCCTGCCGGAACCTGCGGTGAGCAGATCCATATCTATGGGCGCATAACAGCCGTTGCGGATGTTTTTGACGCTCTGGGCAGTGACCGGGTTTACAAACAGGCCTGGCCGTTGGAAAAGATTCTGAAACTGATGGAGCAAGAGCGGGGCAAGCACTTTGACCCACGTCTCATCGATTTATTCCAGTCCAATTTGGAACGTTTTCTTGCCATTCGTGACCGTTATAAAGATTTGCCCGGATAGAAACTTAAAAACGGATCTGTTCAGCAATCGGGTTGCGGACCCTAACCCAAGTGGCACTTTTCACGATTTATAGCGGTTGATAACAGTATTTTTATCCTTCCCCTTCTGCACGTCGCCCCCTCTTTCATCAGTAGTTGAATGAACTGCACAGTATAAGCCAGGTGACATTTTTAATCTTCTCAAGCCCGTTAGAATGAATCTGTGAATGGTCGATTTTTTACGATCATCTGACCCTTATGGAGGAGCTGATGAAAATTTTCTATGGGTTATCATTGTTTCTGATGTTGGTGCTGCAGAACGCCTGGGCAGATGCACCGATACCTACTCAGGAGCCGCTGTTATTGACACAGAAACCGGAGCAGTACTGGCAAGCAAGTCTCTCCGGTGGCCCCGGCAAGGACGGCATTCCTTCGATCGATCGCCCCCGGTTTCACCCTGCGGAGCAGGCCGAACTTAAAGGTGATGACATCGTCATGGGGGTGTATCTGGAGGGTCAGGCCCGTGCCTATCCACAGAGTATTCTGGTCTGGCACGAAATCGTCAACGACGCCATCGGCGACATCAATATTGCGATCACCTACTGTCCCCTGACGGCTACCGGCATCGGCTTTCTGCGCGGGGATACCGAGCTGGGGGTATCCGGTCGGCTGGTGAACAGCAATATGCTGATGTACGACCGAGCTAGCGATACTTATTGGCCGCAAATTGCCGCGACCGGGATCAAAGGTCCGCTGACCAGTCAGGGATTGCTGGAATTCCGCGTGGTCTGGACCACCTGGGGTCGCTGGCTGGCACGTCACCCACAGACCGAGGTGCTGTCTGCGCGCACCGGTTTTGCCCGCAACTATCGACGCGATCCCTATGGCAGCTACACCCCGAAGGGGGGTTACTATGCGGAGCAGTCCAGGGTGATGTTCCCGCTGATGAATGAAAGTTCGCGCTATCCCTCTAAAAGGGAAATGATCGGATTCCGCACTGCAACCGAGGCGATAGCCATCGATAAACAGGCCCTCAGAGACGTGCAGGTCATGCGCTACCAGGGCGAGCGCCGGGACTTCCTGATCCTCTACGATGACGGGTTGGATAGTGCCTGGGTGCTACAGGGAAACCATGGCGCGTTACCGGACAATCTGACTTTGGCGGATATCGATTTTGGTCCGGCCGGCCCGGTTGGCGTGCGCCTTACGGGTTTGACGCCGGTTAATGCCTTTGATGTGTTCTGGTTCGCCTGGTATGCCTTTTATCCGCAGACGGTTGTGCTTGATGGCAAGAATCAGTAACCAGCGCCGACTGGCCGTAGTAAGTGGTTGTCTCTATGGCATGTTTTATCTCTATGCGATCGGCGACCTGAACCTCGTCGGACCGCCGGTGTGGGATGCCTATCTTGCGGAACTGTCAGTTGAGCGGATCTTCAGCGTCCGATCAACACTGATGTTCGAAGCGGTGGCAGTGCTGGAAGCTGGTTATCTGATCTGGCTGGTCAGTCCGCTGAATTTGTTGATCACCGGATTGCTCAGCGGACTGTTCATCGCCAATGTAGATGGTGCGCTGGCCCTGCGCCGGCAGGCGCGGACTTGCACCGTCGGCCGCGGCGGGATGCTTGCCGGTGCGCTGCCGGCGTTGTTGGCGGGCGGGGCCTGCTGTGCTCCGAGCCTGCTGCTGTTGCTCAGTATTCCGGCTCTGGGGGCCCTGTCGGCATTTTTTGGTTGGCTGGTTCCCCTGTCCCTGGTTGCTCTGGGGCTGAATCGGATCTGGCAGCAGCGCCAGGGTGCACCACCGTTGCTGGTAAAAATTCGGCGACAATAAGTCCGGTTACCCCTCGTAAGAGCCAGGGAAAAGTTGATTTTCAGAAATAACCTTGTGGAGGAAAGCATGCGTTTTTTGCATCGGCTGTATCTGTTGTTGGTTTTTGGGGTGTTGATGTTGTTTT
>JAWOFG010000105.1:0-6815 GCA_046482365.1 Pelovirga sp. | reverse complement strand
AAATCGAAATCGGGATCGAAAGAAATGGCACCTGGACAGTCGAAGTTTGCTTTTCAATCGACGACTGCGCCTGAGCTGGCGAGGTTGCCAGCTTCGAGATGGTCAGGCGGTCTGAGGCAACGATAAAAACGATTTCGATTTGGAATGGGAAGAGGAATTCGGGAGTTATCCCTCCCCAGTCTTCTTCCGCAAAATCCCCGCAAACTTCTCCGCATTGATGGTAAACCTCTCATGGGTCCCGGTCCCGAT
The DNA here is from genome assembly GCA_046482365.1 of Pelovirga sp. GTDB lineage: Bacteria > Desulfobacterota > Desulfuromonadia > Desulfuromonadales > Geopsychrobacteraceae > Pelovirga. The sequence goes on along the minus strand of JAWOFG010000105.1, from coordinate 6,566 downwards.
CAGGTCTTTTTCGTCTCTGGCGGTCACCTGCCAGGTGGTTTTTGCTCCATCCACTTTGGTGCAGACCACCTCAACCTGAACTTGCATTCCCACCGGCGTTGCCGCCTGATGGTTGACGCAGATATTGGTGCCGAGGCTGATTTCCCCTTCCTCCATGTGCGGCCGCAATGCCTCCATACAGGCCCATTCCATCAGCCCGACCATAAATGCCGTGGCAAAAACCGGCGGCATGGCAGTAAACAGGTCGGATTCTTTAAAAACATAAGGGACGGTTTTGTCGGTGGGGACCTGATAGGTGTGTAGATAACTGATGCCTGCGCTAAGGGTGTTTTTCATGGCAATAACCTCCGCTTGGGATTTAAATGAATCTTTTTCACCACCCGTCCTCTTCGTTCGCTTGAGACACAGAGACACAGAGGAAGCTTAGAATACATGGTTTTTATGAATTTCTCAGTGTCTCTGTGACTCTGTGGTAAATCTTTAGACACTGTAACATAACTAAAGCCGATGAGCCTTCAAGACACCCCTCGCAATAAACGCCGTTGATTTTTTGCCCGAAATGGCTAGACTCCTCAAATCTGCATTCATCACTTTTTGCAAGGACTCAACTCATGATTATTGGATTTGCCGGCAAGGCCGCCTCGGGGAAAACCACTGCAGCTAAACATTTGCAGGCTTTGTTGGGGGATAAGATTCAGGTGTTGCCGATGGCGAGCATGTTGCGGCGCGAGGTGGAAACCTTTCTGCGCCAGATCGGCGCTGCCGATAAAGTGGCACTACTCTACGGCGACCAGCAGGACAAGCTGACCCATTTCGAGATTGATGAGCGCAGCGCCAGGCAAGAGTGTCCGGCCTGGGACAACTTTGTTGCGGAAAATCGTGACATTCAGCAGCATCCTGGACGAACGACCCTGAGTGTCCGGCGCATTCTGCAGTGGTGGGGGACGGAGTACCGCCGGGCCCAGGACCCCGATTACTGGACCAAGGCGTGGGAGGCTGCGCTGAAAGAACTACCGGATCGCGATGCTCACATTCTGGTTGATGATGTACGTTTTCACAACGAGGTCGACGCTATCCAGCGTAACGGCGGGGTGTTGATTCGGGTGGAACGTCCGGGATTCAACGGCGCCAATGACCACAGCAGCGAGAATTCCCTGGATGACTTTAACGACTGGAACATGATCCTGCGCAACGACGGCAGCCTGGAGCAGTTTCTGCATCAGGTTGAAGACAAGGTCTTGACGCTATTGGCAGGCTGATCAGATTTTCCCTACCGGCGCCAGATAGATAACAAACTCATCTTCCCCATCAACCCCCACCAGCTGATCCATCAACTCCTGATGAAAGGCCGCGATAGCGCAGGTGCCTGCGCCGACGGCTGCGCACGCCAGATAGAGGTTCTGGCAAACATGTCCGACATCCATCAGAATCACCCGATGGGCGGCGGTATGGTAACGCCACTCGGTGCGGTAGGGGATACAGGTCCAGACAAAGGTCACGGCTGCGGTCGCAGTGAACATCTGGCCGAGGGTTGCCGGCGGGAGCTTTTCGATCAGGTCGCCATCGGCCCGTTCCAGCACCAGGGCATGTTCACGGGGCAGATAACGGTATACGCCGGGTTCCAGGTCGGTCACATTGGTGACCAGCAGGTAGGTCTCAAAGGGGTGACGGCAACCGGCAGAGGGGACCGTGCGCAATGCGCTGCCGGGGGCCAGCTCTTCGCGCAGGCCCTGGGTTGCCCAGAGCAGAAAAGCCAGTTCGGCCAAATCAAGAGGTGCCCCGGAGAAGCGGCGCTGACTGGTACGCCCGGCGATGGCATCGAACAGACTGAGGTTGTAGCGACGATCCGGGGGCGGGAGTTTGATCCGTTGTTGCTCCGCTTGCGCCGGTTTCTGGATCGCTGGTGGTGCAACTCCCATGCGCTGATCGGTAAAGCGAAAATCAATCGCCAGACGTAAGGAATCCTTGAGAAATTCTCGTTGAGCTGCAATCTGTTGGCTATCCATGACTGCTCCTTGTGTTGATATTTACAAACGCTCTTCTCTGCTGAAAAATCCGATAATATCTTCGAGAATCAGATAAGTTGCCGGCACCAGCAGCAGGCTGAGAAAGGTGCTGAAGAGGATGCCGAAGCCTAAGGATACCGCCATCGGAATCAGAAATTGCGCTTGGGTGCTGGTGTCAAACAGCAGCGGTGTCAGCCCGAGAAAGGTGGTCAGGGAGGTCAGCAGAATCGGCCTGAAGCGGTTGACCCCGGAGAGCATGACCGCATCAAACATCGGCACCCCTTCACGGCGCCGGCGGTTGATGAAATCGACCAGCACCAGACTGTTGTTCACCACCACCCCGCATAACGCCAGGATGCCGAGCAGACTCATGAAGCTTAAGTTGAATCCCATGATCATGTGGCCGACAATGGCGCCACCGATACTGAAAGGGATGACCAGCATCACCGGTAGCGGTTGCAGATAGGAACGAAACGGGATGGCGAGCAGGGCGTAGATGGCAAACAGGACAAAAATAACCCCGTAGATCAAACTCCCCATCGATTCACGCTGTTCCTCCAGCTCCCCCTTGAAAGTATAGCGGATACCGGGATATTCAAGTAGCAGTTCGTCGAGATAGATTCTCAAATCAGCGGCGATGGCGTTGGTATCGACCTCTCCTTTTTCGGCATCAGCTGAGACATTCACCGCCCGGTTACGGTCGACCCGGCGAATGCTCGAATATCCGGCCTGCATATCGATGGCGGCGACCTGATTAAAGGGAACCTCGACGCCACTTTGGGTGCGAATTTTCATGTTTTCCAGGCTGGCCAGATTCCGGCGTTGTTCTTTTGGATAGCGAACCATGACCCGGACATCATCGCGTCCACGTTGAATGCGTTGTGCCTCACTGCCGAAAAAAGCCGCTCTGACCTGGCGCCCGAGATCGGTGGTGGTCAATCCGAGGAGTTTGGCTTCAGGCAGCAGCCGCAACTGGATTTCCTGCTTGCCCTGATCAAAGCTGTCCTGGATGTCGAACAGCCCCGGATATTCGCTGTAGCGCTTTTTCAGGAGCTCGGCAACTTCGGTCAGCTGGTTAAAGTCAGCGCCGGTCAATTGAACATCAACCGGGTTGCCGCCCCGACCGATTTCCGCCCGGTAGGTCAGTTCCTTGGCCCCGGGAACCGTGCCGATCAGTTGTCGCCACTCCTGCACCACTTTACTGGTGCTGATCTGATTAAGGCGCTCTTCCGGCGGCACCATTTCCATGGTGACCTGCCCCAGTTCCGGTTTGCCGCCCGTGCCGGGACTTCCGGTTCCGGTCCAGCCGGTACTTACCAGAATGTTACGGATGACCGATCCAGACCCATCCGGTTCCTGATGTTTGGCCTGCAGGGCATAGGCATGCTCTGCCATGTTTTCAATGTGGGTCCGGGTCTGGTCGACCGAGGTTCCGGCCGGCATGATCAGGGTCGCGCGGGCAATCTCACTCTGAATGCGCGGGAAAAACGTGTACCCGTAGCGGCCGCTGACAACAAAACTGACAATAATAATGATCGCTGCAGTGAAGATGGACAGAGTCAGATGCCGCCGTCTGACCGCGAGCTCGAGTACCGGCTGATAGACCCGCAGAGCAAACAACTCCAAGCCGTTGGCTACTTTCTGCTGTAGTTTCTGCAGCATCAACAATCCACCCCGTGGCGGTTTGGTGATGTGGACACTGCTTAAGTGAGCGGGCAAAATCAACTTTGATTCGACCCAGGAAAAGGCCAGGGCTGGAATAACAATCAGCGGAATCTGGGCGAAGATCGGCCCCCGCACCCCTTCCATAAAGAGTAACGGAGTAAAGGCGGCAATGGTGGTCAGCAGCCCGAAGGTGACCGGAACCGCAACCTCCTGGGTTCCGGCGATGATCCCTTCGATCGATTCGCCATCCTCTTTGAGTCGTCGGTAGACGTTCTCGCCGGTAATAATGGCATCATCAACGACAATTCCCAGGACCAGAATAAAGGCAAACAGACTTAAGGAGTTCAGGGTCACACCGAGGCTCGGCATCAGTGCCAATGCGCCCAAAAAACTGATCGGAATGCCAACGCAGACCCAGACTGCGACAGAAAGACGCAGAAACAGAGCCAGGGCCAGAAAGATCAGAAGGCCACCCTGTAGGGCGCTGCTGGTCAGGGTATTCAGACGCAACTGGACAATGCGTGAGCGATCGCGCCAGTAGTCGATGGAAACTCCCGGCGGCAAGTTTTCACGTTTTTCCGCGACATAGTCACGGACCGCGCGCCCGACGTCCAGGGCGTTCTGCTCACCGGTACGGTAGACCTCGATCATGACCGCCGCTTTTCCATTGAGCACGGCTTCCAGTGGCTCTTCGTCAAAACCATCGCGGATGGTCGCAATATCACCAAGCAATACTTGACTGCCGGCAGGCGTGGTGCGCACGGGAATGCGGGCGTAGTCTGTTGCTGTGTCTGCCTGGCCCATGGTGCGTAACAGGATCTCGCCGCCACGGGTTTTGATAGCACCGGCCGGCAGGTCAAGGGAGTGGCGGCGGATTGCCTGGGACAGATCTTCCAGGCCCAACTGGTATTGTTCGAGGGTCGCTTGGTTGACCTCAATAGAGAGTTCGTAAGGTCTGACCGCGACCAGATCGGCCAGACTGATAGCGGGCAGCGCGGTCAAATCGTCGCGAACCATTTCACCGATTTTGCGCAGATCCGCTTCAGGTAGATTGGCACCGACAACAACCGAAATGACTTCCCGGCGAAACTCCAGAATCTCGTAGGTTGGTCGTTCGACTTCTTCCGGAAAGGTACTGATAGCATCGACCTTGTTGCGGATATCATCCATGATCTCGCGCGGTTTGTAGCCCTTTAAGACATCAACCCGAACCTGACCACTACCTTCATTAGCGGTGGAGGTAATGGTATCAATCCCGCTGATGGCGGCGATCGCTTCCTCGATGCGGATAATGACAGCTTCTTCTACTTCGGCCGGAGTGGCGCCGCGATAGACGGCACTGATGATGACCGTATCCCGCTCAAATTCCGGAAAGACTTCCATTGGAATCCGGTCTGTGACCGCCCACAGGCCAAGGCCGATAATCAATGCCATCAGCAGGTTGGCTGCTACATGGTTACGGGCAAACCAGGCAATAACCCCGTTCATTGGTCCTGTCCCTTACGTCCATCCTGGTTGTTGTTGATGATGCGGACGCGGATACCATCGGCGGCAAAGGGGAGCCGGGTCAGGGCAATCTGCTCACCGGGGCGCAGCGGACCGCCGGCGACCAGATAGTCGGTGTCGCGCCAGACGATATCCAGTTCGCGTCGCTCCAGCCGGTTTTCCGGAGTGATAATATGGACTGTCCGTTCGCCATGAATGGCTTGCCGGGGAATCCGGTAAACGTCCTCCAGCCGGCTGCCTGAGATGCGGGCTTCAACAAACTGACCGATTTTCAATTGTGGTCGGTCCCCTGTCTGCTGATAGGGGTCATCTATCCGGGCGATGACAAAGAGTTGCCGACTGTTGATATCGATACTGCCTTCGGTGCGGACCAGGCGGCCGGACCAGGTGTAGGTTTCGCCGCCGATGCGGACACTGAAGTTGACGTCGGCCTGCCGGGTTGTGGGAACCACGGGACGATTACGAAATTCTTCCGGCAGGGTGAGGTAGCTCAGTTGGTCCGTAGAGAGGGGCAGACGCACTTCCAGCGCGTCACTGGCATAGATCTGCGCCAGCCGCGCGCCGGTAGTGATAAATTGTCCGATGCCAACGTCCTTGGTGAGAATTCGTCCGGCATAGGGGGCGAGGATGTGGGTGCGTTCAAGGTTCAGCTCGGCCTGGCGCAGTCGTGCTTTGGCCGCATCCAGGGCTGCGGCGGCGTTTTCAAGCTGTGGGATCCGTACCACCAGGGGTGGTGGTGGATTCTGATGCTGAAATTGTTCCCAGTCGCGGCGCGCCTGATCGCTGCGTGCCTGCTCTTCGGCCAGCGCCAGTTGGCGCTGAGCTACCTCGGCCCGGGCAATGATGACGGCATTCTGATAATCGCGATCATCTACTTGCAGCAACAGATCACCTTGTTCAAAAAAACCGCCCGTGTAGAAGTTGTCCGCGACCTTGACCACTCGCCCGGCTGTTTCCGCCACCAGGGTGCTTTCCGTGCGCGCTGAGACCGTGCCACGGCTGGCAACTTGAACCTGGTATGATTGGGGCTTAAGGGTGATGACTTCAACCGTTGGCGGCGGGGTCTGTGGGCGCTGTCGGGTCGCTTCCGGCCCACTGGCAATCAGCGCAGCACTGATGGCAATGCCACCTGAAATAATCAGCAGAGGCAGGAGAAAACGGATGATGCGTTTCATGGGTTGTCCTGTGATAAAGAAATTTAAAACTAAAGGGGTATGCTATTCGATGAATCTAGCAGAAAAGCTGATGGAAGTAATCAGTGTTACGCACAGTTTGTCTCAATTCAGGGTGACGGAATCCTTCAGAATTTTTTTTCTTTACCTGGATATTCACTTCACTCAAACTGTTGATTCAAGATAAAAAAATATTTACCACAAAGCTCTGTGTCTC
>JAWOFG010000003.1:0-2689 GCA_046482365.1 Pelovirga sp. | reverse complement strand
CTGATAATTACAAGCCGACACCATGGTCCTCTTCGGTCTGGAACCTTCCTATGCGTCTTTTCGGGCATACCAACAGTTGTCAGATAGTTCCGGCCCTCCTCACGCTGATATTACTGAGCGGTTGCGACATGGATGAAAAGTTCATATTTTTTCCGACAGCAGAGGTCGTCACCACGCCGCAAAGTGTCGGTCTGGGGTACGAAGACATCTATTTCACCAGCGCTGACGGCGCCGGACTTCATGGCTGGCTTGTTCCGGGAGAAGCACAGGCGCCGATGGTTTTGTTCTTCCATGGCAACGCCGGTAATATCTCACATCGGGTTCACAATCTGCGCCTGCTGCATCAGCATTTAGGAGTGTCGGTTTTCATTATCGACTATCGCGGTTATGGCAACAGTACCGGTCGCCCAAGTGAAGCAGCCACCTATGCCGACGCTCGAGGGGCATTGACCTGGCTTATCGAGAACGGCTGGCGCAACGATCAGATCATCTATTTTGGCCGTTCTCTCGGCGCTGCTGTCGCCACCCAGCTCACCCTGGAAGCACAGCCGGCAGGACTGGTACTGGAATCCCCCTTTACCTCGATAGCGGCCATGGGTCGCAGACATAATCCGATTCTCTACACACTTTTCGGGTGGTTGTTGCACTCCAGCTACGACACCATGGCCAGGATCGATCAGATCAACACGCCCTTGCTGTTGCTCCATGGAACGCAGGACAGGATTGTTCCTCCCGCCATGGTGCAACAACTGTTTGCCCGGGCCGAAGAACCAAAGACCTTGCACCTGATCGAAGGGGCGGGGCACAATGACACCTTGTCGCACCATCAGCATGATTACTGGTTGACCTGGCGCACCTTCATCGAAAGCGTTGTCGCTACCGACAAACAGTCCCCCCTACGTCCTCAGTCGGAGGCATTGTAATATATTCAAAATTTATTATTGACAGGAGGACAGGCAATGAAAATACGGTTGAACTGTTTGTTATTGATCATGACATTAGCGGCTCCATTGGCCGCCACTGCCGCCACGTCAACCTATCTTGGCCGTTGTGATATCACCTTCGATGTACAGAAAACGATCATAAAGAATTTTTCCGGGACAGCGGCCTGCGAACCCTTCGAGATTACCGCTACTGATGACAAGATCGATATCCCCGTTATTGCTGTTCAGGTTGCAACCATGGAGACAGGCAATAGCAGTCGGGACGAGGATATGCGCACCATGTTCGAACACGAGACATTTCCCCTGATCAGGGGAAATGCCGAGTCATTTGCAGCTGACGAGTTCTTGACATCTGAGCAGGAAATTGCGCGTACCCCCGATGAAATTTCTTTTGCGTTGACAATTCGTGATATCACCCAAAAGATCACGGCCACGGTCACGCAGCCGCAGATCAATGAATCTTCCATCTCGGCGACCCTGGTTTTTGACCTGTCGCTGTCATCATTCGAGCTGGATCCGCCAACCTTTCTGGGGATAATCAAAGTCAAGGACACTGTCAAGGTCAAGGTGGCAATGACCCTCGAAAGGAATCAACAATCGGCAAGAACGCCTCAGGCGCAGGAGTGAATAATGGCCCAAATCTGGCTGCACCAACCACAAACAGTCGTTCCGGCTTACACCTATCAGCAGCAGGAGGTCGGAGCCCAGATGCTCGAATGGACGACGGATCCGCGTGACAAACGGCTGGTCCGCATGCTTTACCGTCATTCCGGTATCGACACCCGTTACAGCGTGATTCCCGACTGGGGCAACGGTTTTTTCACTGTCCACGAAGATTCCAGCGTTACTCAACCCACGACAGAGCAACGCAACAATATTTACGCAAAAGAGGCAAGTACACTGGCAGCGGAACTGGGGCATAAAGTCCTTAAAAATAACGACAGCTTTTCCGCAAAAGACATTACCCATGTGGTCACCGCATCCTGTACCGGTTTTTTCAATCCGGGCATTGATTATATTCTTTGCCGTGAGCTGGGTCTGGCCAACAACACGCAGCGTTATCATCTCGGCTTCATGGGATGTTATGCCGCCTTACCCGCCCTGAATATGGCGGCCCAATTCTGCCGCGCCGATCCGGATGCCGTTGTGCTGATCATGTGTCTGGAACTCTGCAGCTTGCACCTGCAGCTTAACGGCAGTGAAGACAGCCTGCTGGCCAACTCGCTGTTTGCTGACGGCGCGGCGGCGGCGCTGGTCACTTCGCGCCCGGCAGCCACTGGTCACAGCTGCCGTATCATGGATTTTCACTCCGCCCTGATCCCCTCCGGGGTCGATGCGATGGCCTGGAGCATCGGTGATAACGGTTTTGACATCTCCCTGTCGAGTTATGTTCCGAAAATCATCGGCGCCGGCATCGCCGATCTGACCATGTCCCTGCTGGATCGTCACCACCTGGGCATTGAAGATATCCATACCTGGGCGGTCCATCCGGGCGGGAAGTCAATTATTGATAAAGTGGTCGAAGGACTGCAGCTCGCACCTGATCAGGTCGCGGCCTCGCGTGATGTTCTAAGAAACTACGGCAACATGAGCAGCGCCACCATCCTGTTTGTTCTGCATGACATCCTCGCAGCTGCAAGGGCGGATCATCCTCAGATGATCGGGGCCATGGCCTTCGGTCCCGGCCTGACAGCTGAATTGGCGTTGCTGCAGTTGGAACCGGGCGACGGATGAGCACTGCCGGC
>JAWOFG010000034.1:0-41321 GCA_046482365.1 Pelovirga sp. | reverse complement strand
ACCTCTTCCAAGGTGGTCACCCCTTCTGCCATCTTGGTCAGGGCTGCCTGACGCATGGTTTTTACCCCGAGGCGCATCGACTCTTCTTTGATCTCAGCGGTATTAGCGCCCGCGAGGATCGCCTCGCGAAGCGGTTCAAACATCGGCATAACCTGGTAAAAACCAACCCGCCCGCGATAACCGGTATCATTACACTCAGCGCAGCCTCGCCCTTTATAAACGGTGATCTTACCAGCTTCATCCTCGGGAACACCGGCCGTGACAAGGGCTTCGAGGGGATGTTTGACCGGCTCTTTACAGGCGGCACAAACTCTCCGACCAAGACGCTGGGCAGAAATCAGATTAACCGCCGAAGCGACAAGAAAAGGCTCAATCCCCATATTCAAGAGTCGATTGACCGTACTCGGAGCATCATTGGTGTGCAGGGTTGACAGTACCAGGTGACCGGTAAGGGCTGCCTTGACACCAATCTCAGCTGTTTCAAAGTCACGAATCTCACCGATCATGATGATGTCCGGATCCTGGCGCAAAAAAGCTCGCAGGGCGGCGGCAAAGTTCAGGCCGATTTCCTCATGCATCTGGACCTGATTGATGCCGGCAAAGTTGAATTCGACGGGATCCTCTGCGGTCGAGATATTTTCACTGACCTTGTTCAGTTCCGACAACGCCGAATAGAGGGAAACGGTTTTACCGCTACCGGTGGGACCGGTAACCAGCACCATGCCAAAAGGTTTGTGAATCTCATGCTTGAACCACTTAAGGGCCTGCTCCTCATAGCCGAGCTTGGTCATGTCCAACTGCAGATTGCTTTTATCGAGCAGACGCAGAACGACTTTTTCACCAAACAAGGTCGGCAGGCAATTGACCCGATAATCCATTTCCTGATTACGAGCCAGCTTGATTTTGATACGCCCATCCTGGGGCAGGCGGCGCTCGGCGATGTCGAGGTTGGCCATGATTTTCAAACGGGAGGTGATGGCATTTTTCAGTTTACGTGGTGGCTTCATCACCTCGTAAAGCACACCATCGATCCGGTAACGCACCCGGAACATATGCTCATAAGGTTCAATATGAATATCTGATGCCTTTTTTTTGATCGCATCAGTAAGAATCAGATTGACCAGTTTGACAACCGGTGCATCTTCACTGGCTTTTTCCAGTTCATTAATATTCTCAAGTTCGTCATCACCGACCAGCTCCAGATCAACATCATCAAACTCGCTTAAGGCATCGGCCATGGTCGCTGACTGGTCATAGTAGGTGTCGATCGCCTCCTTGACAGCCGCTTCGGCAGCAACAACCACCTCAACATTATAGCCGGTCATGAATTTGATATCGTCAATGGCAAAAATGTTAGACGGGTCGGACATGGCGACAATCAAGGTCGCGCCGGCGCGGTTGATCGGCAGCAATTGATATTTTTGAGCGACTGTTGCCGGAACCAGCTTGATAACAGCGGGATCAACGTCAAATTCTTTTAGATCAATGGAAGGAACACCGTAGTGTTTGGAAAGAAAGGTAGCAAGATCGTGTTCCTGGACATAGCCTAGCTTTATCAGTGCCGCACCAAGTCGGATCCCCTCGTTTTTCTGTTCAGAAATGGCTTTTGCCAGTTGATCATCAGAAATCATCTGGTTTCTGATCAGCAATTCACCCAGCCGGCTGATGCTCATATGCCGTTATTCCTTTCCCATTTATGCCAAATAATCAACCAGTGTTTGGCGCATAAAACCATGAGGCAAGCGCTTCCCGGTCCAGATAAAAAAAGCGTCTTCGCCCTGCGCAGCGAGCAGACTCAACCCATCAATGCAGGTGAAGCCGCGGCGCTGAGCTGACCGAACCAAAGCTGTGCCGGTTGTGGAATATACCATATCAAATATTAATGCGCTACCTTTAATATTCTCCAATGGAAGAAAATCGAGAGATTCACCGTGCAGGCCGACGGAGGTGGTATTTATCAATAAATCTGCCGCTGAGACCGCTTGTAAAAACTCGCATGAGCGGTAAGACACAGCGACCAGGTGCGGTTGTCCGGTCTCGGATTTAAAGCCTGTAATCAGGTCAACCGCCCGCTCAAGATGGCGATTAGCGACTGTTATCTGTTGCACCTGCGTTGCCAACAGCGCTTGAACCGCTGCGCGGCAGGCGCCGCCCGCACCCAACAGCAGCACCTTTTTTCCCTGGGGGGAAAAGCCTAGATCATCAATGACAGAGCGCATAAAACCACTGCTGTCAGTATTGTAACCGATCAACCGACCATGATCATTCACCACCGTATTAACCGCACCAATCTGCTTTGCTGTCGGGTCCACATGGTCGAGCAATGGAATAATTGCTTCCTTGTGTGGGATGGTGACATTAATTCCTTTAATATCTAGAGCTCTTAATGAGGAAACCGCGGCAGGCAGGGCCTCTGTGGTTACCTGAAAGGGAACATAGACAGCATCAATGCCACAATGGGCGAAAGCCGTAGTATGCATCAATGGTGACAGTGAATGGGCAACCGGATCACCAAATATACCGTAGACTTTTGAATTCCCTGTTAATATCTGCATTCTTCCTGAGCTCCCTTGAGCTTAAACATTGGGGGTCAGGTATTCGTCATATTGAACCACCTGTACCCGTTGCAGGATTTGCCGCGCCCTTAATACATCTTCGGCTATAGCAACTTTCAGCTCATCTACATTGGCGAATGAGGTTTCATCCCGCAACCGCTCAATAAAATAAACCCTTAATTTTTCACCGTAGATTTCGCCACTATAGTCGAGCAGATGAACTTCGATGCTCAGGTCGTGACAACCAAAGGTTGGACAGTAGCCGATATTGACAACCCCTCCATATTCGAGATCTCCATGGCGTACCCTGACCACATAGACACCCGGGGCAGGAATCAATTCTTTCTCAGTGTGTAAATTGGCCGTCGGAAAACCCAATTCGCGACCGCGTTGATAGCCACTGACCACCTCGCCGTACAGATTATAATGGCGCCCCAGTAATGGCAGAACATCGGCGACCCGACCGGCACTGATCAGTTGACGAATACGGGTAGAGCTGTATGGGGTTCCCGCCTCACTGACCGGTTGTACTATATCGACGGCAATCCCCTTGCCGGCACAAAATTCACGCAGAAACTCCGGAGTGCCGCGGCGCCCTTTGCCGAAGGCGTAATCGTAACCAACAACCAGTTTCTGCGCTGCCAGGCGATTGAGCAAAACCTTCTCTACAAATTCTTCCGGTGATTGCTGAGCAAAGGATCGGTCAAACGGGATTTCAATCAGCCAATCAACATGAGAAGCGGCGATCAAGCGGCGCCGCTCTTCTCTGGTGTTGAGTAGCAATGGCGCTTTATCAGGAGCAAGAACCTTAAGAGGATGGGGATAAAAAGTACAGACAACCGACTGCAGCTGTTCGGCTCGCGCAATGGCAACCAGGCGTCGGAACAGGGCACGATGACCCAGATGTACGCCATCAAAGTTACCAAGAGTAACCACGCTCGGAGCAAAGGCATCAGGGATGCGAGTCAGGGAATCAACGATAATCACAATACATGCCACCCTTTAAATTCAACAAAAACAATGTCTTGGATAGTACCGATTGTAAGCAGCCAGAGACAAGGGCTAAATCAAATCAGCACTAAAAAAAAGGGCGAACCGTTACCGATTCGCCCTGAAAAAAACAAGATATAATGAGCTATTTACTCTGTTGAACTGGGAATCATCGACTTCAGGTACTCACGATTAAGCTTCGCGATAAACTTGACACTGATGCCTTTGGGACAGGCAGCTTCACACTCATAATGGTTAGAGCAGTTACCGAAACCTTCGGCCAGCATAGACTCTGTCATGGCTTTCACCCTACGTTTCGCTTCGGGCTTACCCTGGGGCAGCACGGCAAGTTGGGCGACCTTGGCACTGGTAAACAGCATCGATGAGCTGTTCGGGCAGGCAGCCACACAGGCACCACAGCCGATACAGGCGGCGGCATCCATAGCGTAATCGGCAACCGGCTTACCGATCAGCAGCGTATTACCATCAGCAACTCCGCCGGTATGACAGGAGGTGTAACCGCCGGCTTGCATAACGACATCGAGAGCGGTTCGGTCGACAATCAAGTCTTTGTGAATCGGGAAGGCTCTGGCACGCCAGGGCTCGATGAAGATCTCGTCGCCATCATTAAATTCACGCATATGCAACTGGCAAACCGTCGTCAGCTCCTGATGACCGTGGGCACGGCCGTTAATGACCTGTGAACACATGCCGCAGATACCTTCGCGGCAATCGTGATCAAAAGCGATGGGGTCATCCCCTGTTTTAATCAGGTTGTCATTGACCTCGTCAAGCATTTCAAGGAATGACTGATCAGGGCTGATATCATCAGCTTTGTAGGTCTCCAGTTTTCCACTGTCTTCTGGCCCCTTCTGGCGCCATACATGCAATGTAAGTTTCATTATTTATAACTCCTTACGGCAAGTTTGACGTTTTCAAATTTCAGGGGCTCCTTGTGCAGCTCGGGAGCCTTGCCGACGCCTTTGAATTCCCAAGCGGCAGAATAACTGAAGTCTTCGTCGTTACGCATGGCTTCGCCATCATCGGTCTGATGCTCAACGCGGAAGTGACCACCGCAGGACTCTTCACGGTGCAGTGCATCGGTTGCCATCATTTCCGAGAATTCAAGGAAATCAGCCAATCGCCAGGCATTCTCAAGTTGCTGGTTAAGCTCCATGGCACCGCCGGTGACATTGACGTTGTTCCAGAACTCTTCACGAATTTCCGGAATACGCTTGAGGGCATGCTTGAGGCTGGCATCGCTGCGAGCCATGCCGACATCTTCCCACATGACGTTACCGAGCTCACGGTGCAGTTCCCCAACCGTTTTTTTGCCTTTGATCGACAGCATCTTGGAAATTTCCTGCTGGACGTTGGACTGAGACTCTTTAAAGGCGTCATGATCGGTCTTGATCTGACCGGGAGTGATCGAAGCCAGATAAGGGGCGATGGTGTAAGGAATAACGAAATAACCATCAGCAAGACCCTGCATCAGCGCTGAAGCGCCGAGACGGTTGGCACCGTGCACCGAGAAGTTGGCTTCACCGAGCACAAAGAGGCCGGGAATGTTGCTCATGCACTGGTAATCAACCCAGAGGCCACCCATGGAGTAGTGCGGTGCAGGGTAGATACGCATGGGGCGTTCATAACCATCTTCAGCCGTAATCTTGTAATACATGTCGAACAGGTTGCCGTAACGCTCGGCGATCGTCGACTGTCCAAGACGGTCAATAGACGCCTGAAAATCGAGGAAGACCCCACGCTTGCTCTCCCCAACGCCGCGACCATCGTCACAGGCTTCCTTGGCGGCACGCGAGGCGATATCGCGGGGAGCCAGGTTACCGTAAGAAGGATATTTGCGCTCGAGGAAATAATCACGATCCGCTTCCGGAATGTCGGACGGATGCTTTTCTGTATCTTCAGCTTTTTTGGGAACCCAGACGCGGCCATCGTTACGCAGGGATTCGGACATCAGGGTCAGCTTCGACTGTTTGTCACCGTGTTGCGGAATACAGGTCGGATGGATCTGGGTGTAGCAGGGGTTGGCCATGTAGGCGCCCTTTTTGGTGGCTCTCCACTTGGCGGTAACACTACAACCCATGGCATTGGTCGACAGGTAGAAGACATTAACAAAACCACCGGTAGCCAGCACCACCGCATCGCCCCAGTAAGATTCAATTTCACCGGTGATCAGATTACGGCAGGTGATTCCTTTGGCAGCACCATCAACAACCACCAGATCAAGCATTTCACGGCGCGCAAACATTTTCACCGAGCCGTTTTTGATCTGCCGTGACAGGGCCGAATAGGCTCCCAACAGCAGCTGCTGACCGGTCTGACCACGAGCGTAGAAGGTTCGGGAAACCTGAGCACCACCAAAAGAACGGTTATCAAGGTAACCGGCATAATCGCGAGCAAAGGGCACGCCCTGGGCGACACACTGATCGATAATATTGTTGGAAACCTGAGCTAAACGCCAGACGTCAGCTTCACGGGCGCGGAAGTCTCCACCCTTGACGGTATCGTAGAACAGCCGATAAATGCTGTCACCGTCGTTTGGATAGTTCTTGGCAGCGTTGATTCCGCCCTGGGCGGCAATACTGTGGGCACGCCGCGGACTATCCTGATAACAGAAGGCCTCAACGTTGTAGCCAAGTTCGCCTAATGATGCGGCGGCGGCGCCACCGGCAAGACCGGTCCCAACAACCAGGATCTTGAACTTGCGCTTGTTAGCGGGATTGACCAGCTTCATATCGAAGCGGTGCTTGTCCCAGGTAGTTTCAATCGGACCTGTAGGTGCTTTTCCGTCTAATATCACAATAAGCCCCCTTATTTCACAATGCGAGCGAGAATAAACAAAGGAATGGCGATATACGCCAGACCATACACGATAGCCAGTATCTTACCGATGGAGATCACCTTGTCCTGACTCGGACCAGTGTTCCAACCCAGGGTCTGTACCCAGCTTGAGATACCATGGGCCAGATGGAGCAGCAGAGCGACCATCGCAATAATATAAATCAGCGAAATGAAGACCTTCTGAAAGCTGAGCACCACCATGCTGTAAACGTCGAGACGGGAAGCAGCATCAAGGGGGAGGTTAACCGCCGAAATCGACGGATTAGTGACCTGAAGGGTAAAGTGAAGCAGATGATAAAGCAAAAAGGCCAGAATAATCAGACCGGTAAAAATCATGGTTTTGGCAGAAAAACTGGTGACCTGGGTTTTCTCAATGGCATAAGGATCGGGGGTAGCAACCTTATTTTCCAGGTACAGCTGGATACCGAAGGTAATATGGATAGCGAACAGAGCCACCATTCCCAAACGGAACAACCAGACCAGAGGACCGAGATCGTGCAGCGCCTTGGCGTAGGCATTAAGGCTGTCAGGGCCTGCAAAAACCGACAGATTGCCGATCAGATGGACTGTAATAAACGCGATCAGCATCAGACCGGTCACAGCCATCAGAATCTTTTTTCCCACAGTGTTCGTTAACAGATTCATAGTTCTTTTCCCTCGAGAGTGTGAATGATTGCCAATGAAGGGTGCTTTCCCGAATTCAATCAGCGTTGTTCAGCTCCTGTGCCTACCGGTCAGGCCCGGCCCTTCTCTCCTCCTGAAAACAAGCCCTGTACCACTGCCCCGGCGGTGCGCGCCAGGAATCAATCCTCCTGTCCATATGACATCCTTTCGGTGCCGTTCAATCCATTGCAAGGCCCTTGAGTTGGAATACGGGCGTCAACTAAAAACAGTATACTGTATACTAAACATTGTTATAAATTTAAACAAAAAAAGCCGTGGTTTGGCAAATTCTAATAACAATGGATTTTAGGGCAACCGCCATTCCCCGTCGCAGACTGAAGGATCCGGGGTCCCAGGCCGACACTCAGGATGTTTTCTGAAGCGCCACAATTTTTTCGAGCCCCTGGGTCAGGATCTCACACTTCTGCTGTGCTGCTGCCAACTTGGCCCGATCCTTTTCAAGCACCTTTTGTGGTGCGTTCTGCACAAACTTTTCATTGCCCAATTTGCGGGTGAAAAAATCAACATCCTTGCGGATCTTCTCGATTTCTTTTTTCAGACGGCCGGCTTCCTCTTCAAGATCGATCAACCCGCTCAGGGGAATGAGCACCTCAACATGGCCTGCCACCTGGGTTGCTACATCCTCGGGACGCTCGATAGCAACGCCGACTACCAGTTCCTCAACCCGCGCCAGACTGCCGATGGCAGCCTCTCCGGCCCGGATCAGTTGCGCGGTGGACGCGTCTTTACAATCGAGCAGCACCCTGATCTTTTGTCCCGGCGGTAAATCGAGTTCGCCGCGCACATTACGGATGGCTGAAACAATCGCCATGATCATTTCCATCTGGGCGACCGCCCCGGCATCGGTGGCGACACCGCTACCGCTGGGGTAAGCTGCCATCATGATTGACTTATCGGGGCGTTGCCCCGGCAGGGCCTGCCAGATTTCTTCGGTGACAAAGGGGAGAATCGGATGAGCCAGCCGCAACAGTCCTTCGAGAACGGTAAAGAGCACCATCTGGGTTTGCCGCCGCGCCAACGGATCATCACCGTTGAGAGGTTGTTTACTGAGCTCGACGTACCAGTCACAAAATTCATGCCAGGTAAAGGCATAAAGTACCGATGCGGCTTCGTTAAATTTATAATCTGCCAGGGCCTGATTTATCTGCGTAGCAGTCTGATCAAAACGGTGCAGAATCCACTGCTCTGCCGGGGCTAGCTGCTCTGCGGACAAGTCAATGGTTGCCGGATCAAAGTCTTCCAGATTGAGCAGCGCAAAGCGGCTGGCGTTCCATAATTTATTAACAAAATGCCGGTAACCGCTGATCCGATCGGTAGACAGACGGATATCACGCCCCATGGCTGCAAAGGCGCACAGGGTAAAACGAAAGGCGTCGGCTCCATATTCATCAATCACGATCAAGGGATCGATCACATTGCCCTTGCTCTTGCTCATTTTCTGCCCCTGGGCATCGCGTACCAGGGCATGGATGTACACCTCTTTGAAGGGAACTTCGTCCATGAAGCGCAGTCCCATCATCATCATTCGCGCAACCCAGAAAAACAGGATATCAAAGCCGGTGACCAGACAGCTGGTGGGGTAAAATTTTTTCAGGGCCGGGGTCTGATCCGGCCAACCCATGGTAGAAAAAGGCCACAGTGCTGACGAAAACCAGGTATCAAGGACATCGGTTTCCTGCACGATGGTGCTACTGCCGCAATGCTGACAGGTGCTGACATCCTCAAGGGACACGCTGATCCGGTCACAATCGGAGCAGAACCAGGCAGGGATGCGGTGCCCCCACCAGATCTGACGACTGATACACCAGTCCTGGATGTTATACATCCACTCAAAGTAAGTTTTTTCCCACTGGCGGGGAATAATCGCCGTTTGCCCGTTTTCTACTGCGGCAATCGCCTGCTCGGCCAGCGGTTTGACGGCCACATACCACTGCTTGCTCATGTAGGGTTCAATCACGGCATGGCAGCGATAGCATTCCCCTACTGCATGGGTATAATCCTCAACCTTGTCAAGCAAACCCAACGCATCAAGATCAGCGACAACCTGCTTGCGCGCCTCGGCTGTAGGCAAACCCTGATAAACACCTCCATTTTCATTGATGCGGCCCGACTCATCGAGCACATTAATAAATTCCAGGTCGTGGCGCTTGCCCACAGCAAAGTCATTGAAGTCGTGAGCCGGGGTCATCTTGACGGCACCGCTGCCAAACTCTTTATCAACATACTCATCAGCGATAATGGGAATTTCACGATTGACCAGCGGCAGCATCACGGTCTTGCCGACCAGATCACGATAACGTTCATCATCACCGGCAACGGCAACCGCTGAATCGCCCAGCATGGTTTCCGGACGCGTGGTTGCTACGATCAGATGGCGGTCACTACCGATAACCGGATAGCGCAAATGCCAAAGGTGCCCCTTTTTGTCATCATGCTCCACTTCCAGATCAGACAGGGCGGTATGACAGCGAGGGCACCAGTTAATCAGGCGGTTATCGCGATAAATCAAGCCATCCTGGTAGAGGCGCACAAAAACTTCACGGACCGCCCGTGATAAGCCCTCATCCATGGTGAAACGTTCGCGTTGCCAATCACAGGATGCGCCAAGACGCTTGAGCTGGTTGATAATCTGGCCTCCGGACGTCTGTCGCCATTGCCACACGCGCTCAACAAATGCTTCACGTCCGAGTTCGTGTCGATCCAGGCCTTCGGCAGCTAATTGCTTTTCCACCACGTTCTGAGTCGCAATACCGGCATGGTCGGTACCCGGCATCCACAGCACCTCATAGCCACACATGCGCTTCCAGCGACACAGGATATCCTGCAGACTATTATTCAGAGCGTGCCCCATATGCAGGACACCGGTAACATTGGGGGGCGGAATAACGATGGAATAAGCCGGCCGCTGCGAATCATCGTGGGCGCAAAAATCGCCACGCTGCTCCCAGATATCAAACCATTTCTGTTCTATCTGTGCCGGATCGTAAGCCTTGGGCAATGAGATGCTCATTGTATCTACGTCCTTTTTCTTGCAATAAAGGTGATATGATTTTTTTAAAGGAGGGGAACTTACGCCGGCGACAATAAAGCGGGGAGGCAAAAGATGTCAAGACCTCCTTTGCCTCCCCGCAGGGGTTTTACTGATTTTTCTGGGTACTTACATAAACAACCGTGGGTCAGGATTCTCCGCGCTTGATTTTTTCAATTTCAGCACTGATCATCGTTTCTGCCAGATCGGGAACTACCTCCCAGACGGTCCGCTCCAGCATTTCTCGCGCCAGACGCTCAATCAGTGGTCCAGCTACTTTTTCGACAATCCGGGCAACCTCTTCCTCGGGCAACTGGCGAAGTTGCTCTTCGAGCATCTCAGCGGAGGCAAGTGTTTCAGCACCGGCAAGCGGGGGTTCAAAAGCCACTTCCTCGGGTTCGGCCACTTCCTCGGGTTCGGCCACTTCCTCGGGTTCGGCCATTTCCTCGGGTTCGGCCATTTCCTCAGGTTCGGCCATTTCCTCGGGTTCTACCTCAACGACATCTGATTCTTCAAACTCGGCCTCATAATCGGCGGTTGCACTGACAACTGGTTCTACATCGTTCTCAGTGGATGCTATATTCTCGTCCGCATCAGTGAAAAGGTTGTCATCATGCCTGCCGAATGATTCCTCAGCTGCATCTTCTTCATCGGCAATCTGGTCCTGTGGCGCAACGAAAAGGTTGTCATGCTCCGGGATTGACTCTTCATCTACTGGGGTTTCATCGGGCGCGGCGACCACAGCTTCATCCTCATCAAGGATGTCACTTTCGGTCAGGTCAAGGATATCTTCATCCTCCGTGTCACCGCCGGTGTCATCATCCGCCTCAAAGGTGAAAGCCTCTCCATCAGTAGAAACTTTGTCCGCTATTTGTTCTTCGGCTTCTTCAGCCTCTGTCAGATCAATAAAGGTTGCGGAATCCTCGACCAGCTCTTCCTCCTGATCAAGATCCTCCTCCATCAACTCGAGCTCGTCACTCTCTTCGTCCTCGTCAGCCGATGGGCTGGAATAAACAGAGTCCGTCTCAGGGGTGTTTTGTGTCTCAAACTGGAAGGCTGCGGCCGGCTCCTCTTCTTCGGCAAATTCACCGAACGCAGATTCTTTTGGCTCTACAGCTTCTTCACTGACCGGTTGGTCGCTTAAGAATTCGAAATCCTCTTTCGTTTCATCGGTTAGAGGCTCAAATTCCGGCGTAGGCACATAAGGGGCGAGCTGCTCCGGGGTCAGCTCCTGGGTCGGCTCAGACAGATCACTCTCGTCAGGGGAATAGTCCGCCGGCTCCTCTTCATCCTGATCACCGGCAGCAAGCAACTCCTGTGGCTTGAGATCTTCTTCCTCAAAAGAAACCTCATCCCACAACTCGCCATCAGCATCTTCGCCGGCGTCAGCGCTCTCAACCTCCCCTTCAGCAAGATCCGTGACGGGCTCTTCCAGATCGAAAGCGCCATCCTCTTCGGCTGGGTAGGACGTATCGGCATCCGAAGCAGCTACCTGTACTGCAAAATCATCTGCTTCCGTGGTTTCATCGACAACGTCGCTAGCCGCGGCAGCAGCAACCAGACGTAAGGGTGGCATCTCAAAC
The DNA here is from genome assembly GCA_046482365.1 of Pelovirga sp. Lineage (GTDB taxonomy): Bacteria > Desulfobacterota > Desulfuromonadia > Desulfuromonadales > Geopsychrobacteraceae > Pelovirga. Next base: position 29,622 of record JAWOFG010000034.1, on the reverse strand, counting down.
AGGGCCGACACCTTGTCAATCAGCGCTTGGGACTCAAAAGGCTTGGTCAGCCAGCTGTCAGCACAAACTTCCACCGCCCTGGCCTCATCAAACTCTTCAAAAGCGCCGGGAAGCAGCAATACGGAGGTTGTCCCGAGGTCAGGATGACTTTTGATCTCCCGACACAGGTCGAAGCCGTTTTTTCCTGGCATCGAGATGTCGGCAATCACCAAATCGGGTTTGTGAACCAATGCCAGCTCAAAGGCCTTGTCACCGTCGCCGGTAGTTAACAGTTCATAATCTTCCGTCGCAAAAATAATACCGACAACTTTCTGTATGGTAATACTGTCATCGGCCAGCAGCAGCTTCTTCTTCATTGAGCCTCCTTGCACCTGACAGTGTCAGGCAAATCGAACCGTTCCCCCGGGCTATTTCCATGGCCAACACGTCCACATCCAGAATCTTAAAGGTTCGCTCTTGATAATAGAAAGTACCAACCTGCCAGGGCGCTTCCCTCTGGCGCGGAACCGACAGGGTTCCTTTATGGGCTGCTATAATACGGCTGTTGGATTGGCTTGCAAAGGCCAAAGATCCATATTCAGAATCAACCAACACGAAGCATTCAGATCCCGGGGAACCTGTCAAGCTGTCGCCCGCTTGACTAAAAAGTACGATGGGGACCAAGGTCGATTCATGAACCAGAATGTAATCAACGCCAGCCGGCAATAAGGGCAGCGGATAAATGGTATGGCCCTGGATAATTCTGCGAATCTGAACCAACGGCACAGCATAATCAAGTTTACCAGTTTGGAAAAGACCAAAAGCGGTCATACCTGTACTCGATTAATTCCGTAAAAACGTTCCGGTTCAAATACCATAAGCGGCGCGTCCTCGACCAGCAGAACCTGAATATCGGCATAACCTGGTGAAGTCCGAAGCAACGCCGGAACTTCAGCTCTGCTGAACAGCGTGTCTGGCGCAAGTCCTTCGACCCGATCAACCAGAATCGCCCAGTTGCCCTCTGAACCGTGCAATACCAGAGCGCTACGCTGGGTCAGGTCGACATCTGACACCAGCCCGAGCGAAAGGGTCGGATCAATGACCGGAATGGCTGTGTGACGAAATCCCAATGCGGCGACGATACCCTGACGCAGATCGCTGCGCTGCACATCAAGCCGTCCCGACAACTGCGCCAGGACTTCAACAACATGATCCAGATCAAGAACAAAGCGGATGCCTGCCAGGACAAATATCAGCATCTTTCCATCAGCGTTTGTCATGTTCCCTCAAGGATCTAAACTTGTTGATTTTCCATACAAACTGCAGCGACGCTAGCATAAAGATTAGAAAGTGTCAAGCTACTAACCGAGGGATCTTCACATAACCCGCCACGGTTGCGGTAAAAACAGTTCCCGATGCAAAGACAGGGCAAATCGATCGGTCATCCCTGCAATAAAATCAGCAACCGAAACAGCAAGACTGTCGCCCGGGTACTGATGACCGCCACAGGCGAGAAAAGCCTCCCGGTTGTCCATGAAATGGCCAAAGAGTTGGCGCAACAGGGCTGCGGCTTTGTCGAATTCAGCCTCCACACAAGGTGCCTGATAGACATGTTCGAACAACCAGCTACGCAGTGCACACATAGCCTGATCCATATCCGGCGACAACTGGATAAGGCGATCGGCCGGCACAGACTGCTGAATCAGATCGGTCACCATGTGATTAATTCGGAGCGAATGTCGCGCACCAACAACAGCAACGATGTCTGTGGGAACATCCTTGTTATTGATAATCCCGCCCCGGATCGCATCATCAAGGTCGTGGCTGACATAAGCAATAATATCCGCCAGACGCACAATCTGACCCTCAAGTGTCTGTGCCCGCTGCTTGACCGATGCGCAGAGAGAGCCGCCCTGCCCTTTTGAATGATAAAGGATGCCGTCCCGCACTTCAAAGGTCAAATTTAATCCGGCTCCGTCGTTTTCGAGGACATCAACAACCCGCAGACTTTGCTTGACATGATGAAAACCGCCCGGCACCAGTTCATGAAGCACCCGCTCGCCGGCATGGCCGAAGGGGGTATGACCAAGATCATGGGCCAGGGCAATGGCTTCCGTAAGATCCTCATTCAACTCCAGGGCGCGCGCCACTGTTCGCGCTACCTGTGCTACTTCCAGGGTATGGGTCATGCGCGTACGATAATGGTCCCCCCGCGGAGAAAGAAAAACCTGGGTTTTATACTTTAATCGACGAAAGGCCTTACTGTGAAGGATTCGATCACGATCATGCTGAAAAGCCGTGCGGATAGAGCAAACCTTACCGGTACGCAAACGACCTTTGCTGTTGCTACTCAAACAGGCACCCAAGGATAGATGTTCCATCTCATTCTTTTCTTGTTTTTCTCGTATATTCATATGCGCCTTGCTCTGATCATTACTGAAAGTCACAGCTATAATCACGGTGACTTCAGTTGCAGTTTTTTATAAAAAAAATAAAGATCTAAAAATAGACAGATGATAGAACAATCGAATAGAAAGAGTCATTTCCTCTTGATTTTTCAGTAAAGGATGTTCTAGTTAAGATCAACAACTATTTTATTTCATAAAAACACATCGTAAAAGGATTAGATCTTTACCCCAACAAACAAAAAAGGAGCTGGAAAAAGGATGTCCACTATCATGAAAATGGCTGCTGATATTATAGCAGCGCATGCATCAACAACACCAATGACCAAGGAAGAACTCATCGCCGAACTGACCGATGTCCATGCTGCCCTCGTGGCACTGGAAAAAGGGGAAAATGTTACGCCGGAATCCGGCGAGGACTCAGCCCCCGTGGTCAGTCGTAAGAAAGCCTTTGGCAAAGATGCTATTTACTGCATGATCTGTGGCAAAGGATTTAAAACTCTTTCGCGCCACTTGAAAACGGCCCACGGAATGACGGCCGGCGAATATCGAAAAGCCTATGATATTCCTCGTGCGCAATCGCTGGCAGCAAAGAATTATTCCGAAAGCAGGCGGAAAATGGCAGTTGAAAGGGGCCTTGCCGACAATCTCGCCAAGGCACGAGCCAGTCGCAGCAAAAAATAATCGGACAACCCATGAATAACCAACGGGGAGGGTTAACAACCCATCCCCGTTGGTTGCTATTGCAGCTTCGGCCTATTCGAGGCGAAACATCACTTCGGTCAGGGGAGAACCCTGCTCATCCTCAATGACCACCGACCACTGCCCGACCCACTGCGGTAGAAAACGCTTTGAAGAAAAGGTGCGCCAGTCTGCCGACTGCACCGGCAGGGTAACTCGCGCCATCTCCTGATCTTCATAAAACCACACGTGAGTGATCTGCGTCTCCTGCTCGGCTCCGACAATCCGGGTGAAGCAGTACAGCTTTCCATAATCGGCAGGATAGACCTCCAGGTTGTCGACCGGCATGCGGTTTTCGATGGCGCTGGTAATGGATACATCAACTACCTGAATGGCCGCTGCCTGAACCGGAAAAGCAACGATACAGAAAATCACGAACAAAAACAGTCTGTTAAACATAATTTAGCCCCTTGGTTGTTAATACTGGTCAATTGCCTGTCCAGGTCAATCCCCGAGATTGGCCAGAAAGCTTTTGCCTGTCCGGCATTCCAGCCCAAAATTTTCAGCCAGGGTAGCGCCGAGATCAGCAAAACTGTCACGCACTCCCAGATTTTTTGTTTTGCTCAAAGCCGGCGAGTATGCCAGCAAGGGCACATACTCACGCGTATGGTCAGTTCCAGGTGTTGTCGGGTCGCAGCCATGATCAGCGGTAATCACCAACAGATCATCCCTTTCCAGCCGCGGCAGCAATTGCACCAACCACTGATCAAACTCAACCAGAGCGGCAGCAAAACCCTCCACATCCAGACGATGCCCGTAAACCATATCAAAATCGACCAGATTTGCCATGATCAGGCCGGTCGGAAATTGATCTAAAGCGCTAAGGATTTCCGCCATCCCCATCCTGTTGTCGCTGGTTGGGATGCTCTGTGTCAACCCTCTTCCTGCAAAGAGATCACCGATTTTACCGATGCCGCAGGTTGGAATCCCATTTTTGTGCAACTGATCAAGCAAGGTCTCGTCGGGTGGCAAACAGGAAAAATCGTGTCGACCATTGGTTCGGTAAAAGGTCGCTGAACTCTCACCGCGAAACGGGCGGGCAATCACTCGACAGATATTATAAGGGCGCAGGGCGTCAAAGGTTGCGCTACAGAGTTCATATAGCCGGGCCGGGGGAATGATATCTTCGTGACCGGCAATCTGAAATACCGAATCGGTACTGGTATAAACAATGGGACGCTTGCTGCGCAGATGTTCTTCACCAAGGTCGCGCAGGACATCGGTACCACTTGCCGCTCTGTTGCCCAGGGGCTTAATGCCGGCGATAGCGGTAAAAAGATCGATAATTTCCACCGGAAAACCAGCAGGATAACTAGCAAATGGACGCTGCAGGACAATCCCGGCAAGTTCCCAATGCCCAGTAACCGAGTCCTTGCCGACACTTTGCTCTGCCATCTTTCCCCAGCTTGCCAGCGGCTGCCGGACCGGGGTTACACCGGCGAGGGGGACGATGTGGCCAAGCCCAAGGCCTTCTAACTGCGGTAAGTGCATCCCACCGACTCCGGCAGCAACATGTTGCAGGGTGGCGGCGTCTTCATCTCCATAGGCAGCTGCATCCGGGAGCGCGCCAACACCGACACCATCGAGAACAATCAGCAGGACCCGCTTGTACATACCCCCCCTATGAAACCTCTGCTGCGGCAATTTCTTCGATAATGCTCACCCCCGAACTGGTGCCGATCCGCGTTGCCCCTGCAGCAATCATCTCCTGGCAATGGTTCAATGAGCGGATGCCGCCAGCGGCCTTAACCCCAATCCGGGCTTGCGCTGTTTGTGCCAGCAGCAGGACATCTTCGGCAAGAGCGCCGGAGGGACCAAATCCGGTCGAGGTTTTGACAAAGGCTGCTCCGGCCTTAATAATGGTCCGGGTGGCGGCGATTTTCTGAGTCCGGTCAAGATAACAACATTCAATAATGACTTTAACGCTCGCCGTCTGAGCCGCCATCACCACCTGGGCAATCTCTTCTTCAAGGCGCTCAAGACGGTTTTCCAGCAGATGATTCAGGGCTATCACCATATCAATTTCTTGCACGCCGGCCGCTACCAAATCAGCCGTTTCCTGTACTTTCTGCCGCAGGCTGTTGTAACCACAGGGGAAACCGACAACACTGCCGACCTTCACCACCGAGCCGTAAAGGCGCTGCACCACCAGGGGAACGTGCAAGGGAGGAATACAAACAGAGGCAAAACCATACTCTACCGCCTCTTCACACAGATTGACAATCTGCTCCGAGGTCGCGGCAGGGGTCAGCAGGGTATGATCAATCTTAGCAGCCAGAGCGGCTGCCGGGTGGCATTCAGGTACGGTAATCGGCATTGATTTTGACATAGTCATAATTGAGATCAGAGGTGTAGTAGCCGGCCTCCCCCTCTCCCAGATGCAGATCGATAGTGACAACAAAAGTTTCTTTTTTCAGCACATGACTGGCTTGAGCCTCATGGTCAGGGCCGATTGCCATCCCGGAAGCCACAATTGGAACGTTGTCAAAACGGATATCGATACGATCCTGATCAAGCTCGATGCCGGAATAACCGACCGCTGCGATAATCCGCCCCCAGTTGGCATCTTCACCGAAAAAGGCGGTTTTTACCAGGGAGGAGGTAGCCACCGAACGGGCGGCAGTGCGGGCATCATCGGCATTCCTGGCTCCGACGACCTTGATCTGCACCATTTTGGTTGCTCCCTCACCATCACTGACAATCATTTTCGCCAGATCCAGCATTACCCTGTTCAGATGATCAGCAAAAACTTCCGCTACGGCTGTTCCCGGACGAATCCGTTCCCCGCCGGCGGCACCATTGGCAAGCACCAGCACCGTATCGTTGGTAGAGGTGTCACCATCAACGGTAATTGAATTAAAACTGTCAGCTACCGCGCGATGCAGCAATTCCTGCAGAAAGTCACTGTCGATTCGGGCATCCGTCAGCACAAAGCACAGCATGGTCGCCATATCGGGATGGATCATCCCGGCGCCCTTGGCAATACCGAGGATACCATAGGGATTGTCTCCCGGCTCTTGGGCGCTGGCAATTTTTGTGAAGGCATCGGTCGTCATCATGGCCCGGGCAACCGCTGCGGCCTGGCTCGGCTGCAACTCTTTAACCAGCTGTGGAATAGAGCGTTCAAACGGGGGCATGGGTAACGGCACACCGATAACGCCGGTGGAAGAGACGGCAACCAGATCTTTTTCAATGCCCAGCGCTGCAGCCGTTAACGCTACTGTTTGCTCCGCACACCTGATCCCCTCTGAGCCGGTACAGGCATTGGCGTTGCCACTGTTCACCAGAATTGCCTGGCACCTCCCGGCGGCAATACGCGGACGCGTAACCGTTAACGGGGCGGCAATGACCTGATTGCGGGTAAAAACTGCGGCACAGTTGGCAGCGCAGTCAGAAAAGATCAGTGCCATATCCAGTTTCCTGGATTTCTTGATGCCACTGGCGACAGCAGAAAAACGATAACCAGCCGGCAACACATGATCCGTCATAAATCCCCCTTGAGGATATTATAGGTCTGTTCCGTTGGCAGCAGCATCCCGAAACTGGTACCTTCTTCACTGACTTCTTCAAGAAAAATATCGCCCAGCATTCGATCAACAACAACCTTGGTCAACGCCAACCCGATGCCGACACCATGGGGTTTTTCTGTGTCTATGTTACCCAACTGAGTATAGGAACTGAAGATGCTGTCAAGTGCGGTAATGGGAATCTTCCGACCGTCATTGTAGATCTGCACATAGACATATTCAAGATCTTCGTGCTGACACGGACGCGCTCGCACCCGCAAAAGTCCGCCGGGACGGTTAAACTTGACCGCATTGTCAATCATGGCATGAAAGGCCATACCGAACTTTTCCTGATCGGCATAGATATCAGGCATTTCCTCATCAATATCAATTTCAATCTCCAGCCCCAGAGCCGTCATCCGGCCACTGAAATACTGAAAAGCATCGGCGATGGGCCAGGGAACCCCAAAAGCCTTCCATCGCCAGATTTCCCGCTCCGATTCGATGGAAAACAGTCGCAACATGCCGGTGACCAGACGGTCAAGGCGCTGTCCTTCTTCGCGCACTTGCTTGAGATTTTCCTGTAGCTCCGCGTCACTGAGCTTCTCATAAAAAGAGAGAGAAAGGTCGATATAACCCATGATGGAGGTCAGTGGGGTTTTCAGTTCGTGGGACAGATTACAGACCAAGCGGGTGCGGGCACGATTTAATCTGATCAGGTCTTCATTGGTACGTTCAAGGGCCGTGGTTTGTCGACGAAGATGATGCACCAGATCAAAGTTTTCCATCGCCAGAGCAACCTGACTGGCAATAGTCATGAGCAGGCTCTGGTCATCCAGATCGAAAGGCGCGCCGGAAACCTTATTGTTAACGTTGATAACACCAACAAGAGCATCACGAATAAAAATCGGCACTGAAAGCAGCGACTGGTTTTTATATTTATGCCCGGCATCCAGGCTGGTAAAACGACGGTCCTTATCAATGTTGGTAATCAGTACCGGTTCTTTGGTTGCCACAACATGGCCCGAGATCCCCTCACCCGAGGCAACCCGCACACGATTGGCAACGTCCACATCAAGACCGCGAGCCGAAGCGATATGAAGCATTCCGTCTGCTTCAAGCAACATCAAAGAAGCCAATTCAACGCCGGCAGACTGGACGATAGAATCAAGAATTTGATCAAACAGTTGCTGGAGGTCGCCACCGCTGCTTGCGGTTTCACCAACTTTTTTGAGCAGGACCAGATCGGCCATCCGTCGCTGGGCTTCACGTCGGGCCTCATCCTGATGGAGGTGGTGATAATAGGAGCTGATCCCCTGTCTGGCGCTCGCCAGAACTTCATCGGGAGAGAACGGCTGGGTCAGGTAATCAAGGGCGCGTTCACGCAGCACCTCGCGCAGGGTTTTGAAATCCTGTGCTTCAGAGAACATCACCACCTGAACCGCCGAGCTGTGTTGACGAATAATACGCAACACCTCCATACCGCTGATATCCGGCAGGGTCAGATCACAGAAGACCATGGCGACATGATGTTGATCAAGAAAGCCGGCTATCCCGGTACCTCGTTCAAGACAGAGCAACGGACAGTCGATTTCTGCCAGAATTTCCTGGAGGTACTGAACCGTTTGCGACGCGCCACTAACGAGCAGAATGGCCGGCAGATCAGTCGTATTTTTGCGCCCCTTATCAGCCATCTTCACCACAGCATCTTTCAGGAAAGGAACTCACTTACCACAGCATTTTTTGTATTTTTGGCCACTTCCACAAGGACAAGGATCGTTACGCCCGACTTTATCTTCATCGCGGGTGATCGGTGTCTTCACTTGTTCTTCATTATCCGAACGATTCATGATGATTTTGCGACGACGCTGTTGGGCCTCCAGTTGTTCCACATCCTGTGGGCGCGCCAGCTGAATGCGGTAAATTTTCTGGACAACTTCCTGACGAACTCGCCCCATCATCTCCATAAACAGGGCATATGCTTCACGCTTATACTCCTGCTTGGGATTTTTTTGACCATAACCACGCAGCCCGATCCCTTGTTTAAGATGATCAATCGACAGCAGGTGATCCTTCCACTGGGAATCAAGGGCTTGTAACAACAAAACCCGCATCAGTTGCTGCATAACCTCAGGGGTAAACTCATCCGTCTTTTCCTCAAGACGCTGATGCGCCAGATCTTTCAACTGCCCTTCCAGGGCGTCGCGCGTAGCCTTATTACGATCAATAGACTCAAGCGCCGGCATGAAATAGAACTGGGTGAAGAAATCCTCGACCAGACGATCCCAATCCCACTCAGCGGCAGGAGTTTTGTCCGGACAGAATGAAGCAATCATATCCTCGATCGTTTCATCGACAATACTGACGTAGGTATCCTTGAGCTGTTCACCGGCCAACACCTCGCGACGCTGGGTATAAACCACCTCGCGCTGCTTGTTCATGACATCATCATATTCGATCAGGTGCTTACGGATGTCAAAGTTATGGGCCTCGACCTTACGTTGAGCATTTTCAATCGCTTTGCTGATCATGCCGTGTTCGATCGGCTCCCCTTCAGGGATCTTGAGCTTGTCCATGACAAAGGCAACGCGCTGGGAACCGAAAATCCGCAGCAGATCATCTTCCAGACTCAGATAAAAGCGGCTTAGACCGGGGTCACCCTGACGACCTGAACGTCCGCGCAGCTGATTATCAATCCGCCGGGATTCGTGTCGCTCGGTGCCAAGAATATACAAACCGCCGGCAGCGAGGACCTCTTCGCGTTCACCCCGGCAGCGCTCGACATAACCCGGCAACAACTCGTCAAAACGCGCCTGCGGATCTTCAGCCGTAGCAGCTTCACTGCGCGCCAGCATCTCCGGATTGCCACCAAGAACGATATCGGTTCCCCGACCGGCCATATTGGTTGCAATAGTAACCGAGCCCTTACGACCCGCCTGGGCCACGATAAAAGCTTCGCGTTCGTGCTTTTTGGCATTGAGGACATGGTGCGGCACGCCACGTTTTTTTAACAGTTCGGAAAGCAGTTCCGACTTTTCGATGGAAATGGTACCCACCAGCACCGGCTGACCACGCTGATGACAATCAACAATATCTTCAACCGTCGCCAGGAATTTCTCCTTGACGGTTTTATAGATGACGTCGGATTTATCGATCCGCTGCATCGGTCGGTTGGTCGGGATCACGACCACTTCCAATTTGTAGATTTCCTGAAATTCAGCGGCCTCAGTATCAGCAGTACCTGTCATTCCTGCCAGTTTCTTGTACATGCGGAAATAGTTCTGGAAGGTGATTGTCGCCAGGGTTTGATTTTCATTGGCAATCTTTACCCCTTCCTTAGCTTCCACCGCTTGATGCAGGCCATCACTCCAACGTCGACCGGGCATCAAGCGCCCGGTAAATTCATCGACAATATGAACTTCACCTTCATTAACAACATAATCAACGTCGCGCTCAAACAGGGCATGAGCTTTGAGGGCCTGATTGACGTGATGAACCAGTTCAATATTGCCGGGCTCGTAAAGATTTTCGACATTCAGCAGTTTTTCAACCTTGGCAACACCCTGCTCGGTCAGAGCAACCGACTTGGCCTTTTCATCGACGGTAAAATCACCGGTATGACGCTTGACGGTCTGCCCAATCTTGCCGTCACGCTCCTCGATGACCTCTCCTTTTTCCAGACGCGGGATGATCCGGTTGACGTTGTAATACAGTTCACTGGAAGATTCACTGGGCCCGGAGATAATCAACGGGGTCCTGGCTTCGTCAATCAGGATCGAATCGACCTCGTCGACAATGGCATAGTGCTGCTCTCGCTGAACATAATCCTCAAGCTCAAACTTCATGTTGTCGCGCAGGTAATCAAAGCCAAACTCGTTATTGGTGCCATAGGTGATATCGGCCCCATATGCGAGCTTGCGCTGGGCATCGGTAAGACCATGAACAATACAATCGACACTCAATCCCAGAAAACGATAGATGGTTCCCATCCACTGTGCATCACGGCGCGCCAGATAGTCGTTGACGGTGACAACATGGACCCCTTTGGCAGGCAGGGCATTCAGATAGATCGGCAGGGTAGCCATCAGGGTCTTGCCCTCACCGGTTTTCATTTCAGCAATCTTGCCGTCATTAAGGACCATGCCACCGACCAACTGAACATCAAAATGACGCAGCCCAAGCACCCGTTTGCTGGCCTCCCGCACCACCGCGAAAGCTTCAGGCAACAGCTCGTCCAGTGCCTCGCCAGCAGTCAGGCGCTGGCGGAATTCGGCGGTTTTATTCTGCAGTTGCGCATCGTTGAGTTGTTCGAATTCAGGTTCAAGGGCGTTGATTTTTTCAACCTGAGGCTGCAACTTTTTCAGATCACGTTCGTTTTTGCTGCCAACTATTTTAACCAGAAGATGACGAATCATGTGAGGTAGAAACTCCAATAAACATCAAAAAAATGATGCGAAAAAAAATTGATTCATAAAGGAAGCATAAAGGTACGCCACCGTTGCTGAACGGCGGCATAGTAACACATGGCAAGAAAGGCTCACAAGCACTAATGAGCATTATGAAGAGGAGGAAGGTTACTGGAAAAACGATAAAAAATTAGAGGTCTACAGAAAAGATCGAGGGTCAATGGGAACCCCGTTGAGATGAACCTCATAATGCAGGTGGGGACCGGTGGAAACACCGGTATTACCAACCTGGGCAATGCGCTCCCCACGTTTGACTCGCTGGCCTACCTTGACCAGGTTCCGAGAGTTGTGGGCATAGAGAGACTGATAGCCATAACCATGATCGATAATCACCGTATTGCCGTAGGTCGGTGAATATTCCACCCGAGCCACAATACCGTCAGCCGGGGCAACCACCGGTGTGCCGGTATTGGCAGCAATATCCAGCCCTTCGTGCATCACTGTGCGTCCGGTAAAGGGGGATTTGCGCTTACCGAAATAAGAAGAAAGCCAACCGTGGGTCGGCCACCCTTTTGGTGTCGAGCGACTGATGGAAATCTGGTCATTGAGCAAATTGCGCACATCCTGTTGGGCCTGGCGACGCAACTCAATGTCTATCTGAAGGGCATTAATCTGTTGTTGAATCTCGCTCAGCGAAACATTTTCTTCATTCGGCTGTCCACCCATCGCTACAGGGATTAATCGACCATCATCTTCAAGGTTGGCCAATTGGCGAATACGTGCTTCAGTCATTGCCAGGGAGGCGAGATCCTGCTGCAAGCGTTCAATATCCAGGACCAGGCGCTGCATGCTCTGGCGTTGATCACTGGCTTCAATGCGTAACCGCTGTAATTCCTGAAACTCAATCCGGTGGGACACATAGTTCCAGGCAAAAAACGAAAAAAACACCCCCCCCAGAAGCAGAGAACAAAGAGTCAAACCCAGAAAAGTTTTTCTGATTCGCAAAGACCTCAGCCTGTTTCCCGAGGCAGAAACAAGGATCAACTTTAAATATCTGGATTTAGACATTCTCTTCCTTAGTGTCTGTGGCACTGCCATTGCCTGAATCTCGTTAATAATTATAGATAACTAATAACACAAGAACATCAGGTATTCAAGATATTTATTGCCAAGGCAAATTCATCGCAATCTGGAAACTTAACACAGTTGATGCAATCTCCCCAAACTTTTTGGGGCAATTGGGCCTTATCGATCTCAATAAAGCCCAGTTTCTGAAAAAATTCAGGCTGGTAAGTCAAGGCAAAAACCCTCTGCAAACCAAGTTCCCTGGCTTCCTGAAGACATTTCTCAACAATTTTTCTGCCAATCCCCTTGCCCTGCTGCCCCGGGACCACTGCCAGCGAACGCACCTCAGCCAGATCTTCCCAACAGATGGCCAGGGCACCGATACCGAGAATCTGACCGTCCTCTTCGTAAACGTAGAAATCACGAATGCTATCGTAGATAGCTGCCAGCGAGCGCCCCAGCAGTTGTCCCTCCTTGGCGTAAGTCAACAATAATTGATGGATGATACGCGCATCGGGGATACGGGCAGGACGGATCATTTTCAACTCCTTTAAAAAATCAGCTGGTAAGAGGTCGTTGCGATAAGTTAATCAACTCGCGGGCATGAATTTGTGCCTGCTCACCGATGTGGGAGCCGCCAAGCATGCGGGCAATTTCACGTTCGCGCTCGCTATCACCAAGAACTTCAACCAGGGTTGTCGTGCGCTCACCTGAAGTGGTTTTACTGACCCGGTAATGATGATCGGCAAAGGCGGCTACCTGAGGCAGATGGGTGACACACAATACTTGCAGATCCCGCCCGGTGCGCCTGATTTTTTCCCCCACGGCGGTGGCTGCCTCACCCCCAATGCCGGCATCAACCTCGTCAAAAATCAGACTGATCAAGTCATCACCCACTGGTGCACTGCGCCGCAACGCCAGCATAATCCGTGACAGCTCGCCGCCGGAGGCAATTTTTGACAGCGGCTGCGCCTGCTCACCGGGGTTGGCTGCAAGATAGAACTCACCGCGCTCAGCGCCATCAGGTCCCGGCTGCGACAGCTTGCTCAAGCGTAACTCGAACTGTGCTCGTGGCATCGCCAGTTCAGCTAACTGGGCTTCAACCGCTACGGCCAATTTTTGTGCCGCCTGTTGACGTTGATGACTCAGACCCTCAGCAGCGGTAGTGAGCGCCTGTTTTTTCTCATCACACTGAAGCTGCAGATCCTCGCGTCGTGATTCTCCGGCACTTAAGTCATTTAATTCCTGTTCGGTGCGTTGCGCGAAAGTCATCAATTCGGCCAAGGATGGAGCGTATTTGCGCTTAAGCCGCTCAAGCAGCGCCAGACGCTCTTCGACTTGTTCCTGCCGATGTGGTTCAAATTCCAGTTTTTCTCCATAGTCGCGCAACTGCAGGGCAACATCCTCGAGATTGTAGAGGCTTTCGCGCAAGCGTTCAGACAATCCTCCCAGCAAAGGGTCAATGTCACGCAGATCGTCAAGCTGATCAGCCACCACACCCACCTGTTCACAGACGGACTGTTCGTTACCGTACAGAGAGGCGTAGCCGCCGCTACTCGCCAAAGTCAATTTCTCGGCGTGCTGCAACAACCGCCGCTCCTGTTCCAGACTGACATCCTCTGCTGCTTGCAAGCGGGCATCAGCGAGTTCCTGCTGAACAAAAGACAGATAGTCGATACGCTGGTGGCGCTCACGTAGCGCTGACTCAAAACGGGCCAGGTCATCCTGGAGCTGACTATAGTCTTTATAGATTAAACGATAGGCCGATAGCTCAGGTGCCAGACCGGCAAACTCATCGAGCAGGGCCAGATGCATCTCCGGGCGCTGCAGGTTTTGATGTTCATGCTGGCCGTAGATGTTCACCAGATCACCGATCAGCTCACGCAGCTGTCCAACCGGCACCAGCGCGCCGTTGATAAAGGCGCGATTCTTTCCTGATCGTGAGAGGGTGCGACGCACTACCAGTTCATCATCCAGCGGCAATTCAGCGGCACTCAAGCGTTGCCGCAGCGGTGCCTGCGGGGGCAGGGCGAAAACCGCTTCCACCGAAGCGCTCTCGGCATCGGTGCGAATCACCTCTGCACGCGCACGACCACCCAACAACAGATTCACCGCATCAATAATGATCGACTTGCCGGCCCCGGTTTCACCGGTCAGCACGGTAAACCCCTGCTCAAAGGTGACATGCAGGTGATCGATAATCGCGAAATTTTTGATGATCAAATCTGTCATCATCTTTGCCAACGGTCTCCGCAGTGAAGGTTCTGCTAGCGCTCGCCCCAACTCAGCTTGGTGCGCAGGATCTGGAAATATTCCCGATAGGGACTGATCACCAAACGTGCCCGGGTTTCAGAACGGCGTATCTCAACCCGATCGCCGGGAAGCAACTTATGTCCAACCTGACCATCGGCGGTAAAAAAGACCACGTCATCCTGAAACTTGACCTCAATTTCGATAATCGAACGGCTCCAGATGATGATCGGACGATTAGTTAACATATGTGGACAGATGGGCGTGATCAACAAACTGTTAATCTCGGGATAAATAATCGGTCCGCCGGCTGCCAGGCTGTAGCCGGTGGAACCGGTCGGCGTAGAGACAATCAGTCCGTCCGCCTTATAGGTACTCAAATGACGTCCGTCAACGAAGGTTTCCATGTCGATGATGCGCGCCAGGGCCCCTTTATTGATGACCGCATCATTGAGCACAGTATATTCACCGACGACCTTGCCGTCGCGATGAATCAGGGCATCGATCATCATCCGCTCAGATATTTTGTAGTCACCGGATATTAATTTATCAAGCATGTCAGGCAATTCTTCCCGGGTGATTTCCGTCAGAAAACCCAGCTGCCCAAGATTCACACCAACAATGGGAACCTGATGATCACCCACCTGCCTGGCGACCGATATCAGGGTGCCGTCACCACCAAGCACCAGAATCAAGTCAACCAGCGAGGGGATTTCATCGCCGGCGTAACCTGTCATCTGCCCAATCTGCTCAGCCAAACTATCTTCAATCAACACATCGATTCCAGCAGAAACAAAACGCTGGGCAGCAAACATGGCAATCTGCTCGACTTCAGGGTGGCTTTTTTTGGCATAAATACCAACTTTTTTCAGCTTCACAACATGGACTCCCAAGCCTATGGATTTACTGTAACCTTCCGAGTTTCCAGCCATTCTTAAAGGGCAAACAAGCCTGCACCACTACCATGAAATCCGGCATCAAGTCTATCCCCTTTCCATGATCCTGCAAAGCCGTTGCGCTTGTTGTGAACTGGTGTCCGGCATGCTAGAGTTATCGCCGCAAGCAATCTGAGAATCACAAAGGACACTATGGATCTGTTTGAGCACAGTGTCGCAAAGGATCGTTTCGCCCCCCTGGCGGAACGGATGCGACCCCAGGATCTCGAAGGGTTTGTTGGTCAGGAGCAATTACTCGGCCCGGGCAAACTGCTGCGTCAGTTGATCGAATCTGATCAGCTGACCTCAGCCATTTTCTGGGGACCACCGGGAACCGGCAAAACCACCCTCGGCCACCTGATTGCCAGACGCACCGCCAGCCGCTTTGTCTTTTTCTCAGCAGTGATGGGGAGCCTGAAAGAAGTCAGAGAGATCCTGGCAGAGGCACGCCGGCAACGCTCTTATCACCGCCGAAAAACCCTGCTTTTTGTCGACGAGATCCACCGTTTTAACAAAGCGCAGCAGGATGCTTTCTTGCCCGCAGTAGAAACCGGGGACATTATCCTCATCGGGGCGACAACGGAAAACCCCAGTTTTGAAATCAACTCAGCCCTGCTCTCCCGCTCGCGCGTCTTTGTCCTTGAGGCGCTGCCTGCCGACGCGATTAAAAGCCTGGTCAGCAGAGCCCTGACAAGCAAGGAAGGACTAGCCGACTACCATCTTGAGATCACGACGGAAGCCCTGGACTTTTTAGCCGAAAAAGCCGGCGGTGATGCGCGGATTGCCTTGGGCGCGGTCGAAAACGCGGCGCTGTCCAGCAATGAAAAAATTATTGATTTGCCACGTATGGCCGAAGCGCTGCAGACCCGCGCCCTGGCGTACGACAAAGGAGGAGAAGAACACTACAATATTATCTCCGCCTTTATCAAAAGTCTGCGCGGCTCTGACCCGGATGGTGCCATCTATTGGCTGGCACGGATGCTTGACGCCGGCGAAGACCCCCTGTTTATTGTCCGGCGGATGGTCGTATTTGCTTCAGAAGATGTCGGCAACGCTGATCCGCGTGCCCTGCAGATAGCCATTGCGACCCAGCAGGCGGTTCATTTTGTCGGCATGCCCGAAGCTCGCATCTGCCTGGCCCAGGCGGTCACCTACCTGGCCGGTGCTCCCAAAAGCAACGCCAGTTATGTTGCCATCGGCAAAGCCCTGACGGAAGTACGCAGGTCCGGTGCTCTGCCGGTACCCAAACACCTGCGCAACGCTCCAACCTCATTGATGAAGTCCCTTGACTACGGCAAGGAGTATCAGTACGCCCATGACTATACCGGTGCCGTAAGTGATCAGCAGCACCTCCCCGACGACCTGGTGGGCCGGCAATATTATCAACCAAGCGATCGTGGCTATGAAAAGCTCATCGGCGAGCGCCTGGAACATCTGAGACAGCTGCGGAAGACTAAAACCTGATGCTTTCGCAAACAGCATCTTACTTGGATGGCTATGCAAAAAGCGCCAAATGCAAGGCGCGCCATTGTTGAACAATGAGGCGTACTTATGTACGTCGAAGCAGTGAAACGATGGCGGCAACGCAGCAGTTGGTGAGTTTTTGCGACGCCATCAAAACATAAAACGCCGCATACTGACATTCATCAACAACCCCACACCGATCATCATTGTCACCATGTTGGTACCACCATAGGAAAACAACGGCAAGGGCACCCCAACCACCGGTAGCAGGCCGATGACCATGGCAAGGTTCACCACAATATGCCAGAAGAACATGGCGGTTACACCGATGGCCAGAAACAACCCGAACGGGTCACTGGCACGCCGGGCAATATAAAGACCCCAGGCGATCAGAAAAAGGTATAAAAGTAACACCAGCAGACATCCCATAAAGCCCCACTCTTCTGCAAAAACCGAGAAAGCAAAATCGGTATGGCGCTCGGGCAAAAAAGATAACTTCGACTGGGACCCTTCGAGAAATCCCTTGCCAAAAAAGCCGCCGCTACCAACGGCGATTTTAGACTGGATAATGTGATAGCCACTGCCTAGCGGATCGGCCTCGGGGTTAAGAAACGTCCTGACCCGGGCACGCTGATACTCATGGAGTCCGAACCACCCCAGAATCCCGGTCGCCAACGCCAGAATCGCCAGCCAGAAAACAGTTGCGCGCTGCAAGCCGGCAAAAACAAGCATGGTCAGCGCTATCAGCACAACCATCACCGTGGTACCAAGATCGGGCTGTTTAAGAATCAGCAACGTCGGCAGCAGCAACCAAAAAGCCGGACGCCACAAATCTGTGATAGCAAACCCCTGAGGCACCGATATCTTTGATAACAGGCGGGCAAACAGTAGAATGATTGCCACCTTGATCACTTCACTCGGTTGAATATTAATAAAACCAAGGTTAATCCAACGGGTAGCCCCCATGGTCGCACGACCGTGAAAGGCGACGACAACCAGCAAACCGATCCCGACAAGATAGGCGTGAACTGCCAGATACTGCAGGTGGCGATAGTCGAACAGACAGACCAGCATGGCAATAAACAGGCCGATACCCAGCCATATTGCCTGTTTCAGATAAATGGGGGTTGCACCATGGGGCCAGTTGGTTGTAGCGCTGTAAAGATTTAAAATCCCGACACCGGCAAGCAGCAGAACCGTCAACAGTAAAACCCAGTCAAAATGATAGATAAGACGGCGATCAAACATGATGATAGTCCCTATTCACCCCGGTTTTGAAAATAGCGGCTGATAATCTCGCGCGCAATAGGTGCGGCAACAGCACCTCCCGACTGACCATGCTCAACCACGACCGCTACGGCAATCTCAGGATTTTCAGCCGGGGCATACGCGACAAACAAACCATGAGAGCGCCGGCGATAGGGGATATGTTCGTCACCGGTGAGCAGTTCTTCTTCTTCGTCGCTTAAACGGCGCACCACTTGAGACGTACCGGTCTTGCCGGCGACCAAGACCTCCTCAAGCTGAGCGAGGCGGCCGGTTCCACGCGGCTCATTAACAACAGCAAACATCCCTTCGTTTACTGTTTGCAAATGAGCAGGAGAGTAGTCGAGCTGACGAATCAGTTCCGGCTCAAGAAGATGGGTACTGTGATCGTTCCAGTCCTCAATACGGTTGACAATTTGGGGTTTGAGGACTTTGCCACCATTTGCCAGAGCCGCCGTCATCACAGCCAGTTGCAAGGGAGTCGTCAACACATATCCCTGACCAATAGCCGCAATAACCGTTTCACCAGCGTACCAGGGCTCATTAATCTGGCGGTGTTTCCATTCCCGGGAGGGCATGGTACCGGCTCGTTCTCCCGGCAAAGAAAAACCCAGGCTTGAGCCAAAGCCAAATTCTTTGGCTGCTACAGACAATTTGTCAATGCCAAGTTCAAGTCCAACCTGGTAAAACCAGACGTCGCAACTTTCCCTTAACGCCTTTTTTAGATCAGTAAGACCATGTCCTTGACGCTTCCAGCAGCGAAAACGTGAATCCCCGACAACCAGATCACCATCGCACTGAATGACCCGGTCCGGCGTAGCGATACCATCACGCAGGGCGGCCAGAGCAACAATCATTTTGAAGGTCGATGCAGGTGGATAAAGACCGGTAATAGCTTTGTTCTGCAAAGGATTACGACGATCAGCCAGTAAAGCTCGCCACTCATCGGGGTTTATTCCCCGGGCAAACATGGCCGGGTTGTAGGTTGGCAAACTGACCATGGCCAGAACTTCACCACTATGGACATTGAGCGCAACCGCCGAACCGGCGCGCTCACCGAAAGCTTTCACCGTAGCTTTCTGTAATTCAAGGTCTACCGTCAGATGAATTTTTTTACCTGGTTCGGGTGCCTCAGCCTGCAACATCCGTAGCAATCGCCCCTGCACATCGACCTCAATCAGTTGCTGCCCTTTGCTGCCCCGCAGGTTGTCTTCATAGGCACGTTCCAGGGCCACCTTGCCGACCAGATCTCCGCCCCGGGACTCACCTGTACGTGTAGCCTTAAGTTCTTTTTCAGTAATTTCACCCAGATAACCAATCACATGGGCAACCGCATCAGGTTCGGGATAGTCCCTGATCGGTCGCACTTCAATCAACACCCCCGGCAGATCGATGCTGTTTTCCTGCACCCGTTCGATCAGTTCACGATCGACATCCACCATCAAGGGAACCGGCCGATACACCGGCAAGCGCCGTCCTTCCTGCCAACGCATTTCCAGCTGTTCGACACTGACATCAAGCAGACCGGACAGACGTTCAAACAACAGATCGCGCTGAACAATATCCTGCCGCATCACGGAAATTTGAAAAGCGGGACGGTTATCAACCAGCAACACGCCATGACGATCATAGACCGGGCCACGCGGCGCTTCGGTGATCAGCATCCGGGTGCGGTTGCGAACGGAACGGTCAAATAACTCTTCGTAACTGATCACCTGCAGGTACCAGAGACGCAGCAGCAACAACAAAAACACCAGCACTGCGGCTAGCGTATAGAGATAAAAACGCCGCCTGACAACCGGCAGATCAATCCATTTAACCTTGAGATTCACGACAAATCTCCGCGGAATATACTCGTATAATTTGAGCGGCCTGAATCTTCCAGCAGCCAGCGCGGAAAAATAATGATCATCATAAAAAACACAAAAAGGGTACTCAATGCCTGATGTGGCAAGGTTGTTATCAGCAAATAAAAAATGGTGGCGAGGTCGCTATAGGTTGTCATGATAAAAGCAACAAACAGGCCGTGAACGAAGATGCTGCCGATCAGGATCAGCACCAGTAACGCCGGACTTTCAACATTAAGTTTTTCAGCCACCAGACGAATCAGAATAAACACCACCAGGCAGGCAGCAATATGTAATCCGATGGTCGTCCCGCTCAAGCTGTCAAGCAACGCCCCCAACAGCATGACCGTCAGCATGGCCGGCACCGGCCTTTCGCGAACGGCCAGCAACAGAACCAGAATCAGAATCAGGTTGGGGCGCCAGCGCGCGTCAAGGAACAAGGGGAAAAAGGTGCTCTGCAGCAACAAAAAAACGCAAGCCGTCCCCACGTAGAGTAAACAGCGCTTCATCGCTCATCCCCTAAAATGACGAGCACCTCTTCCAGGCGACTGAAGTCTGCTGCAGGAAAGGCCTCAATGCGCTGGAATAAGTCAAAAGATTCCTGAGATACGGAGACCACGCGAGCCAGCGGCAACCCCTTGGGGAAAACACCACCCATGCCGGAGGTTACCAGCAGAGCACCAGGTTGAAGCGTGGCGTCATGCTCCACATACTCAACACTCAAGCGTTCACCATGACCGCGCAAAATCCCGCGTGAGCGGGTGTCCTGGAGCAACGCAGCAACAGCAGACGAAGGATCGGTAATCAACAAAACCCGCGAACTGTGAGAAGAGGTTTTTATAATCCGTCCGACAACTCCTTCGGCAGCCACTACCGCAAGCCCCTGACGCAACCCTGAGCGGATTCCTTTGTCAATAACAATAGTACGTGCCCACGGGGTGACATCCTCGCCGATCACCTGGGCCGGGAGGGCTGCCCGATCAAGGTCGTCAACAAAGGCCAGCAGCTTGCGTAGTCGCTGGTTCTGTAAGGTGACTTCATCAATCTGATTGAGGCGAGCACGCAACTGCTGATTTTCCGCTGTCAATTCGAGATTGCGCTGACGCGTGTCAATCAGCCACAGATAGTTGCGCCAAACGCCGACAACTCCGCTCACGGCACCGTCAATTCCCAATTGAAAAGGTGCAGCAACAGATAACACCGCACGCTCAAAAAAGGTAGTAACCGATTTCTGGCGAAGATTGTACGAATAGAGAATCAACGTTGCGAGTAACAAGGTCATCGCCAACAGATAAAAACGATAGCGCTTAAACAAATCACGCATCAGATGCCCGTCGAAGAAGAGGCTGTAACAGACTTCAAACAAACAGGGAGGATCAAAAGATCCTCCCTGCCGCTGCAAAGGTTACCAAAAGATGACAGCACATAGCCTCAGGAGGAAACTGAAACCTGTCGTAGCAGGTCGAGCTGGTCAAGAACGGCGCCGGAGCCCAGCACAACACAGGAAAGGGGATCTTCGGCGATCAACACCGGAAGCCCGGTTTCTTCGCGCAACAGCAGATCAAGATTTTTCAGATAAGCGCCGCCACCGGCCAGAACAATCCCCTTATCAACGATATCCGCAGCCAGTTCCGGCGGGGTTCGTTCAAGGGAAATCCGAACCGCTTCAACGATCGTACTGATCGGTTCCGACATGGCTTCGCGGATCTCATCTGAATTGACTTCGAGGGTCTTGGGGATACCGCTGACCAGATCCCGTCCTTTAACTTCCATGATCTGGGTATCATCACCAGTGGAATAAACGTTACCTATACCAATCTTGACCTTCTCCGCCGTACGTTCGCCAATCAGCAGGTTGTACTTGCGCTTAACGTATTGAACAATCGCCTCGTCGAGTTTATCACCGCCGACCCGAACACTTTGTGCATGGACAATACCGGCCAGCGAGATCACTGCAACCTCGGTCGTTCCACCACCGATATCAACAATCAGGTTTCCTGACGCCTCGGTAATCGGCAAACCAGCACCAATAGCAGCAGCCATCGGCTCTTCAATAAGATACACCTCACGGGCACCTGCCGATTCCGCCGATTCACGTACGGCACGTTTTTCTACCTGGGTAATGCCGGAAGGGACACAAATAACAATGCGCGGACGTACGAGATTCTTACGATTGTGGACCTTGCGAATAAAATAGCGCAGCATTTCTTCAGCATAGTCGAAGTCAGCGATCACCCCGTCCTTCATCGGCCGGATAGCAACGATGCTGCCGGGTGTCCGCCCCAGCATTTCCTTGGCATCCTTGCCCACTGCCAGCACGCGTCGCTGACCGGCGGCCCCGGTCTGAACCGCAACGACAGAGGGTTCGCTGACAACGATCCCCTTGCCACGCATGAACACCAGGGTGTTGGCGGTACCTAAGTCAATGGCCAGGTCGTTCGAAAATAAACCTAAAAATGCGTCAAATATGTTAATCATTTATTGTCCTGTAAATGCCGCCAGCGCGGCAGTGAGAGCCACTGAAAATCTTTGAAAAACCTTGTTACTCTAGCAAAAGAGATTTCATTAGGCAAGGACTATGAGAGCAAAAATTTCATTGCATTCAGGCAATTTTCTGTTCTATTGTTCGGGTTTATTTTTTTAAATAAACCTCAGAAATTCCACTGAAGGAGCCACATAAATAATGCTTGATATTGTTCGGTCCAAACAAAAATCCTTTCTGGTCAAAATTGCCTTTGTTGTTATTATTTTGAGTTTTGTTATCGGCTACACCATGCTGACCGCGCCTACCGATCAACGCTCTGACCGCAATGGTGACATAGCCGCCACAGTCAATGGCGATGCCATCAGCTTTGCCGCCTACCAAAACGTTTACAACAATCTGTACAGCCTCTACCAGAGCATTTATGAGGGGGCTTTTGATGCCAATCTGGAAAGCCAGTTGAATCTGCCGCGCCAGGCGATGCAACAACTGATCGAAGAACAACTACTGGTCCAGATGGCCGAAGACCTCAACCTGCGCGTCACCAATCAGGAACTGGTTAACAGCATCGCAGCCTACGACGCTTTTCAGGTCAATGGTCAGTTCGACCGCGATCGCTATGTAGAAGTTCTCAGCTATCAACGTATTTCTCCAGAACAATTTGAAGCCTCACAACGCCGTGAGCTGCTGACCCAAAAAGTGCGTGACCATCTCCAGCAACAGGTCACCATCACAGAGGATGGCGTGGTTGACTTCTTCCACCGTGAAAACGACACGATCAATCTCGATTATGTCTGGTTAACAGCGGACCTGGTTGAATCGAAGGTTGAGGTCAACGACACCGATCTTGAAAGTTTCTTCAACGATAACAAGGAAGCCTTTCGCATCCCTGAACGGGTTTCCCTGCGCTATCTGCTGTTTGATCCGGCGCGCTACGAATCCGAACTGGGCACCTTCAGCGAAGCTGATATGGATCGCTATTATCGCCGCAATCTTGAACTGTTTGAGGTTGAAGAACAGGTTGAGGCTGCCCATATATTGCTGCAGCTTGATCAGGACAGCGATCCTGAGACGATCAACAAACGCCGTGAACTGGCCCAAAACATCCGTCAGCAGTTGCGCGATGGTGCTGATTTTGCCCAGCTTGCAAAACTCCACTCCGATGACACCGCCAATGCTGATGACGGCGGAGACCTGGGCTACTTCGGCCGTGGCATGATGGTCAGTGAGTTTGAAACGGCGGCCTTTGCCCTGCGCCCAGGGCAAATCAGTGATGTGGTCCAAACCCCTTTCGGCTTCCATATTATCAAAGTGACCGACTATATTGCTCCCGGCTTTAAACCTCTGGTTGATGTGACGGATACGGTCAAGGAGGGACTGATGATCGAAGAGTCCCGGCAGATGGCCTACGAAAAAGCCATGGATGCCTTTAATAAAAACCGACGCACCGGGGACCTGGAAGCCGCTGCCAAGGAAAATGATCTGGGCATCAAGGAAACCGGTTTTTTTGCCATTGATGAGCCTATTAATGGACTCGGTCGAGTCGAAGAAATTGCTGATGCGGCATTTTCGCTCCAACCCGGAGAACTGGCACGACCCATCATGACCACCAACGGGGTCTTGCTTATCACCCTGAAAGACCAGCAACCCAGCCGCCTGCCTGAATTGGCTGAAGTAAAAACGGCAGTTGAAAAGGCCTACCGTCAAGAGCAAGCCCAGACCCTGGCCTCTGAACTGGCCCAGGAGCTTCTTGACCTTGCCGGCGAACAACAGAATCTTGCTGCCGCAGCAAAGCAGCTTGACCTGCGAATCGACAGCACCGGTGATTTCAGCCAGAGCTCCGGCTACTTTATTCCCCAGATCGGTTCTTCCCAGGAACTGGCCGATGCCGCTTTTGCACTGACTGAGGCTGATCCGGTGATCGACAACATCTTCACCTTCGACGACCGTTATCTGGTGGCCGCCCTCAAAACTGCCAAGCGCGCAGACTTTACTGCCCTTGATGATACCGAGATCGCTCAGCTGCGCGAACGATTGTTGCTTGAGGAAAAAGAACTGGCAGTCTCTGACGCCCTGGACGAACTGTACCAGCAGGCACAGATAGAGATTATTGATCCCGAACTGATAACGGCCTTCCAGAACTAAGAGGTATTCACCATGACTGCAGTCATCACCACGACCAACTGTCCGGATTTAAAACTGATCAACCGCGGCAAGGTACGCGACATTTATGATCTTGGCGAACATCTGTTGCTCGTTGCAACTGATCGCATTTCAGCCTTTGACGTCATTATGGACGAAGGAATTCCACAAAAAGGCTATGTCCTCACAGAAATTTCACGCTTCTGGTTTGATCAGATGACCGACCTGATTCCCAATCATCTGGTCTCTACCAACATCGACGAGTTCCCCGCAATTACCCACCAGTACCGTGATCAACTTGAAGGGCGCAGCATGCTTGCCCGCAAGGCCCAGCCCCTTCCGATCGAATGCATCGTTCGCGGCTATCTGTCGGGCAGTGGCTGGAAAGAATACAAAAAGTCCAGGTCGGTTTGCAGCATCCCCTTGCCGGCCGGGCTGAAGGAGAGCGACAAGTTACCGCAAACCCTGTTCACCCCTTCGACCAAAGCAGAGCTTGGTGAACACGATGAAAACATCTCCTTTGATCAGGCCGCCGAACTGTGCGGGCGTGAGATGGCAGAAAAGGTCCATGATATCAGCATTGCCATTTACGAACGAGCCCGCAAGGTGGCAGACAAAAAAGGCATCATTATTGCCGACACAAAATTTGAGTTCGGCGTACACCAGGGGGAACTGATCTGGATCGATGAGGCCCTGACCCCGGATTCCTCACGTTTCTGGCCCAAAGACCTTTATGCCCCAGGCAGTGCCCAACCAAGTTTTGACAAACAGTTTCTACGTGATTATCTCGAAACCCTTGACTGGGACAAAAAGGCACCGGCGCCCAAACTACCCGGGGAGATCGTCACTAAAACCGGCGAAAAATACCTGGAAGCCTTAAAACGCCTGACCTGTTAAATATAACACTGTTTTTCTAATCAAGCCGCACCCATCAGCCGACATGGGCTGCGGCTTGTTTTTTTAGCGGCAATGCGACATTTTACCCTAACAACGTTTGCCATCTGTGATCATTTGTCTTATATTTCACGATAAATAATATGGGTTTCATTGTCATGCGTGCGGAACCTGTATTTATACAGGCTAAACGCGGGTTTCTTTTGAATCTATACAGATTTATTTTAACCTCAGCCACATCACCCTGAACCACATCAACTACTCTTGATCCGGGTGTGTTTTACTACCTATGAAACCTAGTTTTAAATATTGGATCTTTCTGGTTGCCATCTACTTTGCGGTAATCAGTATCCTGGCCGCCAGCCTGATTGGTTCGTGGGCCAGCATCAATGAGTCACAACAATTGGCGCTGCAGGAAATGCTGCCCAAACTGATTCCCTTCCCCTTGCTCGGCACCATTACCATCCTTTTCATTATCGGGGCTCTGATCAACCTGCTGTTTAATGATTACATCATGCCGATCCTGAAAATGGCAGAAAGTTCACGCATCATCACCACGGTAAACCCCGAGCACCGCATCGAACTGAAGGCAGCTTCAAAAGAGATTGAATACCTTGCAAAAATCATCAACCAATCGGCAGATGCCTATACGACCCTGCAAAAAAATGTTGATGCCCGGGTAGCCTCAGCCCAGGCGGCAATCAATGAAGAGCGTACCCGCCTTGCCGCTCTCATGTCAGAATTGCCCCATGGCGTTATCGTTTGCAACGGTGACGGCCAGGTTCTCCTTTATAACCAGCAGGCGCAGGAGTTGATCAACAACAACTCCGGCAGCAACCAGAACGCACAAGGGCTCCTCGGTTTAGGACGATCCATCTTCGGCATCCTCGACCGTGATCAGATTGCCCACGGCCTTGAAATGCTCAACCGCTGCCATGCGACCGGACGCTCCAAGCTGATCAACAATTCGATGATGACCCTGCGCAACGGGGCCTGTTTGCGGGTTAATATGGCGCCGTTTTTTCTTGAGCAGGAAGAAAAGCACGTCATCTCCGGTTTTGTCCTGACCCTTGAGGACATGACCCGCCAGATAGAAGCTGACAGCCGCCGCGACGTACTGATTCAATCGCTGATTGATGAACAGCAAAAAGATCTTGAAGAAATTCGCAACTCAATCACCTCCATCCTCGCCAAACCGCAGCACGACCCCGAACAACTGCAAGCATACCGAAGGGCTATTGACCACGCCTCCAGAGCGCTGCAGGAAAAGGTGGTCGAAGCGCGCGCCAACTATGCCCTGCACCTCCATGCGTTGAGCAAAACCGAAAATGTGCTGGCCGAAAACCTGCTTGAGGTCATCAGTCAGAATATTTCCGAGCGCTTCGATCTGCAGATTATCAACCTCGCCCCCCAGGGGATATGGCTGGAAATTGACAGCTATTCCATGGTCCAGGCTTTTTCCCATCTAGCGGGCCAACTCAGCAAACATTCGAGATTAAAAGATGTGCTTCTGACCTTGACGATCAACGAAAAACAGCAGATCGAGATCGTCATCAGCTGGCCGGGGCAACATGCTGACCCGGACCTCCTGACAAACTGGCAGCAAACACCCCTGATCGCCGATACCAATGGAAAATTGCTGAGCTTTACCGACACCATTGAAAAAGCCTCGGGCACCATCGAGACCTTGCTTGACGATGACCAACAGGCCTGTGGCATCTTGATCACCCTGCCACCGATCGACCAGGAATGTCGCCTGTCGGTAGAGAGTGAAATTGAGCATCGACCAATCTCCTATGAGTTTGACCTGTTTAATCGTGGTGAGGAGTGGGAGGAATTAGGGCAGACCCCGTTGCGGAAATTAACCTATGTGGTCTTCGATACAGAAACCACCGGGCTCAATCCAACCCAGGGTGACGAAATCATTCAACTCGGCGCTATCAGAATTGTTAATGGCAATATTCTCTACCGCGAAATCATCGATCAGCTGATCGATCCACAACGCATGGTGCCGGTGGAATCGGTTGCCATTCATGGCATCCAGCCCCACCTACTCAAAGGGCAGCCAACCATTGACAAGGTTTTGCCACACTTTCAAAAGTTTTGCGAAAACTCTGTTCTGGTGGCACACAATGCGGCATTCGACATGCGCTTTTTGCAGATTCAGGAAGATCGCAGCGGGATCTCCCTGACCAATCCGGTACTGGATACCCTGCTCCTATCATCCATCGTTCATCCCAACCAGGACAACCACTCCCTTGATGATCTGGCCAAGCGCTTCAACGTCACCATCGTCGGCCGGCACACCGCCCTGGGAGATTCCATCGTTACGGCCGAGGTGCTGCTCAAACTGATCCCGCTGTTAGAAGCCCACGAAATCTACACCCTGGCAGACGCCATTGCCGCATCGGCCCAATCACAATACGCCAGGGTGGCCTATTGATGGCTGATCCTGAATTTTTGCCGCGATAAAGGCCCTAGAAAAGTCGGAATGGATTGCGCAATAAGCCGCGCACCCGTTGAACCAGACCGTGGATACGCCCGAGCTGCAGTGCTACCTGTGGTATCCGGCCGAGACCGAACAGCGCCACAAAAAGGCCCCCTAACAGCACCAGCTCCCATATCCCCAAACCCAGAATCATCGGACCTCCAGTTCCAGCGAGCCGGGGCGTTGGTCAATCACTTCACCTATGTGCCAGGCCATGACTCCACGCTGCTTCAGGAGCTCGAGACAGCCATCCAGCTTCTCCGGAGCCAGCGCCAGCAGTAAACCGCCGGAGGTCTGGGGATCACACAACAGATCAATCAACAACGGATCAACCGGGCGCGGCTGGTGGCAGCGCGGCAGATAAAACTTCTGGTTACGGTGCGAGCCGACTGGAACCAGACCAATTTCCGCCATGTCCAGGGCATGAGGGTACTGCGGCAAGCGCGAGACAAACAGCCGGAATGCGACCTGGCTGGCTTCGGCCATTTCGGCAGCATGACCCACCAGACCAAAACCGGTGATATCAGTCGAAGCGCAGACACCAATCTCCATCATCACTTCAGAAGCCTCTTTATTGAGGGCCGCCATGCCATCAATGGCCGCAACAAGATCGACCTCGGTCAACACCTCTCCTTTTAATGCCGTTGTTAACAAACCTGTACCCAGGGGCTTGGTTAACACCAGCTGATCCCCGACCCTGGCTCCGCAGGTGGTCACCATGCGTGCCGGATCAACCGTACCGGTGACACTTAAACCGTACTTCGGCTCGTCATCTTCAATCGAGTGACCGCCGGCCACCACCGCCCCGGCCGCGTGAACGCGCTCGGCTCCGCCACAGAGGATCTGAACGAGAATACTCTGATCCAGACAACCGATGGGAAAGCAGACAATATTCATCGCCGTCAACGGCTTGGCGCCCATGGCATAGATATCCGAAAGGGAGTTGGCGGCGGCAATCTGGCCGTAACGGTAAGGGTCATCGACCACCGGGGTGAAAAAATCGACCGATTGCACCAGTGCCAGCGACTCACTGAGACGATAAATAGCCGCATCGGCAAACGGAATTTCCTGCGACAGCAAGGCAGGATTTTCACTCTGTGGGAGCTGACTCAGTACCTGGGTCAGGGTCTCAGGACCTATTTTTGCCGCTCAACCGGAACTGCGCGACAAGGAGGTCAGTCTCATACTCATTCTCATCCCTTTAACAGTTTAAGTTCTACCCACTACCCACTACCCACTACCATGAACCTATACTGGTAACTGCCAAGCGACCCGGTGGTCATCGACGCGGCGGGTCATTTTCAGACTGTCAAACAGTTCCAGCAATGCCTGGGTCAGCTTACGACCACTGCCGAGCTGGTCACGAAACTGCGCCAGAGTCAGGGTTGATTGCTGTTTGAAATGATTGACCAACAAGGTTTCCGCCTGACGATAATATTCCATATGCAGGGAGCTCTCCTGATTCAGGCGCACCAGCATGCCTTCCAGATACAGATAGGAGAAATAAGCATCGGCATCGATATCCTCAAAGCCTAACTGTAACAGGACTTCCTGATTGTTTTTAACGTCAAATCCCGCAGAGCGAAAATGGGCTTCAATGCGCGCGATAATCTGCTCTTGCGCCGGCTGCAGCTGCGGCTGCCAGCCGGGAGTGGCAATCAGTTCACGACGCGGTTCCAGTAACCCCTCATCGAAGGCCCATTGCAGCAACACCTCAAAACCCTTGGGGGCCAGTTTGGCTGAAATCTGTGC
>JAWOFG010000023.1:0-4131 GCA_046482365.1 Pelovirga sp. | reverse complement strand
TTTTTTCATGGTGATCAGCGTACCTTGGTTAAAAAAGCAAGAATCAGTACCACTTATAGCAATGTTGGTGCCAAACTCGTGGAAGTTCGTAACCGGTTGTTTTTTAAAGAACATCCAGTCACAGAGCAATAACGACTGAAAGGCCGGCATCAACTTTTGTTGATGCCGGCCTCCATTATGAGATGCTAACTCTTTGATATTTTGTAGTTTTCCAGGATGATTAACAAAAATTGAATAAGATCAACTTAAGTTGATAAAATTGAAAGGCGTGACCATCTGATTGGAGTTCCCCTCCCCCTTTTTTGCCACAATCAATGTTTGCCGTTGATATATGGCACCTGCACCACCGCCAGAAACAACCCGAGCTGGCGAATGGCATTGACAAATCCTTCGTACTCTACCGGCTTGGTGATGTAGTTGCTGCAACCTAACTGATGGCAACGATCAATCTCGCGCGGATCGTCGGTCGTGGTAATCATGACAACCGGGATTTTACGTAGCTCCGGGTCTGCCTTGACCTGTTCCAGTACCTCGGTACCATCGAGTTTCGGCATACGGATGTCGAGGAGCAACACGTAGGCCTCACCAGACTTGCGCTGGGGTCCATCACCACGGCAAAAGAGGAAGTCAAGCACCTCCTGGCCATCCTTGAAATGAATGATGCGGTTGGTGATGCCCGCTCTGGTCAAATTTTTACGGATCAACAGGGCGTGCCCCTCATCGTCCTCGGCAATAAGAATAATTACTTCCTGATTCATCTTGATATCTCCATTCATGAGTTATTGTCATCCTTTAATATAGCGCCTGTTGACTGCCGGCAGTGTAATGATAAAAACAGTCCCGTCTCCCAGCTGTGATTCAACCTGAATATCCCCGTCGAGACGGGCCAGAATCTGTTTGACCGCTGTCAACCCGAGCCCTTCACCCTCGCCGTCGGCAGGGTTGAGACGGTGAAACAGTTCAAAAATGTTGCCCTGGTGATTATCGGCAATGCCGATCCCGTTATCCGCGACCCGGTACAGGACCGACTCCTTTTTAACCTCACCACTTATATGGATTCTGGTCTGTCTTTTTTGGTCACGATATTTGATGGCATTATCGATCAGGTTGGCAAACACCTGGGTCACCTGCGAGATATCACCCCGGCACGGTGGCAAATCCCCGATCGTCAATTCAATGTCCAGTTCGTCAATCTGAAAAGCGAAGGAACCGGAAAGATCCTGAATCAGCCGGTTCATGTCGATAGTTTGAACCTGGAGGGCACCACGGACCGAGCGGGAAAGCTTGAGGAGTCCCTTGATCAGCCGATCCATCTGACGAGTACTCTTGCGGATGCGCTCCAGGGACTGTTGCATATCCGACAGTTCGCTGCGCACTAACTGTTCCACCGCAGCAGGGTCGAGGATATCAGCTTTGAGCAGGGCTGCAATATCCTTCAGCGAATATTCGAGCTCACGACTGAAGCCGTCAACATTGACCAGCGGTGAGCGCAGATCATGAGAGGCGACATAAACCAGCTGTTCAAGCTCGCGGTTCCTGACGGCCAGATGCTTCTCGCTGCGCCTGAGCCTGCTGTTGACTCGACCGACCGAATAATTTTTCCAGATCACCAGCGCTGCGGCCAACATCGCCAGCAACAGGAGCATATAAAACACTGCCCGCTGGATCGTCCAGAAGGGGTCGGGCTTGCCATACCATTTATTCAACAAATCGGTGTAAACAGCAGACTGAACCAGCCCCTCGAGCCGCTGGTTAAAATTCGGTAGATACGGATCCCCCGGGCGAAAGAGATACCCCCGTTTTAACGTAAGCAATGGTTCATCCACCGCTTCGACAAAACCCGCCAGGTCCATGGAGCGCAGTTTCTGTAACAACACCGGTTCGGGAAAAATAAAAGCATCGACACTGCCTGCGAGCAGGTCATTGAGCCCTTCGTCGACGGTACTTTGCAGCGCCAGGCGAAAGCCACCTCGCCGCCGTAGCTCGACATGGGCCGCACCCTCATTAATCACCGCGGTGACGAACCTGTCACTGGAAAGGTCGGTGATACGGCGGATGCGCCGATCATTGTTTTTGACAAAAGCACGCACCGGAATGCTCTCCACCGGTACGCTGAAGTCAAATTCAGCTCGGCGGTAATCGTTAATCCCGAAGCCCGGTATGAGATCAGCTTTGTTGTCCCGCACCAGCTGGGCGGCTGTCCCCCAGTTTTCGGTAACAACATAGTCAATGGTAAAGCCGGCCTCTTTGGCCATGGCCTCAAGCAGATCAACGGCAAAGCCGGTGGGACGCCCCTGACTATCCTGTCCATAGAGCGGCGGAAAATCCTGCAATACCGCTACCCGAAAATTTGCCCCGCGCAAGTCGGCACCGGCTTCTGAATCCGCCGAAACAACGCCGGCAGCACAAAACAGCCATAAACTACAGACCAGCAACATCCGTATTTTTTTCATCCTGTCCCCTCCCCCTGTTCGGCATCCTGCACCGGGGACACATCGACCGCTGCCGGCAGGGTAAACCAGAAACAGCTGCCCTGACCTTTGCCGGCGGATTCGACCCAGATCCGCCCCTGATAGCTCTCTACAATCTTCTTCACCAGTGCCAGGCCGAGGCCGACTCCCGGTTGATCCGGCTGCAACTGGGCGAACATGGCAAAAATCTGCGACTGAAAATCAGGCGCGATCCCCATACCATTATCCCGCACATAAAAACGGGTTTCTCCGGATATTTCCTGCATCCCGATGTCAATGCGCGGCTGCGGCTGATCCCCCATATATTTGATCGCGTTCTCTACCAGGTTCTGCCAGATTTGCCCCAGGCGCATTTGATCACCGTACAACGGCAACCGGATCGACCGGTTAACGACCTCCACCTGGCGATTACGCAAGGGACCGGCCAGGGTCGTAATACAGGCGGCAACAACTGCGTTAAAATCGATCCTGGTTTTCTGCTGCTCGCTCCCGCCAATCCGCGAATATTCGAGTAACGCGCCAAGCAGCTGATCCATTTTGTCGGCTGCTCCTTCAATATAGGTCATATCTTCCTCGATCTGCTCGACACTAGCAGCGACCATATCACCACGGAGCATATGGAGAAACGATTTCATTGTGACCAGCGGACTTTTGAGATCGTGGGATACTATGTAGACAAATTCTTCCATCTCGGCATTTTTCTGCTGCAACGCCGATTCGGCTGTTTTTCTCTGGGTTATATCCCGAATGATGGCCAGGCAGGTACTTTCACCGCAGCTGGTGATGCGACTTTCGAAGGAGTGGTTCCGCCCCCGGATCTCCAACGTATATTCGTGCCTTTCGACACTGTGATGCTCGCGCGCTCTGGCGATACACTGCAATGCTTCAGCGGCCACCTCGGGGGGCACAACGTCGCGCAGATGGCGATTGATAAATTGGTCAGGGGGCATCAGCAAGCGGTTCGGATCGCCGGTATGGCAATCAACCAGCACCCCGTCATTGCTGATCAGCAGCATCAGGTCAGGTAACGCCTGCAGCAGGGCACGATTATGTTCTTCGCTCCGGCGCAGGGCTTGCTCCGATTGCTTGCGCGCGGTGATATCCAGATGAGTGCCCATCATCATCAGCGGCTGACCATCATCAGTACGTGAAATAACCTTGCCGCGATCGAGCACCCACACCCAGGAACCGTTTTTGTGCCGCATCCGACACTCAACATCGTAATGATCGAGTTCTGCGTTGAAATATTTACTCAACCTCTCTTCGCTCTTTTTCAGATCGTCAGGGTGTGAGTATTTCATCCAGGTCGCAATCGAGATCGGCTCCAGCTCGCTCAGGCGGTAACCGATAATGTCGGCCCACCGTTCATTAAAGGTGACTTCACCTGTCTGTACATTCCACTCCCAGGTGCCGACATCGGTTCCCGCGATAATCCCGCCAAGGCGGCTACGCTCGACATCAAGCAGTTGTTTAGCAACATACAGGCGCCGATTGATCAACATCGCCAGGGCAATCAGCCCCACCATGGTGAACAAGACTACCGTTCCTGCAATAATCAACCAGCGATATTGATTCCAGACGTCAGCGATACCGAAGGTCGGGATGCTGTCGTAGGGGGGCAAACGTAAAGCGCGTGCCAGGTCTTCTACCGCTTGGTAGT
>JAWOFG010000182.1:0-126271 GCA_046482365.1 Pelovirga sp. | reverse complement strand
GTCTTACCCCCGGCCGACTCAATGACATCAGGGTAGATGGTCCCTTGCGCCAGCCACTGAGAGTCCTCAACCTCACCCGCCTGTTCTTCGAAGATATCAACAAACAGGTTACCGATAATCTTGCGTTTTTTCTCCGGGTCAACCTCCCCTTTAAGTCCATCATAAAAGCGCTGGCGGGCGTTAACCCGGGTCACCTTGACCCCGAGGTTGCCGGCGAAGGTCGCCATGACCTGATCCCCTTCGTCGAGGCGGAGCAGACCGTTGTCGACAAAGACACAGTGGAGCTGATCGCCAATAGCGCGATGGATCAGCGCTGCCGCGACCGATGAATCCACGCCGCCTGACAAGCCGAGAATAACCTGCTCCGTGCCTACTTGTTCACGAATACGGGCAACCGCATCATCTACAATCTTCCCCGGCGTCCATAGCCCGCTGCAGCGACAGATTTTACGGACAAAGGTACTCAACATCAGCTCACCCTGCGGGGTATGATTTACCTCGGGATGAAACTGCACGCCATAGAGGTTGCGCTCCAGGTTCTGAATGGCACACACCGGCGCATTGGTGGTTCGGGCAACGACCTCAAATCCGGCCGGCACAACCTGGACGTGATCACCATGGCTCATCCATACCGAGCTGGTGCCGGCAGTAAAAAATCCGTCAAACAATTCCCCGGGTTCGCCGCAGGCCTCAAGCTCGGCATGGCCATATTCCCTTTTCCCGGCCGGTACTACCACGCCACCGAAATGCTGACTCATCAACTGCATGCCGTAGCAAATACCCAGAACCGGCACGCCCAGTTCAAACAGGGCCTCCTCAACCGGGGGAGCACCCGCGTCATACACCGATTTGGGGCCACCGGACAGAATGATACCGCTGGGTTTGAAGGCGCGAATCTCGGCCATGGTCATATCAAAGGGATGGAGCTCACAATAAACTCGCGACTCGCGCACCCGGCGGGCAATCAGCTGGGTATACTGGGAACCAAAATCGAGGATCAGAATCCGTTCGCTGTGGATATTTGACATCTTAGCGTCCATTCCCCTCAATCCGGTAATTGGGAGATTCCTGGGTAATGGTAACATCATGAACATGGGATTCCCGCAGACCGGCGTTGGTGATCCGCACAAACTGGCCGTTACGCTGTAGTTCACCAATGGTACGGCAGCCGGTATAGCCCATACCGGAACGCAGACCGCCGATCAGCTGGTGGATATTGCTGGACAGAGGACCGCGGAACGGCACTCGTCCCTCGATCCCTTCCGGCACCAGTTTGACGTCCTGTTCTTCCGCCTGGAAGTAACGATCCTTGCTCCCCTGCTTCATCGCCCCGAGACTGCCCATGCCACGGTAGGACTTGTAGGTTCGCCCCTGATACAGAATGGTTTCACCAGGAGATTCCTCGGTTCCGGCGAACAGGGACCCGATCATGACAATATCGGCACCGGCCGCAATCGCCTTGGGCAGATCACCGGAAAATTTAATGCCACCATCGGCCACCAGTGGGATGCCGGCATCGAGGGTAACGCCGGCAACATTCTGAATAGCGGTAATCTGCGGCACACCAATGCCGGCAACAACCCGCGTGGTGCAGATCGAGCCGGGTCCAATACCAACCTTGACGGCATCGACACCGGCATCGATCAGGGCCGTGGCGGCAGCGGCGGTGGCAATATTACCGGCCATCAACTGCACTGACGGAAATTTGTTACGCAGCCACTTGACCGAGTCGATAACCTTCTGACTGTGGCCGTGGGCGGTATCAACGACCAGCACATCGACCCCGGCCTGAATAAGGGCGGCGGCGCGGTCTTCGAGATCATCACCAACACCGACAGCAGCACCGACCCGCAAGCGACCGAAATCGTCCTTACAGGCGTTGGGATATTTGCGTACCTTTTCAATATCCTTGATGGTGATCAGCCCTTTGAGAACGAAATCATCGTCGACCACCAGCAGCTTTTCGATACGATGCTTGTGCAGATGATATTTTGCTTCTTCCAGGGTCGTGCCGGGGGGAACCGTGACCAGTTTATCCTTGGTCATGACATTGGCAATGGGCTGTTCCAGATTGGTTTCGAAACGCAGGTCACGGTTGGTCATGATGCCGACCAGCTTGCCATTCCGGGTGATGGGCACACCGGAAATACGGTATTTGTTCATCACCGCCAGAGCGTCGGATATTTTCTGGTCGGGCGCCATGGTAATCGGATCGACAATCATACCGCTTTCCGATTTTTTGACCTGATCGACTTCAATCGCCTGGGCCTCAGGTGTCATGTTTTTATGGATGATCCCCAACCCGCCTTCGCGCGCCATGCAGATTGCCGTACGCGATTCAGTTACGGTGTCCATGGCAGATGAGAGCAGAGGAATATTGAGCCTGATTGTACGCGTCAGTTGGGCAGACACATCAACATCTTTGGGCAGCACCTGCGAGTGGGCCGGCAGCAGCAGAACATCGTCAAAGGTCAGGGCAATGGGGATATCAGGCTTGTGCATGAGTGCTCCTATGTAGCTGGGATAAAACGTTGTGGCTGACAAATGTAATGAATGCCTGATGACGAGTCAATCGTTACCCGTCATCAGGCATCAAGAGATAAAAAAAATGTATCTGTTCAGCACCGGATCGGGAATCCTATGTCAAGGGACGCTTTTCGTCATCCCTGACCGCTTGTTGTCGCCGTCCATGGCGACAAACACCCTTGCCACAGGACACCCGATCCTGAGCACGGACAGGGCTGAATAGTTACAAAAAAATAAACAAAGCGGCATGGCCGCGTCAGTTGGTTCCGCGCAACAGATAGGCTTCAATAAAAGCTTCGATGTCACCGTTAAGTACAGCATCGGTATTGCCGGTCTCATAGCCGGTGCGATGATCCTTGACCATGCGATAAGGATGCAGAACATAGGAACGGATCTGGCTGCCCCAGCCGATCTCTTTTTTATCTTCAGAAAAGGCCGCGGCCTCTTCTTCTTTTTTGCGAACTTCCATTTCGTACAAACGCGCTTTGAGTTGCTGCAAAGCCGTTGCCCGATTGGCATGCTGGGAACGCTGATTCTGACAGGCAACAACAATGCCGCTGGGCATATGGGTGATACGGATAGCAGAATCGGTTTTGTTGATGTGCTGACCACCGGCGCCACTGGCGCGGTAAGTATCGACCTTGATATCCTTGTCTTCCACCACCACCTCGATAGACTCATCCAACTCGGGAAATACGAACACCGAACAGAAGGAAGTGTGGCGCCGCGAGTTGGCATCAAAAGGTGAAATCCGCACCAGCCGATGGATACCGCTCTCGGAGCGCAGATAACCATAGGCATAATCACCAGTGATGTTGATGGTGGCACTTTTCAAGCCGGCATCATCGCCGGGTTGATATTCGGTGAATTCGGTCTTGAACCCCTTGTCCTCGCAATAACGCAGGTACATGCGCAGCAGCATATCGGCCCAGTCCTGGGCCTCGGTCCCACCGGCTCCGGCATTGATGCTCAAGGTCGCATTGCTGGCATCGTGGGGACCCGACAGCATGCGGGCAAACTCCATCGATGCGATCTTTTTTTCCAGGGCCGGCAGCATGGCATTGACTTCATCCAGGGTGGCCTGATCCTCCCCTTCTTCCCCCATCTCAATCAGTACTGTTGCGTCTTCCAGTTGCTGCTTCACCGCCAGGCAGTCTTCGACGACCTTCTGCAACCGGGTGCGCTCACGCAGCAATTCCTGGGCGCTTTCTCCCTGATTCCAGAAATCAGGGCGGGCTATTTCCGCTTCCAGTTCAGCGACCCGTTCCTGCCGGGCTGGAACGTCAAAGATACCTCCAGAGCTCTTCAAATTTTGCCTGCAGTCCTTTGACGATCTCTTTTGGTTCGCGAAACATGATGACTTACTCCTTAAAAAAATATCTGCCTGAAAAGGGCAGGATAGCTAACTGGTTGGGCAGGACAATCAACCATCTGGTCGATCAGGTCAAGATCTAATTTGCCTGAGAAAGACGATAAAAGTGCCGCAGATTAACGTCGTATATGAATCTGCCGCGCCAGGGATTCATCCACAGCAAACTGGGAATGTCCGACCTTGAAAATATAGCTGGGGAACTTCTGTATCAACTGAATATCACTGCCGGGCAACACCCCCATGCTCATCAGTTTCTGCATTTTTTTATCATCGCTGGCCGACAGGTAGGCGATCTCTCCGGACTCTCCGGCTTTGAGCTCGGTCAAAGCGACAATCCCCGGCGCACCCAGACGCTGGGCTTCGGTGCAACAATCACCGGGCGGGATCGGATTGCCATGGGGACAGGTACTGGGGTGGTTAAGCAACGTACAGAGCTTGGTGTCGACCCCCTGACGCAGCAGATGCTCGAAGATACAGGCCTGTTCATTGCCCTCTTTTCCTTCAATCCCGAGGATATCCATGGTCAGGCGCTCGGCCAGGCGATGGCGCCGTACCGCCATCCGCGCTTCGGCCTCTCCCTCACGGCGCAGAAAAACGCGGTTATCACGGATTTCAACGTAGGCACGTTGAAGCAGATCCTGCAACTCTTCGGCATCAGCTTCAAGCTGCAGATCTGTCAACAGGCAACCAACCTGATCCCCTTCAACCGTCAAAATCCACAGAGATTCAAGAACTTCTTCGGCTTGTTCTGATAATTGTTGCATCTTGTTCAGCCTCTTTTCTTGGTTGAAGACAGTAACCGTTTCAGCAGCTTGCCGGGAACGGGATTGCCATAACCGCACCAGGGACAATGAATTTTCCGGCAGCCGCCAAAGCAGCTGCCACAGGATGGCCGCTTGGGATCGATTTCCAGGTTATCCGGAAGTTCGCGATGACAAAAGCCGCAGATCATTGCAACAAACCGGTCGCGACCAGAATCCGGTTAAGCAGCCAACCGGAGCCAAAGGCAAAAACGGTGACAAACAGAAAAATAGCCAGCGCAATGCGGAAGCCGCGTTCCTTGAACATCACCAGAAACTGGGCGACACAGGGAACAAACAGGGTCAGGGTGACGGCCGCCACCGTCAACTGGGTAACACTCAGCAAGCCGGCCGTCTGCAGATCATACAAACCGGCGGCGCCAAAATCACGGCGAAAAAACCCGAAAACAAAAGCGGTGGTTGCTTCGGTGGGAAGACCGATCGCTCTGACCACCGGCGCCAGAGCAGCAATGACCACATCCAGGGTATTGGTCATTTTTCCCGCCCACAGAATGACTGAGGCCAGGATAAACAACGGGAAAATCTCGAAAAAGTAACTCTTCATGCGGGTCAGGGTTTTAACGCCGACATTGTATAATTGGGGCCGCCGCAGCGGTGGTATCTCCATGTAGAAGACCGGTTTTTCCCCCGGCAGTAACCGGTCAGCCAGAACCCCTACCAGCAAAAAGGCGAACAGCAGAAAGAGGGTCCATACCGCCAGGGCCGACGGCGCGGCGGACAACAACCCGAGAATCACCCCGAGCTGGGCACTGCAGGGAATCGCCAGAGCCAGCAGCAGGGTTGAAATCACCCGCTCACGGGTGGTTTCCAGGGTACGGGTTACCAATGTCGCCATGGTGTCACAACCAAAACCCAGCACCATGGGGATGACTGCGCGCCCGGAGAGACCGATTTTCTTGAAGATGCGATCGAGCATCATCGCCAGCCGAGGCAGGTAGCCACTATCCTCCAATACGGAAAAAACCAGAAAAAAGGCGCCGACAATCGGCAGCACCAGGGCAACGGCGTAGCGCACGCCCAGAGTCCAGATCCCGTATTCCCCGGCAATCAGCTCAAACAACCATTCAGCCGTCAGGTAGTCTTGGGCAAAGGCAATTACCGGTGGATTGATATATTCCTCGAACAGCATCCCTTCAAGAAAATCAACCAGGGTACCTGCCCCGAAGACGCCGACAAACTGAAACAGCCCGAAATAGACTACCAGCAGCAAGAGCGGAACACCGGTAACGGGATTCATCATCCAGCTCGACAATTTTTCGCCGAACGATTCATCGGCCCCGCGGGTTTGGGTAACCACCCCATCAAGCATCTTTTTGCCGATATGGCGGCGCTCCATACCGATCTGCAAATGCAGATCGGCCCGCCGGCGGAAGCGGATTTCCCGCAAGACCTCCAGCAACTGCTGATGCCGGTCGGTTTCTTCCTGCTGCTGAACCAGCTGTTTAATATCCTCATCCCCTTGAATCAGCAGCATACCAAGGGCGCGCCTGCTTAAACGATATTCCCCTTGCAACAGTCTGGCGATAGCACTGATATCCTGTTCCAGATCGTCGCGATAAACAAACACCTTATGGGGACAGACACAATAATCCTTGATCGCAGCAAACAGCTCCTCAAGACCAATCTTGCGTTTCATCACCGCGCCGATGACCGGTATCCCGAGACGCTGCTGTAATTGCTCCAGATCAAGCTTCATGCCGAGTCGTTCGGCTTCATCCAGAATATTGACCACCAATACCAGCGGCAGACCGGCTTCCACCAGTTGCAGGGTCATCGGAAGCATGCGCTCGATATTGCGTGCATCGATCACATGGACGACCACGTGGGGATCTTCGTGAAGCAGAATCTGCCGACCGACCCGCTCTTCTTCAGTAATCGGCATCAGCGAATACATGCCGGGGGTATCGATAATCTCGTGGCGCTGTTCGCCGATAACACAGTGGCCTGAGGAAACCTCAACCGAGGTGCCGGGATAATTGGAAACGGTAGCGTAGGCCCCGGTCAGGGCGTTAAACAAAACGCTTTTACCAACATTCGGGTGGCCAACAAGAATAACTTTGGGCAATGGCGAAACGGAATCAGACATACCGGGTAATTCTTTCGCTGTTCAGGCTAAAAAGGACGGGGGTCAGGATTGCCGGCTGCATTTGATGCAACGACCATAGAGTTCGTGGCGATGGCTTTCGACGGTGAAATCGTAACGCTGCGCCACCTCGTGCTGCAGTTGCTCAATCCGCGGCTCGACGAACTCAATAATTTTGCCGCAACGGGTACATACCAGATGGTCATGATGATGATCCGTATAGAGCGGTTCAAAACGGGTCTGGCCATCGCCAAAGTTCAATTCAGAAGCAATGCCACACTCGGCAAACAGCTTCAGCGTGCGATGCACCGTAGCATAGCCGATGCGCGGATGATCTTTGCGCAGCACCTGGTAGAGTTCTTCGGTCGAATAATGTGAGGCAGAATCCAGAAAGGTCTCAAGAATAATCACGCGTTGACGGGTATTTTTCAATCCCTTGGTGCGCAGATACTGGTTAAAAACTGAAGCTCGATCCATGGAAATCACTCCTCTTGAACACTACTGAAATTGAGTTTCAAAAGCTAGAGCAACAGAGCCGAAAGATCAAGCAAAAAGACGGAGAAAAATCATCCCAGGTCGGTGGGGAAAACCTGATACATGAAAATTGCGATGCGACCAAACTGATCGAAAAACAGAAGCACGCCGGCGGTCATCAGCAGCACCCCTGTAGCAATTTCGACTATGCGGATATAGCGCTTGAACCGATCGAAGAAATTAAGGAAGGAATGAAACAGCAACCCGGATATGAGCAGCGGGATTCCCAGCCCGGCAGAATAGAAACTCAACAGCATGACCCCTTGCCAGGCGCCGCCACTACTGCCCGCGGCAATGGCCAGAATGGCTCCGAGAATCGGGCCGATGCAGGGAGTCCAACCGGCAGCGAAGGCAATACCTACCACGAAGGTACCAACATACCCGGCAGGCTTGTTGCGCACGTGGAGGCGCTTTTCACCCAACAGGGAGGTAAAGCGGAACAATCCGCTTAAATGAACTCCAAACAGAAAAATAACCACCCCGCCGACCTTCTGGATGACCCCCAGACTTTCGCGCAGATAATATTGAACCGATGCCGACGCCAGACCGGCCATGGCACCCAGGGTGATAAAAACAACTGAAAACCCGGCAATAAAAATCAGGCTGTGGATAAATACCCGGGTTCTGGCACCTCTATCCTGCTGGGATTGATCCAGTTCACCAAAGGACATACCGGTGATATAGGTCAGGTATGAAGGAACCAGAGGAATCACGCAAGGAGAGGCAAACGAGAGAACTCCCGCTATAAAGGCAATCCAGATTGTTATGTCGCTACCAATATCCACGAAATAAAAGCCTTATCAGTTTTTCAACAGGGATTCGATCTTGCCGTAGGTTGAGCTCTCCATCCAGTCCCGCCCGCCGATAATATGGTCAACCACGGTACCATCCCGATCGATAATATAGGATTCCGGGTAGCGAAAAACCCCGTAGAGGCCCTGCACCTCAGCGTTGATACCATCCAGCAGAATGGGAAAGCTGTAGGAATGCTGTAACAGGTACTGACTGACCACCTGATGGGGATTTTCTTCAACATTGACGGCCAGAATGACCAGGCCATCATCTTTTTTCTGTTGATATAGCTGCTCCATGGTCGGTTTTTCTTCACGACACGGAGGGCACCAGGTTGCCCAGAAATTGATCACCACAACCTGTCCACGAAAATCGGACAGCGAGACCTGTTCCCCCTCCATATTGGGCAGGGTGAATTCCGGCGCCTGTTCCCCTATCGCAACGGAGGATGGCGGTGGTCCACCCGGACAACCCGAGAGCAGGAGGACACCAGTAACAACGACAATCAGAGTAGATATTTTTTTAAACAACACAATCGTTCCTCATTTTTACCATAGCCGGCCTGATTTTTTGAGCGCAGGCGAGCAGTTTAGTATCAGTGACCTGAGCTTGCAATGTGCATTGCCACAAAAGACAGGTCAACAACATCTTATAAAGCCCAGCTTTCACCAGACATATGGAAATCTGAATGTGCGATTGTAGGTCAAGCAACCTGTCCGGTCAATAACAATCTGTCGGTATCAACCGTTGTATTCACGATGGATGGGCAATAGACAGCGACCCCGGTTTTGATCTATTTTAGCGACGCTATCAGGAGAAGCCCAATGCAGCCCTTTATCGAAACCATCATCATTGTCATGCCGGTCTTTCTGGTGATCGCCCTGGGCACCCTGCTGCACCGCCTGGGGTTGATGGATGACAAGTTTCTGAAACAAACCAACAAACTGGTTTACGTGGTCTTTCTGCCCCTGCTGCTGTTTCACCGCATCGGCCAGGCCGACTTCAACATTTTTTTTAACCCGGGATTGGTCATCGGCTCGTCTGTTGCCATCGCTGCCGGCTTTTTTGTCTCTTACAGCTATGCCGGTTTGCGGCACTATCCCGGTCCAACCAGGGGGAGTTTCAGCCAGGGTTCTTTCCGGGGCAATCTGGCTTACGTCGGATTGGCTATCTGCATGAACGCTTACGGCGAAGATGGATTGACCAGCGCCGGTATTCTCATGGGATTCCTGGTGCCGGTGCTGAACTTCTTCGCCATCCTGGCCTTGCTGTTGCCACACCAGGGGCGCCGGCAGGAGGACAAAACCAACTGGCTGCGGCAACTGGCGCTCAACCCCCTGATCATCGCGTCTTTTCTCGGTCTGCTGTGGAGCTTTTTCGAGCTGCCCCTGCCTGTCATCATCGACCGT
Organism: Pelovirga sp.; assembly: GCA_046482365.1. Classification (GTDB taxonomy): domain Bacteria; phylum Desulfobacterota; class Desulfuromonadia; order Desulfuromonadales; family Geopsychrobacteraceae; genus Pelovirga. Next base: position 116,734 of record JAWOFG010000182.1, on the reverse strand, counting down.
GCCCTCGATATCTCTACCGGCCTGTCCCTGCCGCTGGCCCTGTTGGCCATTGGTGGCACATTCTCTTTAGGGCAACTCAAAGGGGATTTAAAAATCGCCGGACTGGCGACCCTGATCAAGCTCGCGCTGCTACCCCTGATCGCCACCGCGATCCTGTTACCCCTCGGGGTCAGTGGACAGGATCTGGGGATCGGCATTCTGATGGCGGCAACCCCGGCGGCAACCGCCACCTACATTATGGCCCACCAGATGAAGGGGGATGCGGAACTGGCCGGTTCCATCGTCATGCTGTCAACCCTTTTATCGGCAGTCAGTTACACCATCATCCTGCTGATCCTCAAAGCAACCGGACTTCTATCATGACAACCTCAGCCCCAGCATCTGGCGCCCACACGGACTTTTCCCCCCTTCTGATCGGCGAAAACTTTACCATTGTCCCGCCGGACACGGTCCCTGTGGACCATGACCGCCTGGCCATCTTCATGGCGCGTGGCGCCTTCGGCTCGGGCGACCATGAAACGACCCGCAGTTGTTTAGAAATTATGGAAACGTTGAGTTTTTCCAGACCACCAAAAATCGTTGATTTCGGCAGTGGCACCGGTATCCTCGCTATTGCCGCCCTCAAGCTGTTTGGTGGCCAAGCCTGGTGTGTTGATATTGCAGAATCGGCAGTTGCCAGCTCCCGTCACAACTGTGAACTGAATCAGATTGACAGTGTCACCCACCACTGCGGCACCCTGGACAGTGTCAGGGAATCGGAATTTGATCTGATACTGGCCAATATTTACGGTGATATTCTGCTCGATGTAGCGGATGATCTGGCTGGTCGCGCTGCAGCAGGAGCGACTATCCTGCTGTCCGGTATTCTCTGGGAATACAACTTCGATATCCGCAAGCGCTATCAGAGGCTTGGTTGCAACCTGATAAAAAACCGGCTGATGGATGAATTCAGTACGGTACTGTTGTGCAAAAATTGAGGTTGTGACGGTCTGTCAAAAAATCAGAACCCCTGTTATCATTTGACCTCACCTTTTTCAAAGATCGATGTCGTTCATGGTTTCGTCACTCCTTTCCGATAATCAATCCGTCGTCAAGGCGATCAGCATAGAGGCGCTGGAGCTGAAACAGGGTGATGCTACCCTGTTCTCAAACTTATCCCTGACCCTTGAACCCGGTGAAAAAGCGCTTATAAAAGCACCTTCAGGCTTTGGCAAATCCACCCTGCTGCGCTGTCTGCTGGGCTTTGTCCCCATCAGGGCAGGAACTGTCAGGATATTTGGCAACACATTGACACCCCGTTCCGCCTGGCAATTACGTTCACACATGGCCTACGTCGACCAGGAACCCGATCTGGGTGATGATACCGTTGAAACGGTCTTTTCACGCCCTTTCAGCTATAAAAGGAACCACCACCTGCAACTGAATACCCGGCGCATTACCGAACTGATGAACCGGCTAGGCCTGTCCGACTCATTGCGATCAAAAAAAACAACCACCCTTTCCGGCGGTGAAAAACAACGTATCGCCCTGATCAGTGCCCTGCTCCTTGATCGCGATATTCTATTGCTCGATGAACCAACCTCCGCCCTGGATGAAGAAACGTCCTCTAGCGTCGCCCGGCTGCTGAGGGAGATGAGAGAACTGACGATTCTGGCCATATCCCATGATCCACCTCTGGCCAGTGTTCTGGACCGAACAATTGACCTGCGACAACTCACCCGGAAGCAACAATGACCCTTATTGATATCAGTTTTTTTAACCTGGCCCTGGCCTATCTGATGTTTGTTGTTCCACTGGCGATCATGATGTGGCTGCGACTGCCGATGGTTAGCGACACCCTGATTGCCATGGTGCGCATGACCCTGCAGCTGCTGTTTGTCGGTTTTTACCTGCAGATTGTTTTCAAACTTAACAGCCTCCTGCTGACCGGCTTATGGCTGTTGATCATGATTGTCGTAGCTGATCTTTCCATTGTCCGAAGTTGCGGCCTGCGTTTGCGCACGGTCGCCGGCGAGGTCTTTATATCTCTGCTGGTCGGCACCCTGATGCCCTTGATGTTTTTTATATTCTTTGTGTTTCAGGATCCAAAAGCCCTGGGCGCCCAATATGTCATCCCGATCAGCGGGATGATTCTGGGAAATTGTCTGCGCGCTGACATCATCGGCATTCAAACCTTCTATGAAAGTCTGCGACGCCAGGAAAAGGCCTATATTCTCGCTCTGGCCCAGGGCGCCGGACTCATGGAAGCGCTACTTCCTTTCGTGCGCAATGCCTTTCACGCGGCCCTGGCTCCAACCGTTGCGGCAATGGCAACCATTGGGCTGGTAGCTCTGCCGGGAATGATGACGGGAGTCATTCTTGCCGGGGGCGATCCGATGACAGCAATCAAATATCAGATTGCTATCATGATCGCGATTTTTACCGGAACATCCTTGACTGTGATTCTAGCTGTTTACCTGACCGTCAGACGCAATATCGGGATAGACGGATTACTTAAACAGCAGATTTTTCATACCTCAAGCAAGGTCAAACAAGAATCATTTTGAGGTCAGTTTCTGATCCTATACGGGCAAAGGAACAAACCTTTTCCTGACCGCCTCATATTGCTGTGGGCTGCCAATCAACGCAACAAGGTCGCCGACCGCAAACACCAGATCTGCTGATGGGTTACTGATAAAATTTCCCTCTCGCAGCACTCCGACCACCGATGCCCCGGTCTGCTGACGCAGGTTCAATTCGCGCAGACTTTTACCGACCAACAGACTTTCTTCCTGGATTTCTTCCCACGTCAACTCTATCAGATCACGCGCATGTTTGATCAGATGAAGATCCTGCTCTATCGTCTGCTGACCACGATCTCCGTAATAGCGTTCACGCCGCGCATCATCGGTAAATTTTTGAATCAGCGGTACCGGAATATTGAGATTCAACAGAGCCTGCCGACCAATTTCGAGGCCCGCTTCCAGTTCAGGATTGATAACCATATAGACGCCATCATCATAGAGTGCCTTCATCTGCTCAGCACCGACGGCGCGAACAACCATACTCAAGTCGGGAAAATTGAGATGGACATGACGGACGATCGCTTCGGTGGTCACAATATTCGGCACGGTAATCAGGAGCTGTTTGGCCTCGGCCAGATTGGCTGCCTCGAGCACCACAGGTTGCCCGGCATCACCGAAGATGACCGGATACCCCTGTTTTTGGCACTCCTTGATCGAATTCTGAGCCAGCTCGACCACCACAAAAGGCACGTCCAGCTTGGTCAGGATATGAGCCACGCCCTGACCCACCTGGCCGCCGCCGGCGATCACCACATGATCGTGCAATCCTTCGGGAGGAAGGTTGAAGGATTCGAGTTTTTCACGCTGGAACAAACGTTGCTGCAAGCGATACAAGGGAGCCGTACACCCCGAGACCAGGGGTGTCATCAACATGCTGATGATCGTAGCAGAGAGTAAAAAAGAGTGCTGCTCGATACTTAAGAAACCGCCGGCAAAGCCAACTTGCCCCAGGACGAAGGAAAATTCGCCGATCTGGAACATCCCCAGGGCCACCGCCAGCGGCACGACGTTGCCATAACCAAATCCGCGGACAATGATTGCCAGGATCAATGCCTTACCAACCGCTACCAGCATCACCAGTTTGAGGACCACGAACCAGTTTTCAATCAGAAACTGGGGATTGAGCAGCATACCGACGGAGGTGAAAAACAGCAGACCAAACAGGTCACGCAGCGGGATAATGTCGCTTAATGCCTGATGGCCGTAATCCGATTCACTGAGCACCATGCCGGCGACAAAAGCCCCAAAAGCAAAGGAAAGACCGACCAGATAAGTGGCATAGCCGATGCCCAGGCCAATGGCAGTGATTGTCAGCAGAAAAAGTTCGCGGGAGTTCCAGCGTGCCACCCGCATCAACAAAAATGGCAACAAGCGGGTGCCAAGCACCAGCATGATGGCCAGAAAAATGATGGATTTGACCACTGCCCAACCTAACAGAGGCAAACCGGCTGCCGGATTGGTGACTTGCGGCAGCAGAATCAGCAGAGGCACAACCGCCAGATCCTGGACAATCAGAATCCCGATCATCACCCGGCTCGACAGGGTGCCCATCATCCCCTGGGCCATCAGGGTTTTGAGAATCACCATGGTACTGGAAATGGAGATCAGCCCCCCCATCCACAAGGACGGTCCCATTTCCCACCCAAACCAGCGACCAATCAGGTAGCCATAGGCGACGGTAGTCAGAATCTGGATCGGGGCACCGATCAACGCCACATATTTGACCGGCTTGAGTTCTTTCAGGGAGAATTCCAGCCCCAGAGCAAACAGCAGCAGGGCAACGCCAATCTCCGCGAGTTTTTCAATTTCATGAACTTCCGATATGGATAAGCCACCAGTAAAGGGGCCAATCGCTACCCCGGCCAGGATGTAGCCCAGGATCAGTGGTTGACGCAGACGCTGGGCAATCAAGCCACCAATCAATGCGGCGACTACAATAACAACAATATCAGCGGCAATTCCCATAAAGCTTCCCTTCTATGTGATCCATTCCATTACTTAAATTTTTCGTAACTATTCACCACTGTCCTTGTGCAGGATCGGTGTTGCTGTGGCAACGGTGTTTGTCGCCATGGACGGCGACAACAAGCGGTCAGGGATGACGAAAATGCGTCCCTTGACATAGGAACCCCGATCCGGTGCTGAACAGATACAATTTTTCGTAATCAAAGATAGTCTGCTGAACTCACGCTGTCAAAGTAAGTCTGTAATTTCACCATCCTAACCCTTGTCAGCAAAACCTTCTGCATGCGAGAGTATAGTGAATTCAAACCTGTTTTTTGTAACGATTAAGGACACTGTCATCATGAAGAAACTCGTTCTTTTGTCAATACTGACACTATTCATGCTACTGAATGGCTGCTCCGACGGCGATTGGCGCACCGCCAGTCGTGAACCGGCAGGGATAGCTCCGGATCCGGCACACAGCCGGGAAGCGGTGGTACAGGTTTACGCGGCACGCGCCTGGGGGTGGCGTGGCTGGTTTGCTGTTCATACCTGGATTGCGACCAAAGGTACGGATGAGCCCTATTATACCGTCTACGAAGTCATCGGCTGGCGCGGCAACCGGGGCCTGCCGGTATTGCGGATTGAACCTGACACACCGGATCGACACTGGTACGGAGAAAGACCTCAACTGTTGGCAGATTACCGTGGCCAGCAAGTTGATGAACTTATTGACCAGATCAACGCGGTCGCAAAGCGCTATCCATGGCCAACCGAATATCGTGTTTTCCCCGGGCCCAACAGCAATACCTTCACCGGCTGGGTTATCAGCCAGATTCCCGACCTCGACGTACGTCTGCCCTTCTCTGCCATCGGTAGCGGTTACGGCAGATAGGCAACAAGCTTACCGGCGTTTGGTTGACAGACTCAAGCGTATTGCTAAAATATCCGAAGAGATCATTCCCTTCGACAACGTGCTCCACATGCTGATTTTGAGAACTGACCAACCAGCTCTGAAAGAGGGGCTTTTCCATGTCATCAGAACAAAAGACACCTTACAGCACCAGCAATCCCCACCACATCGACACCGATGAGATCATCAAGCAGCTTGACAGTCCAGCCAAGGGACTGAGTTCTGCTGAAGCAGAAAAACGACTCGAAGCGGTTGGTCACAACCGCCTTCCGGCTGCGGAAAAAGACGGAATTTTAAAGCGCTTTTTTATCCACTTTCATGATCTGCTGATCTACGTGTTGCTCGCAGCGGCGGTGTTGACTGCGCTTCTTGAACACTGGATTGATACCGGCGTTATTCTCGCTGTAGTGATTATCAATGCAACGATTGGCTTTATCCAGGAAGGCAAGGCCGAGGAGGCTCTTGAAGGGATTCGCAAGATGCTCTCACTCCAGGCTCAGGTTTTACGCGATGATCAGTGGGTCGAAGTCGATGCTGAAGAGCTGGTACCCGGCGATCGTGTCAAGTTACGTTCCGGCAACCGCGTGCCTGCTGATATGCGTCTGATTGAAACGACCCACCTGCAAATTGAAGAGTCGGCCCTGACCGGTGAGTCGATGGCAGTTGATAAATCCACCTCAGTGGTCGCTGCCGACGCTGGTATCGGCGATCGCAAAGGAATGGCCTTTTCCGGCACCATGGTTACCACCGGTCGTGGCATCGGCGTCATTACCGCAACCGGCCTGAACACCGAAATCGGCCGCATCAACACAATGATTGCCGAGGTTGAAAAAATCGCCACCCCCCTGACCCGCCAGATGGATACCTTTGGCAAACGCTTGTCGATAGTTATTATCGGCATGGCTGTAAGCATCTGGTTTATCGGCTGGTTTTTTCATGAATATACAGTTGGTGAGCTCTTTATGTCAGCCATCGGCTTCGGTGTTGCCGCTATACCGGAAGGTCTGCCCGCCATCTTCACCATCACCCTCGCCCTCGGGGTCCAACGCATGGCCCGGCTTAACGCCATTACCCGCAAACTTAATGCCATCGAGACGTTGGGCTCGGTGACGGTTATCTGCGCGGACAAAACCGGCACCCTGACCCGCAACGAGATGACGGCCCGTCGTCTGGTCGTGGTCGACAACAGCTACGATGTCAGTGGTACCGGCTATGCCCCGGAGGGCGAAGTTATCCGGGAGGATGACCCGGTCAGGCTGAAAGAGCATCAGGATCTTTTTAACTTGATTGAGGCCATGGCAATCTGTAACGATTCACAGATCGTTGAGAAAGACGGACAGTGGCAAGTTCGAGGGGAACCAACAGAAGGGTCGCTTCGTACCCTGGCCGCCAAAACTGATTTTGATGAGGACAGCTACGAGCGCATCGCCACGGTTCCGTTTGAATCCCAAAACAAGTTCATGGCGACCCTCAACCGTGTTCCCGACGGGGAACTGAGGATCTTTATAAAGGGAGCGCCGGATCAACTGCTCGACCTTTCAAGTTCCCAACGCAGCACCGCCAATGGCGATCATTCTCTTGATCGTGAATTCTGGCTGGATCAGGTCGAGCAGTTAAGCGGTGAGGGCCTGCGGGTTCTGGCGGCGGCCACGTGTCCTGCTAAAGAGGGACAAAAGACCCTTGAAATGAGCGACCTTGATTCTGACTTAACCTTTCTCGGACTGGTAGGTATCATTGATCCGCCACGCCCCGAAGCCATCAACTCCATTAAGATCTGCCATGATGCCGGTATCAAGGTAAAAATGATCACCGGTGACCACGCCGGGACCGCTGCTGCTATCGGCCGGGAAATGGGCATTAAAAACGCAGACCGGGTCACTACCGGGACCGAATTGGAAAAGGCTTCAGATCAGGAGCTGGTCCAGATAGCCAGAGACAACAATATTTTCGCCCGCACAAGCCCTGAACATAAGCTGCGGCTGGTCAAGGCTCTGCAGTCAAGCGGTGACGTGGTGGCGATGACTGGTGACGGTGTCAACGATGCTCCCGCCCTGAAGCGCGCTGATGTCGGCATTGCCATGGGAATCAAGGGAACAGAAGCAACCAAGGAAGCTGCCGAGGTGGTTCTTGCTGACGATAACTTCACCTCTATCGAAAAGGCCATCAAAGAAGGCCGCACCATCTACGATAACCTGCGCAAAGCGATCCTGTTCATTCTACCCACTAACGGTGCCGAAGCCCTGGTCATCCTTACGGCCATCCTTTTCGGGCTGGCCCTGCCCCTGACCCCGGTACAGATCCTCTGGGTCAACATGGTTACAGCGGTAACCCTGGCCCTGGCTCTAGCCTTTGAACCGGCAGAGCCGGGGGTCATGGAACGACCTCCGCGAGAGCCGGGAACATCGATTCTCGGTGCATTTTTTGTCTGGCGCATCATTTCTGTTTCGTTGCTGATCGGTGGTGCAACGATTGCGGTTTTCCTTTACGAAAGAAACCAGGGAACCTCCCTCGAATATGCTCGGACTCTGGCAGTCAACACCCTGGTCTGTGGTCAGGTATTTTATCTGTTCAACAGCCGCTATCTCAAACGAACCAGTCTCAAAATCAGTCGCCTCATGGCCAATCCGGCAGCTTGGGTGGCCGTGGCGGTTCTGGCCTGCTTTCAATTATTATTTGTGTATGCTCCCTTTATGCAGATATGGTTCGGCTCGGCGCCCCTCGAGGCAGGTCAATGGTTGATTCCTCTGGGAATTGGAATGGCGGTTTTTCTTATCGTTGAAACAGAAAAGCTTCTTACGCGCCTGTGGTTATGAACGTCGTAGAGCCGGCTCGAAGGTAACTTGAATTCCACCTTCATTGGGGTTAGTATCAGTAACTATCTTTATATGCTCCCACATTTCAAGAGGATGACTCGATGAAGTTTAAAATACTAATTTTGGTTAGCCTGCTGGCCGCACTTCTTGCCGGTCCAGCAACGGCTGAAACCCGCTATATTTCCGACACTCTGCTCGTAACGGTGCGCAGCAACACCACCAATGACTATCAGATCCTTGGGCGGTTATCATCAAATGCCCCGGTGACTATTCTTGGTGAGCAGGGAAACTTTTACCGTCTACGCACCGCAGATGGAATAGAAGGTTATGTGGCTAAACAATATATTACTGCAGAACCGCCGAAAACGCTCATTATTGAACAGTTGCAAGCTCAAATTGCCGCCCTGGAAGAAGAGAACCGACAACTGCAGACGCGTTATACCGAACTGCAAGAGGCTAATGAGGACCCAGCAGAAACTGCCAACCTTGTGGTTCAGTTGGAAGAAACACGAACAAAGCTGAAACAAATGACCGAGCAGTACGAAAACTTGCGCGAAAGCTCTGCCGATGTCCTGACTCTTCATGAAAACAACCAACTCCTCGAAGAGCAAAACCAATCTTTGAACCGCGAAGTCCAGATACTACGTGAGGAAAATAGCAGTTTTCACCGCTCCAATATGATCCAGTGGTTTCTTGCCGGAGCCGGTGTCTTTTTGGGCGGCTGGCTTATTGGAAAAATTTCCCGGCAAAAAAACCGCAGCTTTTCGCGTTAATAATAACCTCTATAATACAGAGCTGAGCCAGGGCCCCACGGTTAGCCCAGGTCCAGGTTTGGCTTTCCCAAACTGATCATTTTTTTATTCTAATAAATAGATTTATCCTTGATTTAATAGGCTTGATCAGTATCTTTAGCTCCATCTTTATATTCATAAAAGGGGCTATATGAAAACCAACCGACAACAATTGCTACAGCTGCTGGCTGATCGGGTGATGACGTCACGCGAACTGGTCCGGGAACTCGGCATCAGCCAACCGACCCTGTCACGACTGATCAACACCATGCAGAATGAAATTGTTGTCATGGGAAAAGGGCGAGCTACTTGCTATGGCCTGCCTAATAAACCAGGACAGGAGTTTAACCGTCTGCCGGTTTACAGCATTGACGCCAAAGGTGACGTCCACCCTTACGGTCAACTGACCCCCTTACAAGGAGGGCAGTACTGGTGGCAATCGATTGCCTGTAGTGGTGAAATCTCTCATCAATTACCGTGGCAAATCCAGGACTTGCTGATTAACGGCTATTGTGCTCGTACCTTTGCTCTGCGCTACGGCGACTATCTTAAACTCTCACCGCGAGTCACTGACTGGACCGAGGAAGATATGCTGATTGCCACCAGTCGTTGTGGTGAGGATCGACCCGGCAACCTGATCCTGGGTGAAGAATCCCTTGCCCGCTACTTTGAACTGGTACGCAATCCACCCGAATTGATCGAGCCTGGCAGCCAGACCCATGAATACCCGCAATTGGCACTTAAAACCCTGGCCCGAGAAACCACTCCACTGCAACTTAGCGGAGAACAACCCAAGTTTTCTGTTTGCCTCAACGAACGCGGTGCCCCCTGTTGGATGCTGGTCAAATTTTCACCGGCGGCAGACAGCAAGGAGGCCAGACGCTATGCTGACCTGCTCGTGTGTGAACATCTGGCACTTGAAGCCATCCGCCTCGCCGGACTGAATGCCGCGCGTTCACGTCTGGTAATCAGCGGCAATCAGACCTTTTTGTGCATAAAGCGTTTTGATCGCCGCGGCCTTTTCGGGCGTCTGCCGGCCATCTCCCTGCGCGCTCTGCACACCCGCATTCAGGAACCCTGCGATGACTGGGTGTCAGCGGCAACCCGCCTGCAAAAGCAGGGGATCATTCCTCTTAGTGAGGCCGGAAAGCTTCACTGGCTGGCCCTGTTCAGTGATATGATCGGTAACGCTAACCAGCATTTTGGCAACATTTCTTTTTTGCCCCATGGTAAAGATAATTTCCTTCTGGCTCCGGCCTACGGGATGCGTCCAACCATCTATGAACCCCTTGCCGGTGAAATTCCGGCACGTCTGTTCACTCCACCTTCACTACGCAAAGAAGCAGAGGCCCAACTTGTAAATGCCCGGCAGGCTGCTCTTCTTTTCTGGAAGAGTGCCGCTATTGATGAGCGGATCTCTGAAGGTTTTCGCCAGGTCTGCTTTGAAAATTGTGAATTGTTGCAGTTGCAGGAACGAGGGGCCAAAAATTCCCAACCAGGTCAGGATTTTTTCATAAACAAGGATTAACTTCGTTTATCGTTTATGCTAACATGAGGCTTTCGGCTCGACACCGCTCTTTTTTCCTCCTATTGACAGCTGGAATCTGATCGATGAATGACACGCCAAAAATCCTTTTTATTGATGAAGATCCCAAGGTCCTGACAGCACTGCAAACATTGCTGCAAAACGAGGAGTGGGAATGCCATTTCGTTGCAAGCGCTGGTAAGGCGCTGCAGCACCTGAAAGACGACCCCGTTGAGCTGGTCGTCAGCGCGGCGGTCATGCAGGAAATGGACGGCATCAGCCTGCTCAGTGAGATCCGCGTGCTCTACCCAACAATGATTCGTCTGTTCCTGACAGATCATCCCCGCCACAACACGGTCCTGCAAGCTTTGGCACAAGGGTATACCCAGCAGATTATTCCCAAACCCTGGATTGATATCGAACTTAAGGAAATCCTCCGCAGCGCCCTGCGGCAGGCACAATATCAGCGCAAGTACGGTCTGGAGTTGCAAAAGCTGATCAATACCATGCCCCTGCTTCCAACCCTGCCGGAAACCTATAGTCAGGTGCGCGCCTGTATCAGCGATGATGACATCGATATTGAAGGAATGGCGGAGGCCATCAGTCAGGATGTCAGCCTGTCCACCACCCTGCTGCATTGGGGCAATTCTGCCCTCTTTGGTCAGCGCTTTCTCGTTGACTCCATTAAAAAAGCAATTATTGTCCTGGGTACGGACATCGTCGAGAATCTGGTATTGTCGGAGTCGGTTTATCGCACGGTCAAAACCGATACCCATAAAGTTCCCGGGTTTGATATCAACCGCTTTAAAAGACATTCGATTGCCAGCGCAACAATTGCCCGTTTACTGATCAAACTGACCTACAGCAGCAATGTCGGCATGCAGGATCGCGCTTTTATTGCCGGGCTTCTTCATGATATGGGTAAACTGTTGCTGGCTACCTACCTGCCAAAACAATACCAGCATGCCATTGAAATTGCCGCTGCAAATCACTGTTCTTCACTACAAGCTGAATGCAGCATTTTCGCAACAGATCATGCTGAAATCGGCGCTATGCTGGCACAATGGTGGAGCCTGCCGCCTTTCCTGGTCGAAGCCATCCGCTCACATCATCACCTTCGCGCCACACCGATTGAGCCGGAGGTCAGCGCTGCTGCCTATGCAGGTAATATTCTTGCCTGTCAGTTCAATTTTTGTACCCGCCAGGAAACCTACAAGACTCATTTGCACGAAAGCTGCTTTGAGCGCTTCCACCTTAATGAGGAAGTCATTGACTTGCTTAAACACAAAACACGGGAAGTCCTCAGCGCACTTCCCAGCTGATTATCGGTAAACCCCTGATCACTGATCTGCTCCTGTCCAACCTCCTTTTGACTTTCTCCTGTAGCTTCCGGCATATTAAGAGACAGTTTACCCTTCTTATTCTGCAACCATGGAGGGACTGACCGTTCCAGCCAAGCCAAAACGAGAAAACCATGAATATCGAACAGATGAAGATTGTGCTCAAAGAAATCCTGATGAGGACCGATCTGACGCCTTGCGTGGTGGGTCACCGGGGGGTCGGCAAAACCGCCGGCATTATTCAGGTCTGTCGTGAGATCAAGCGCAGTTATATTCCTTTACGTCTGGGACAGATGGAGGTTGGTGACCTGGTCGGTATTCCCTATCGCGTAGACGAGACCATGCACTGGTCCCGTCCATCCTGGTGGCCGGCCGACAATGCTGAGCCAACGGTTATTCACTGTGATGAACTCAATCGCGCCCAACAGGAAGACACCCTGCAGGCGATTTTTCAGTTTGTTGAGCCACCATCCCAGGGACAACAACGCTCATTGCACACCCACAAGCTTGCACCGCAGCATCGGGTCGTGGTTGCCATCAACCCGCCCGACGGCAGTTACCAGGTTACGCCGCTTGATCGGGCCCTGCTGGATCGCATGGTGGTCATTCAGGTTGAAACAGATGCCAGCTGCTGGTCTCACTATGCGCAACAAGCTGACTTCGAGCCATCGGTACGTCACTTTATTAGTTCTCATCAGCACCTGCTGTCCCTGAATAATGCCAGCTTCGATATGAACGTCGAGCCTTCTGAACGCGCCTGGGAAATGGTCAGCATCTTGCGCCGTCATTGCCGCTTCGCGCAAGGGCTGGAAATGGAGGTCTACAGCGGTGTCATCGGCAAGGAAGCTGCCGTGGCCTTTCTGCAGTGGTGCCATGAACAACGCCTGCGCCCCTTGAGTGCTCAGGACATTCTGCAACGCTGGCCCGAGGTGGCCGAGCAGGCGGAAAAACAACGTGACGATATCCAGGCGGCGACCATCAATGAATTGACCTCCCTGCTGCAACAGCAGACCCCCCTCAATGAAACCGAACAGGGTCATCTGGTGGCCTATATTGATATTCTGCCACGCGATATGCGATTTGCCACGGTCAAGAGTTTGTTGCGGATCCCGGCCATCGCCATGATTCTATGCCAGGACAAGTACGACGCCGCGATACTGGATACGATCCGTAAAATCAGCCACGATGCGCTGTAAAGCCAATGCGCCAGCTTGAAGATACGATTGTCAGGTTGCTGAAACAGCGCCCCTTTTACGGCCATTTTCTCCTGCAGTTTCGGCGCCGTCCCTACCAGGGACGCAAGGCGGTGGCTGTGACCCTGATTGATGCCTTGCCGACCCTGATGGTTTCATCACAGCATTTCTCCTGTTTTTCCGGTGATGAACAACAGGCACTGCTCGAACATCTGGTCAAACATATCCTTCACCTGCACCCGTGCCGGCGCAGAGATCGCCACCCCAGGCTCTGGGATCTGGCCTGCGACCTTGCCATTAACCCCGGTATTGACAACATGCCCCCCGAAGCGCCGCGCCCTGAACGCCTGAAGCTGGGGGCAGGTCTCGCTGCTGAAGAATATTACGACCAGCTGCTGCTGATACCACGGCTGGGGGATCAACTCGGCGCTGGTGATGGTGACAACTCCGCTGAAATCTCCGGCGAACCGGCAGCCGACAGGACAACAGCTACCCTTGAGGCGTTGCAGCTGCAACCGCTGGATGATCACCAACACTGGCAGGACGCCGAACGCACGCCGGACGCCTTGAGTGAACAAGTGGTACGCCAGATGGTACAATCGGCCTGGCACAAAAGTGGTGACGAAGGTGCAGGCGATCTACGGGCATTGATTCACCCCTACCTCACCCCCCCCACCATCCCCTGGCAGCAGATTCTGCGCCAGTTTATCGGCAACGCCGGGCGGGTCGGCAAAACCGCTACCTGGAAACGGGCCCATCGGCGTTTTGATCAGACGACGCCGGGAATTCGCAAAAAGCAATATCTGAACCTGGTGGTCGGTATCGATGTCAGTGATTCCACCGATACCCAGCCTCTGCGTGAAACCTTTGCCGGAGAACTCATGAGGATTGCCCAGGCACGACAAAGCCGCATCACCGTCCTCTATGCCGGCAGCCGGATTCAGAAAATTTCGACCTTTAGCGGCGACCCTGCGGTGATCGAAGTCTTTCGTGGTGGCGGCTTTACCGACCTGCGTCCGATTTTCGACTATGCCCGCCACATGCAACCCCGCCCGGCTGCGATTATCTACCTGACCGATGGTTTTGGCCCCGCCCCACTAGCATCAGATATTCCGACCCTGTGGGTACTATCGCCAGAGGGGAAAAAGCCGGTAACATGGGGTCTCGAACTGCGACTTGACAAGATCCTGGAGGCATCATGACAACGACCCAACCAACCCCCATGTCAGTGGACAGCGTGAGCGCCATGCTCTCGGCAGCAGGAGCACGGGTCAAAGGACGTGACGGGCGTAGTGCTCACTACGGCTCGCCGCGCGATTTCTCCTTTGAGGTCAAGGCGCTGTTCCCCAACAAGCTGGGCTTACAGATTACCGCTCGCCAGTACAACTATCGTGACCCCTGGGAAGCCACCGGCAGAGTCAATGATCTGGTTGACGCCTCCCTGTTATTCGGAGGAAACTACAGCGAACTGCCCAAAGGTTACCGCTATTTTCAAGACACGGACACGGAAGAAAACCTTGATTCAGATCAATTACTTGAACTGATTGAGGCAATAGCCACCATCAATCCCAAGCTCTTTATCTTGCAGAACCTGACCGGTGACCTGTGACCAACAAACCGCAACAAAAGGGCCATAGATCTAAATATTTTTACTGATTTCAATCGTAATAATGTTATAGTAAAAAATATATCATGAGTATTCTCATACAAAGGTTGCATGCATGGGGCGTCAAAAAAATCCGCTAATTCTCACCATTGACGATGAAGACCAGATCCGCAACAGCTTCCAGCTGTTTCTTGAAGATCATGATTTTGACGTGGTTGAAGCAAAAAACGGGCGCGAGGGGCTGGAGGTTTTTCGTCGCGATAAACCGGATCTGGTACTGTGCGATCTGCGAATGCCGGAGATGGATGGACTTGAGGTACTGCAGACGATCAGGGCTGAATCTCCAGACACCCCAATCGTTGTCGTTTCCGGAACCGGGATTATCGGTGATGCCATTGAGGCAATCCACCGCGGGGCATGGAACTATCTGCTTAAACCGATTCAGGACATGTCCGTTTTGTTGCATGCCATCAATCAGGAACTTGAGCGTGCGCGCCTGATCATTGAAAATCGCGCTTACCAGGAACATCTTGAAGAAGAAGTCACACGCCGCACCGCTGCTCTGCAGAAAGCTATCAACGACCTCAATGAATCGCATTTCAAGCTACGCAAGAGTGAAGAAACATACCGCTCCATTTTTGAAAATTTGCAGGATGTCTACTTCGAATTCGCCGGCAACGGCGTGATCCTGGAAGTCAGCCCGTCCATCTCTGCAATTTCAGCGTTCAAACGTGATGAATTAATCGGTACTAAAGTCGAGGGACTTTTCCCTGTGGCGCAGGAGCGCGACGAGTTATTCGATCTGCTCAATCAAACTAGCCAGATTCGTGATTTCGAGATCCACCTGCGCGACAAAGACCAGCACGACATTCCCTGCTCCCTCAACGCCAGTTATCAGAGTGGCGAGCGCGAAAATGCTGATAAAATTTGTGCTACGTTGCGCGACATCACCGAACGCAAAGAGGCCGAGGCACGGATTGAATACCTGGCTTATTATGATGCCTTGACGGAACTGCCGAATCGTCGCCTGTTGATCAATCGTCTTGAGCAGAACCTCTCTCGTGCCAGACGCTATGGCCACTATGGTGCCATGCTCTTTTTAGATCTGGATCGTTTTAAAAACATCAATGACTCCCTCGGCCATCCGATCGGCGATGATCTCCTCAAGCAGGTAGCTGAACGACTGGCGACTGACATGCGCAGCGAGGATACAATTTCTCGGCTGGGAGGTGATGAATTCGTCGTCCTCTTAGCTGACCTGGGCACCGAAGCAGGAACTGCAGCGGCGGCGGCCCAACACAAAGCGGAAAGCATCAAGGAACGCCTGACCGAACCCTACATGATTCATGACAATATTTTGCACATCACCCCGAGTATAGGGGTTGCCATGTTCCCGTCAGTTGACGGCGGCTACGAAACCGGCAGTGATATTCTGCGCTATGCTGATACCGCCATGTACCGGGCCAAGGATGATGGTCGCGATACCATTCGCTTCTTTCTGCCAAGCATGCAGGCGGCGGCTGACTATCGTCTCGCCCTGGAAAAAGAACTGCGCCATGCCATCGAACGCGATGAATTGTCTCTCTATTTTCAACCGCAAGTCGATTATCATGGTAATATTCTTGGTGCCGAAGCGCTTATTCGCTGGATCCACCCCACCAAGGGATTTATTTCTCCCGGCACCTTTATCCCCATTGCCGAAGCCAGTGGCTTGATTCTATCGATTGGTGAATGGGTGTTGAGAACAGCCTGCCGGCATTTAAAGAAGTGGAACGATCAAGGGCTGGGGCTCAGTCATCTTGCCATTAACGTCAGCCCCCGCCAGTTCCGCCAACCTGAGTTTGTCGCCCAGGTTCAGTCAATCCTGGATGAAACCGGGGTCGATCCGACCATGGTCTGCTTTGAACTGACGGAAGGCCTGGTGATTGACAATATTATCGACACGATTGAAAAAATGCAGGGGCTAAAAAAACTGGGATTACAACTTTCCATTGACGATTTTGGGACCGGCTATTCTTCCTTGACCTATCTGAAAAAAATGCCTCTGGACATTCTCAAAATTGATCAGTCCTTCGTCCGTGACATTGAAACCGATGCCAATGATGCCGCCATTGTTGCCACCATTATCGCCATGGCGGAACATCTTTATCTTAAAGTCATTGCCGAAGGCGTAGAGACCCGCCCTGAACTCGACTTTCTCAAACAGAATGGATGTAATCTTTTCCAGGGCTATTTATTCAGTCGCCCGATTCCAGATCACCAATTCATTAATTTACTGAAGAACGGTGTCCCTCAGACCGACAGTTAGTTCGTGCCAAACTCTGATCAATACACAGAGCATGTTACCCTGAGCTATGTCCTGAGCAGGTTTTATCTGCGCCAACCAAGCCACCATACGTACAGGAGAAAAAAATGAGCCAGCAACCAAGTGTTATTATCGAAACCAGCAAAGGGTCAATCACCATTGCCCTGAATCAGGAAAAAGCCCCTATCTCTACCGAGAACTTTCTCAATTATGCACGCAACGGATTTTATGATGAGACAATTTTCCATCGGGTTATCCCCAATTTTATGATTCAAGGGGGTGGTTTTACTGCCGACATGAAACAAAAAGGAACCAACCAGCAGATTAAAAACGAGGCCGACAACGGCCTTAAAAATGTCCGAGGTTCTATTGCCATGGCGCGCACCCAGGTGGTAGACAGTGCCACCAGTCAGTTTTTCATCAATCTGGTCGACAACAATTTTCTCGACCACCAGGGAAAAACTCCCAACGCTTATGGTTACGCCGTTTTTGCTCAGGTCACTGACGGCATGGAGGTTGTTGACGCTATCGCCAAGACACCAACCGGCAATTCCGGCCCCCATCAGGACGTTCCCAAAGATACGGTCTTGATCTTGAAAACCACCATCGTCGAATAAAAAAGGACCGCTGCGAAGACCCTTTTGCTTCGCAGCGGCCCCCCACTACCCACTACCCACTACCCACTACCCACTACCCACTACCTATCAACCGCCAACGGCAAAACCAACCTAAAAGCACTACCCTGCCCAGGACATGACTCAACTTGTAAATGACCCCCGGCCTCATCAATGATCCGGTGACAGATCGTCAATCCCAGACCAGTTCCTTCTCCCGGCGCCTTGGTGGTATAAAAAGGATCAAAAATCCGGGGCAAATTACCTGCCGCGATACCGCAGCCATCATCTTTGATCTGCAACCAGACGTGATCCTGACCGCACCCGGCGGTCAGCTCAATTGACCCTCTTTTTTCACAGGCCTGAACTGCATTGATCAACAAATTGATATAAACCTGATGAAGTTTTTGTCGATTTATCAGCACCCCGGCAGAAGTCTCAGCCAGCTGATCAGCAACCCGCACCTCCCTGAATGTGCCCTGGCGCGCAAGCAGATCTCGACAGGCTCGCAATTCAGCGATACAGTCGACTTCGTCAATGCTGTTTTTATCCGCCGGTCGCGCAAAGTTGAGGAGCTCACGCACCAGATAATCAATCCGCTGGGTTTCCGCCAGACAGCGCTGCGCAACGTCCTTATCGGCTGCACTCAAGCGGGTTTTGAGTAACTCAAGATAGCCGATCAGCGCCGCCAGGGGATTCCCAAGCTCATGCGCCAGGCCCGCAGCAAGTTGACCCACTGATGCCATTTTTTCACTGCGAATCAGCTCATCTCGGGCCTGCTGTAATTGCCGATTGGTCTTTTTCAGTTCTTCAATGTGAATAGCCGTTTGCGCCTGGCTTTTATCCAGGGCCATCACCATGTCATTATAGGCGGTGGCAAGTTGAGCTAATTCCGTCGGTCCGGCAATCGGCAGGCGGGTGTTCAAA
Organism: Pelovirga sp.; assembly: GCA_046482365.1. Lineage (GTDB taxonomy): Bacteria > Desulfobacterota > Desulfuromonadia > Desulfuromonadales > Geopsychrobacteraceae > Pelovirga. Next base: position 98,199 of record JAWOFG010000182.1, on the reverse strand, counting down.
TTGCCACGGCCGACATCCTGCGTCGCCCGCAATAACAGCTTAGCCGGCTTGATAATATTACGCTGGAGCAGATAATAACCGGCAGCGATCAGAACCAGGCCGTAGAGTGCCACATAGATCAGCAGTACCTTAAGAGCATCCAGCAACTGCAGACGGATATCCTCTAGGCTGAAGTGCATTTCCAGCACGCCGGCAAAGCGCTGATCGGTATAAAGGGGAAGCGCCAGTTGAACCCCGGCACTGGTTGAACCGAACAGATTAAGCAGAGCAGGAAAATTGACCCGCAACTCCATATTGCCGGTGAGTTTGACCTGTTGACGACGGGTGAGACTAAATGGTTGCTGTTCAGCACTAGTGAAGGACTCCAGCGCATTAAGGTCCTGATCAAACAGCCACCAGCCGCTGCAATTAGCGTTCTCACTCAGCATATCCAGCAAACGGTGGCGTGACTGCCCGGGGTGAGAGGACTCTGCTGAGGTTTGCTGTTCCGACAAGGCGAGCGCGACAAAACGGGCGGTTTCATCCAGGTGGCGCAAGCGTTCCGCCAGCAAACGTTGCTCGGTCAGACGCAACATCAGCATGCCACCCAAGAGCAGGGCTGCAACCAGAAGAAACGTCAGAGTTACCAGGATTTCCGTCCTTAAACCGACATTTTTTTTCAACGACACAACCCCGCAGCGGTGATGACAGTTCCTGTTCACTACCATATTTTATCGGGAAAATGAATCTTGTTTGTCAAAGTACTCCCGAACAGGTAATAATAGACCAGACTGACAAGTTCGAAACTTTCTTCAATACCTATCATCAAAGGATATCCTTATGACAAAAGTTCTTTATCTCGATCAGGACGTCTGTATCGGTTGTGAAACCTGCACCCGGATCTGTCCCAGGGTTTTTCATATGGTCTCGGAACATAAAGCCGGCATTCTTGATCCAAACGGCGATAGTATTGAAAAGGTTGAGGAAGCGATGGACAACTGTCCGGTTGCCTGTATCACCTGGGAAGATGAATAAGTTCTGCCGGTGACAGCAACCAGATTAAAACCGGCCGACCTGATTGATCGTTATTACCTGCCCCACCCGCTGGCGCGTGCAATTCTGCTTGACCACAGCCGCCAGGTGACCCGCCGGGCACTGAATATCGCCCGATCGCTCTGCCAGCGAGGGCAGAACCCCGATCTGCAGTTTATTGCCGAAGCGGCCATGCTGCACGACATCGGCATGATCTTCACTGACGCCCCCGACATCGGCTGTCACGGCGAGGCTCCATACCTGCAACACGGTATCATCGGCGCCCGGTTACTCGCAGAGTTAGGGCTACCTGCCCATGCACGGGTTTGCGAGCGTCACACCGGGGTGGGACTGACGGCGGTTGAAATTGAACAGGCTGATTTACCCTTACCCCGGCGCGATCTGCTCCCGGAAACCCTGGAAGAGAAGATCATCTGCTATGCTGACCTGTTTTACTCCAAAAATCCGGATGAATTGAACTCAGTCAAAAGCATTGACAAGGTACGTAAAAAACTCAAGGGTTTCGGTCGTGATAAGGTGATTATTTTTGATCGTTGGCTGGCCGATTTTGAACCGGAAGATTGGCGCTGATGGAAGCCTGGATCCAGCAAATCCTGATGTTTGTTCCTGCCGGCAGCAAATACCATTTTCTGATCTTTTTCGTCGCCTTCGCAGAATCACTACCGGTTGCCGGTTTGCTCGTCCCCGGCAGCACTATCATCGTTCTGGCTGGTTTTCTTGTTGTTGCCGGCAAAGGTAATCTGGCAACCCTGATCCTGCTTGCAGGTCTTGGGGCCCTGTTCGGTGATCTGCTCAGCCTGTGGTTGGGAAAACGCTATGGTGACATCTTTTTGCGCATGCGTTTTTTTCGCCGCCGGCGACTGATGGTCCGCTATGCCCAGAAATTCTTCCTCACTCATGGTGGCAAAAGCTTGTTTTTTGCACGGTTTCTGGGTCCCATCCGCGGGATTGTTCCATTTATCGCGGGTCTTTCACACATGTCCGGGCGATCAGCGATCAGCTATATCCTGATCAGTTCGATCCTCTGGGGTATCTGTTATCCGGGTCTTGGCTATATCGGCGGCAGCAGTCTGCGGCAGGCACAGACCATGGGTGCCCGTTTCGGACTGGCCGTCTTTTTGATGCTGCTGATCGTCCTGGTACATTACCAGGTGAAAAAACTGTTCAAGTAAGTACCGCAGTCGACAAAAAGGCCACCCTTGAATAGGGTGGCCTTTTTATTAACATGCCTTGTCAGGTCAGGGGATCAGGCTCCGTAACCTTCCATCTCATCAAACTGCAGATACTGGTAAATTTGTGCTTCTTTAGGAGCTATACGCTCCTTATAAACCGCAAGGTACTCAGCTGGAGTCGGCAACTTGCCGACATTGGCAACCACGGCACCCAGTTCCGCCGAGCCCAGATAAACCTGAGCACCATCACCAATGCGATCATCGAAGTTCCGGGTACTGGTCGAGTACATATTGACCTTGTCGGGCACTCGTGCCTGGTTCCCCATACACAACGAACAACCGGCAATTTCGAGCCGCGCACCTTTGGCGCTGAAGATGGAAAAAACCGCTTCCTCTTTGAGTTTTTCCTGATCCATACGGGTTGGCGGGCATACCCAGGTACGTACGTCGGGGTTGAACTTCTCACCACGCCAGATTTCAGCGGCAGCGCGGAAGTGACCGATATTGGTCATGCAGGAACCAATAAAAACGTCCTGGATTGAGGTTCCCTGGACTTCTGAAAGCAGCTTCACATCATCAGGATCATTCGGACAGGCGAGAATCGGCTCGGTAATCTCGGCCAGATCGATCTCAATAACAGCGGCATACTCAGCATTGGAGTCGGCACGAATCAATTTGGGGTCCTTGAGCCAATCCTTGACCGTATCAATTCGGTTGCGCAGTGTCTCTGCATCTTGATAGCCGTCCTTGATCATCTGCTCCATCAGTGCGATATTTGAACGCAGGTAAGCACAGACGCTCTCTTCCGACAATTGGATACAACCGGCAGCCGCAGAGCGCTCAGCAGCGGCATCGGTCAGTTCAAATGCCTGCTCGACGGAGAGATCAGGAAGTCCTTCCATTTCAAGGATACGACCGTTAAAAATATTCACTTTGTTCTTCTTGGGAACGGTCAACAGTCCTTTCTTAATCGCCCAGTAGGGAATCGCATTGACGGCATCACGCAAGGTAATGCCCTCATTTAATTTACCCTTGAAGCGTACCAGCACCGACTCCGGCATATCCAGAGGCATAAAGCCAAGGGCACCGGCAAAAGCAATCAGACCGGATCCGGCAGGAAAACTGATACCGATCGGGAAGCGGGTATGTGAGTCACCGCCGGTACCGACCGTGTCGGGAACCAACAGGCGGTTAAGCCAACTATGGATAACGCCATCACCAGGACGCAAGGGAACACCGCCACGCTCGGCGATAAATTTCGGCAGGGTTTTGTGCATTTTAATATCTGCCGGCTTGGGATAGGCAGCAGTATGACAGAATGACTGCATCACCATAGGTGACTGGAAACGCAGACAAGCAAGCTCCTTCCACTCGTCAGCGGTCATTGGCCCAGTCGTGTCCTGGGAGCCAACCGTCGTCATTTTTGGTTCACAGGAACTACCCGGCAACACCCCGGCAACACCACAGGCACGACCAACCATCTTCTGTGCCTGGGTAAAACCCTGACCCGGTTTAGCTTCTGGATTCTGAACTTGGGCGAACAGATCTGAAGCTCCCAGTCCCAGCGCATTGCGCGCAACCCCGGTAAGGGCACGGCCGATGATTAATGGCACCCGGCCACCAGCTCGATATTCATCAGGAACCGTAGAAGGCTTGATCTCAAAGGTGGTGATCACCTCACCAGCAGCGTTAGTGACCTCACCTTTGGCAGTATTGATGGTGACAACATCACCCATATTCAGGTTACTGACGTCCATGCGTAACGGCAGGGCACCGGAGTCCTGGGCGGTATTGAAAAAGATCGGAGCAATAACTTCACCAATAATCACACCGCCACGACGTTTGTTGGGTACGGCAGGAATGTCATCACCAATCCACCACAAAACACTGTTACAGGCTGATTTGCGCGAGGAACCGGTACCGACTACGTCACCAACAAAAGCTACCTGATGGCCTTCAGCTCGCCACTTGGCAATTTCCTGAATGCCCCCGGGAAAACGGGTTTTTCCCATCGCCAGGGCGTGCAGGGGAATATCCGGACGACTCCAGGCATCGCCGGCAGGTGAAAAATCATCAGTATTGATTTCCCCTTCTACCTTGAACACCTTGACTTTGATTTCTTCAGGCATAGCCGGCTTGCGGGTAAACCATTGGGCATCAGCCCAGCTTTGCACAACCTGCTTTGCTGCCGCATTGGTTTTAGCCAGCTCGATGACCTGCTCGGCGGCATCATATACATAGGTCATTGCGGACAATGCCTTAGCGGCCTCATCAGCAAGCTCTTTATCTGTTAAGGCGTTGATCAGCGGATCGACATTATAACCACCAATCATGGTTCCAAGAATCCGGACAGCTTTAACCCGATCAATCAATGGTGATGTTTTAGCACCAGTAATCACATCTGCCAAAAATGCCGCTTTGACTTCGGCGGCTGCATCCACCCCTGGCGAAATCCGCTCAGTCAGCAGGTACATTAAGAATTCTTCCTTCCCCGCTGGAGGATTCTGCAGCAGATCACAAAGATCTGTCGTCTGTTCCGGGCTTAATGGTAGCGCAGGAATCCCCTGGGCCTTTCTTTCCTCTTCGTGCTTCAGATAAGCGTTAATCATCTCTCTCCTCCAGTTATCAGGTTGGAAAATTGGTTTTTTGATCCTGATTTTTCACTCTAAAAATCAAGGTTAAACAAGGGTTTTAGTGTTCAGCAATTGCATACTGTATACGATTTTTTAAATTGAAGTCAACGTGCAGTTCCTGTTTCAACAAAAACAATCAAGGGTAATAGCTTCTTGTATTTAATTTAATAGTGCGAGGCCAGCTACACCATCGGTGTGAAATATTGTGACACACTGAGAAGTTATCTTGATATCCACAAGGTAAAGCTTTGGATCTGTACTACCAGAGAGGTCATTATCATGTTTGAAACATTACTGTTACTTGGCGCTGCACTCATTCTCATCGGGCGCTTATTGCCCGAGGAGAATGAGTCGGAGGTGGACTAATGAACCTTCAACAGTTCAACCTCAAAGATAAGAGCAGAACCTGGTGGGATGACGGGTGGGGCACCCTGATCGGCATAGGCCAGTTCAGCAGGTATGACGATTTCCCACTTCGCCCCTTCCTTCATCAGCTGGAGAGCTTCGGTCCAGCCGGGGATCACATTAGCAACCGGGAAGGTGGCGGGCTCACCCCGTGAGTAAGAACTGTCGAACTCGGTTCCATCTACCAGGGTACCGCGATAGTGAACATCAACCGTCGAATCAGCCGTGGGTGAGGCCCCCTTGCCTTCTGACAAAACCCGATATTGCAATCCACTATCCGTTGTCACAACACCCTTCTTTTTGCGGTTCTCTTCAAGATATTTTTGTGACGCGACGGCATTTACTGTTGCTTCAGCAGCCGACTTTTCCATGTCGCGTGCTTGCATCTGTTGTTGAAAAGCCATCAGTGTCTGCGCCATCTGATCTTCGTCCATCAGGGTGGGTTCGCCCTTAAAGGCGGCCACCAGGCCTGCCGACACCTGCTCGGGGTCGATATCCAGTTCCTGCATTTTCATGTTCATACCAATGTTCATGCCGATGGCATAGCCCACCTTCTGAGCTTCTGTTTCCCATGTTGTTGCATAACCGCTAGTTGCAACAAACAACATAATCAATACTGCAATAATCAGTTTTTTCATCCTTATCAACCTTTCTATCAGAGTTTTTAGCAAATTCATCCTGTAAGGATACTCGTTACAAAGACTTTAACAAATCAAATCAATAAAAAAAAGCAAGGCCCGGTATTATTACGCCGGGCCTTGCTTTTTTTATAACTATCCAGCAAATCAACCAGCCAGAATTTCTTTCATTTTATCAAAACCAAGGCTGTAGGCCTTTTTGTTCAGGTCCTTGAAGGCCTCCGGTACTTTCGCCAGAACAGCCTGCTCGCCTGACTCACGTTTAACAACATCGGTCAAGGCAATCATTGCCCCAAGGGCAATAACGTTGGCGACAATTTCACGACCAACATCGACCTTAGCGGTCCGCATAATCGGCAGACTGTAAACCTTGTAATTACCCTGTGGCGGATTTTTGACAAAATCACTGTCGACCAGCAGAACGCCACCATCTTTAATACCAACAGCATATTTATCGGCAGCTTCCTGGGTCATCGCCAGACAAGCATCAACCACGGTTGCCTTGGGATAGTCGATCGGCCCTTCGCCGATAATAACTTCCGACTTGGAAGCACCACCTCGGGCTTCCGGGCCATAACTTTGTGACTGTACGGCATGACGCCCTTCGATGATCGAAGCGGCTTCAGCCAATATAATTCCGGCAGTGATCAGACCCTGACCACCCGCACCGGAAAAGCGAAGTTCATATCTTTCTGCCATGATTCTCGTCTCCTTATGGATGTGATCAGGCGCCTTGTACACGCGCAATGATTTTTGCGTAGTTTTCACAGTATTCCGGACGGTCTTCCTTGTGCAGTACGCCGGTCAGCGTCTTGCCTTCCAGCTGCTCGGGAGTCATCTTTGCTGCTGCCGTCACCGGAACCGCGATATCCTTCAGACGCTTCATCATATCCACAACACTGCGGAACTTGTTACGGCGACCGTAGGTTGTCGGGCAATCATCGAGGACTTCGATCACTGCCATACCCTTGTGCTTGATCCCTTCAGCAATCAATTTGTCGATCTGGGTGGCATGAAAAGCTGTGGTCCGGGCAACAAATGTCGCGCCGGCACCGATCGCCAGTTTTGCCAGATCAAAAGCAGGATCAGGATTACCGTAGGGAGTTGTCGACGCCAGATGTCCGGTCGGAGTGGATGAAGAGAACTGACCACCGGTCATACCGTAGATGTAGTTATTCAACAACACGTAAGTCATATCGATATTACGCCGACAGGCATGAATGAAGTGATTACCACCGATCGCTGCGCCGTCTCCGTCGCCACCACAGCAGATAACCGTCATCTCCGGCTTTGCCATCTTGACGCCGGTCGCGAAAGCGGCAGCACGACCATGGGCGGTATGCAAGGTGTTAAAATCCAGATAACCAGGCATCCGGCTGGCGCAACCGATACCTGAAACAATTGCTGTATTGTTTTTTTCCAGACCGCAGCTATCCATGGCCCGAATCAGGCCTTTCATGACAATGCCATGACCACAACCGGGGCACCAGATATGAGGCAGCTTACCTGGGCGGATTGATTTTTCGTAATCGTAAGCCATTTAGAGGACCTCCTTAACCTGGTCAATAATTTGGGTCGGGGTGAGTGGATCACCATCGACGCGGGTAACCAGACCTAGTTTACATGTATTTTTGACAATCCGCTCAACCTCGAAAACCATTTGTCCGAGGTTCATTTCAGCGACGACCATCGCTTTGGCCTGCTCACCCAGTTGGGCAACTCGCTTTTCCGGGAAAGGCCAGAGAGTGATAGGACGGAATAACCCAGCTTTAATGCCCTGCTCACGCAGTTCATTCACCGCATAACGGGCTGAACGAGCGGTCGAGCCGTAAGCGAAAACGATCACCTCGGCATCTTCAGTCAGATACTCCTCGTTCAACTCAATATCAGCGCGGGATTCCGGACACTCAACTTTGCGAATCTGGCGGCGCTCTTCTGCATCTACCAGCTCTGCCTTGGTGGTCGGAAAACCATCTTCGGCCTTGTTCAGGCCGGTCACATGGAAACGATAATCAGAGCCAAAGGCCGCCAGCGGAGGAACATCGCCGAAAGAAGTGTCAAACGGCTTGTATTTTTCCGGTGGAACAGATGGTGCTGTCCGGTCAATGACTTCGAGCTCACCCGGTTCCGGGAAAACAATACGCTCACGCATGTGACCAACGATCTCATCAAACAGGACCTGCACCGGCATGCGATATTTTTCTGCCAGATTAAAAGCACGTACGGTTTCAGAGAAAATTTCCTGACAGGAAGAGGGACACAGCGCGATAGCAGCGTGGTCACCGTGGGTTCCCCAGCGGGCCTGCATCACATCTGATTGGCCAGGACCGGTCGGCATACCGGTTGAAGGGCCACCACGCATAACGTTAATGATAACGCAGGGAACTTCAGCAATACAGGCATAACCGATCAGTTCCTGTTTAAGGGAAACACCGGGGCCTGAAGTTGCGGTCAACGCTTTTGAACCAGCGAGGGAAGCGCCGATAATCGATGCCATAGCACCGATTTCATCTTCCATCTGAATAAACTTGCCACCAACCTTGGGAAGCTCGCCTGCCATGACTTCAGCAACTTCGGTGGAAGGAGTAATTGGGTATCCGCCGAAAAAGTTACATCCGGCATAAAGTGCGCCCTGGGCGCAAGCCTCATTCCCCTGTAAAAGAGCAATTTTCTTTGCCACGAACCGACCTCCTCTAGCTATTACAGCTTGTGAACTTTAATGGCGAAGTCAGGGCAACGTAATTCACACTGATTACATGCAATGCAGGCATCAGCGTTAACGACCTTGACAACAAATGCATCCATCTCCAGGACCTTTGTAGGGCAGAACTCTACGCAGATGCTGCACCCCTTACAATAGGCTTCGATGATTTCAATTTCCGCTTTCGCGCTCATGAACGATTTTCTCCTTTAATATAGTGACTGTCGACAAACAGCTTTTCAAAGCGGCGGAATGCTAACATAAGCGGCGACTCTACGCCAGCAAAAACATCCATACCTTTAAGCATCCTGTACGTTGATGCTTTCCTTTATAAAAGCAACGGTTTAGGCTCTACTCTGGAAATCGAATAATAACTTTTCACAACAAAAAAAAACACTGCAACAGGTGTTTACCGGCAACTTTTACTATGCCTGTGTTTCTCTTCCCTGCTTGCAGCACCTCTGCACCATCATTATTCAATTGTCAGAGGGGAGTCTAAAACAGAGGGGCAGCCGAACGACTGCCCCTCTGAATCAAGAGCAATAATCCGATTAAAGATTCATGCTGCCGACAAGTTCTTTGACTGCAGCAACCGAGTTGTCCATCAGTGCCTGCTCTTCAGCATCAAGTTTCATTTCAATGATCTTTTCCACTCCACCGGCACCTATCACGCAATGCACACCGACATAGAAGTTGTCTACACCGTACTGACCTTCCAGCAAGGCGCAGGTCGGCAATACACGCTTCTGATCTTTGAGATAGGACTCTGCCATTGCGACAGCTGAGGAGGCCGGGCTGTAGAATGCACTACCGTTGCCGAGGAGTTTGACAACTTCGCCACCAGCACCTTTGGTGCGTTCTACCATAGCGGTCATTACTTCCTTGGCTTTGGCAGCATTACCGTACTTCTGCTCAAGCAGTTCCATCACCGGGATACCTGCGACATTGGCGTAACGTACGAGAGGAACCATGGTATCACCGTGACCACCAAGGGTAATAGCGGTAACATCCTTGACGGAAACACCGAGTTCCCAGGCAATAAAAGCAGTAAAGCGGGCAGAGTCAAGTACGCCGGCCTGGCCACAAACACGCTCAGACGGAAAGCCGGTAACCTTCTGGCACAGGGTCACCATCGCATCAAGAGGATTAGAAATAACGATAACAAAGGCGTTCGGAGCGTTATCACGAATACCTTCAGCCACGCTGGTCATGATCTTTGAGTTAACACCGATCAGGTCATCGCGGCTCATGCCAGGCTTACGCGGCAGGCCGGCAGTAACGATAACAACGTCCGCGCCAGCGATATCTTTGTAATCATTGGTACCGGTGACGCTGACATCGAAGCCGTCAACCGGGGATGCTTCAGCGATATCGAGGGTTTTGCCCTGGGGCATATTCTCGACGATGTCGAACAATACCACATCACCCAATTCACGCAGGGCGCAGAGTTGAGCCAGAACGCCACCAATCTGTCCACCACCAATCAAAGCAATTTTTGGTCTCGCCATCTTCTCTCTCCTTATTGTTGTTATATTATATTTAATTAAGCCGGGACGACCGTTCGTCCCGGCTCGGCTAATTGACTAAAAACAACTACATCTTATCAATGATAGCATTCAAGGTTGCGCTTGGACGCATTTCCTTTTCCGCCTTGACCGGATCCGGACGGAAGTAACCACCGATATCAACCGGTTTACCCTGAGCCGCGATCAATTCAGCATCGATCTTGTCAGCGTTGTCGGTCATTTCCTTAGCGATTGGAGTGAAACGGGCCTTAAGATCCTGATCCTGATTCTGTGCTGCCAGCGCCTGGGCCCAGTACAGGGTCAGGTAGAAAGTGCTACCACGGTTATCCAGTTCGTTGACTTTCCGTGACGGCAGCTTCTGGTTCTCAAGATAAGTACCGATTGCGGTATCCAGCGTTTCGGCCAGCACTTTGGCCTTGTTGTTATTGTAATTTTTTTCGACCAGCTCCAGCGATGGCACCAGAGCACAATACTCACCCAAGGAATCCCAGCGGGTATGTCCTTCTTTCAGGAACTGCTGAACATGCTTGGGAGCTGATCCCCCGGCGCCAGTCTCAAACAGACCACCACCAGCAAGCAGCGGCACGATGGACAGCATCCGTGCACTGGTACCCAGTTCCAGAATCGGGAACAGGTCGGTCAGGTAATCCCGCAACACGTTTCCGGTTGCCGAAATTGTGTTAAGGCCTTTGCGGATCCGCTCCAGCGAAAATTTCATGGCGTCACGCGGAGCCATCACTTTGATCTCGAGACCGGCGGTGTCATGGTCGGGCAGGTATTTGTTGACCTTGGCAATGATCTGCTGATCATGGCCACGCTTTTCGTCAAGCCAGAAAACTACCGGCTCACCAGACTCACGGCAACGTTCAACCGCAAGACGGACCCAGTCCTTGATGGCAATATCCTTGGTCTGGCAAGAACGATAGACATCGCCTTTTTCGACCTTCTGTTCCATCAGCACCTGACCGGCAGAATTAACCACCTGGAAGGTTCCGTTGCTGGGAGCTTCGAAGGTTTTGTCATGAGAGCCGTATTCTTCAGCTTTCTGTGCCATTAAACCAACGTTGGCTACGCTACCCATAGTCGCGGGGTCAAACTGACCGTTTTCACGGGCGTTATCGACAATCTCTGCATACATGGTGGCATAACAACGATCAGGAACCATAGCGATGGTGTCCTGCAGCTGGTCCTGCAGATTCCACATCTTGCCGCCATCCCGGACGACGTTAGGCATGGAGGCATCAACAATAACATCGTTGGGAACATGCAGATTGGTAATGTTTTTACGGGAATCGACCATGGCCAGAGCCGGGCCACTCTCGTAACATTTGCTGATGTCCGCTTCGATTTCTGCCTTTTTTTCTGCCGGCAGTTTATCCAGTTTGGAAAGAATATCGCCCATACCGTAGTTGGGGCTGGCACCGATCTCTTTTAGGGTCGCAGCATGCTTATCAATGGCATCCTTGAAATACACCGTGACGCAGTGGCCGAACAGAATCGGATCAGAGATCTTCATCATCGTGGCCTTCAGGTGCAGCGACAACAGCACACCCTTTGCTTTTGCCTCAGCGGCGGTGGCAGCATAGAACTCGCGCAGCTTGCGCACATTCATGGTAGAGCTGTCAAAAACTTCACCAGCCAGCAATTTGACTTCTTTAAGGGTCTTGGTATTACCACCTTCATCAACAAATTGAATCTTGACGGTATCGGCGGCATCCATGGTCACTGATTTTTCTGACTCATAGAAATCGCCACCATCCATAAAGGCGACACGGCACTTTGACTCACCGGCCGGCGGCCATGGCTGCATCATTTTGTGGGGGTTTTTCTGGGCAAACTTTTTAACCGACGCTGCAGCACGGCGATCCGAGTTGCCTTCGCGCAGCACCGGATTTACCGCAGAGCCGAGCACCTTGGAAAAACGCTCCTGAAGCTTACGATCCTCATCGTTCTTCGCTTCTTCCGGATAACTGGGAATATCATAGCCCTGTTGTTGAAGTTCTTTGATACAGGACTGCAGCTGGGGAATCGAGGCACTGATGTTCGGCAGCTTGATAACGTTGGCTTCGGGGGTCTTGACCAATTCACCCAACTCTGCCAGATGGTCAGCAACCCGCTGTGCTTCGGTCAGGCGCTCCGGAAAAAGTGACAGGACGCGACCGGACAGGGAAATATCACGGGTTTCCACCTCTATGTCACAGCCTTTGGTGAAGGCTTGAACAACGGGCAAAAATGCATAGGTGGCCAACGCCGGTGCTTCATCAATTTCAGACCAGATAATTTTTGCTGCCATTCGTCTCTCTCCTTGATAAATGTAGTGTCAAAACAAACCAGCCTATAACAAAGTTATAAACCGAGAATCCCGCATGGGAAAGCGTTGTATACAGTATACAAAGGAGGGGGACCTGTCAAGGGGGTTCAGGACCAAGCGGCGATTAAAACTCTCCATCAAAAGACGGGTAAGCCCTGCTGTCGACAGCTAACCGGAACCACAAAAAGACTTGAAGCAAAAACACTGTAACCAGAGAGCAGCCGCGCCCATTAAAACAGATTCAACTTCCGTGCTTCCTTGCGCGCAGCTTCGAGCTCTTCAGCGTTTTTATCGCGCGGGATATCCAGCATCTGACCGGGGGCAATTTCCTGAGGGGTTTTAATCTGATCACGATTTGCGCGGTAAATCAGGGGCCACAACAGCCTGTCCCCATACACTTCAGGCAAATCAGCGATATCAGCCAGATTTTGTCCGGCCCTGACTTCATAACGCTCAACCCTGACAGGCTCGACCGGGAGTGATGGGGGCGGAGGCGGTGGTTTTACCGCACTGGCGGCACGAGCTGCGCGCGCTGCTGCCTGTCGGGTTTCCTCCTGGCGGCGCTGTTCCAATTCACGTTGGCGCAAAGCCTCCTCCTGCTCTGCCAGTTCACGCAAACGTTGCTCTTCCTGCAGCCTGGCTTTCTCTGCGCGTTGGCGCTCCAGCTCGGCCTGACGGGCAAGAGCCTGTTCTGACTCACTACGAGCTTCTTCAGCGTAACGCTGGGCCAGACTGATCGTTCGCGCAGCAGCACGGTATTGCTGTTTGTCCATCTGTTCTTCAGCCCTGTCCAGGGCGGACCGGGCCAGCTGGTATTCACCCGGTGACCAGTTGGCGGCGCCGACTTCAGCAGCGTGGCGAACCAGATAGCGCGCCGTCTCCAACTCAGCCAGCGGAGGCTTGGCACAACCAGCGAGAACCATGGCTGCGATACTGATGATAAGTAAAAATCTGGTGGTCATTTAGACTCTTTTTTCAGCATTGCTATTCCTGCTTTTTTCGTAACCGGATGCCAAGTTCCTGCAACTGCTTTTCGTCGACGGCATTCGGCGCATCCGACAACATGCAGGTCGCTTTCTGGGTTTTGGGAAAGGCAATCACATCGCGGATCGAATCAGCAGCAGTCAGAATCATCATCAACCGATCGAGACCAAAAGCGATGCCGCCATGGGGGGGTGCACCATAACTCAAGGCATCAAGCAGGAAACCAAACTTCAATTGTGCTTCCTCTTCACCAATACCCAGCAGCTCGAACAGGCGCGACTGCACCGCCTGATCGTGGATCCGGACACTGCCGCCGCCAACCTCGGAACCATTTAACACCAGATCGTAGGCCTGGGCCCGCGCCTTGCCGGGGTCGCTGTCAAGCAGCGGGATATCCTCCTCCAGAGGGGAGGTAAAGGGGTGATGGACGGCAACGTGACGCTTGGCTTCGGCATCCCACTCGAGCAGCGGAAAATCGGTCACCCAGACGAAGCGATACGCATCCTTGCTCGCCAGCCCGAGGCGCTGCCCCAAATGACCCCGCAAGCGTCCCAACGCCTCATTGGTAACCCCGGCCGTATCAGCAACAAACAGCAACAGATCACCAACCTCGGCGGACAGTTCCTGATTAAGGCGGGCCAACTCCTCGGTGGTGAAAAATTTGGCTATGGGTGACTGCCAGCCCTCTTGCGTTACCTTCACCCAGGCCAGTCCTTTAGCACCATAAATCTTGACAAAATCAGTAAACCCGTCAAGATCCTTGCGTGAAAATTCTGCACCTCCCTTGACGTTGATGGCTTTGACCAAGCCGCCGATAGCCGCGACCTCAGCAAACACCTTGAATTGCGAGTCAGCAACCAGGGCGGTCAGATCAACCAGCTCCAGATCGAAACGCAAGTCGGGATTATCAACCCCAAACCGTCGCAAGGCCTCAGCATAAGTGAGGCGCTCCATCGGCAGCTTAACCTCGAGCCCGATGGCCGCCTTAAAGATCGCAGCAATCAGCCCCTCCATCGTGCCGATAACATCGTCACTTTTAACAAAGCTCATTTCACAGTCGATCTGAGTGAATTCCGGCTGGCGATCAGCCCGCAGATCCTCGTCACGGAAACATTTGACAATCTGAAAATAGCGATCAAAACCGGATACCATGAGCAGCTGTTTGAACAACTGGGGAGACTGCGGCAGAGCATAGAAGTTACCGGGGTTGACACGACTTGGCACCAGATAGTCACGGGCACCTTCCGGGGTACTCTTGGTCAGTACCGGCGTTTCAACTTCAATAAAGCCCTGACTGTCAAGGTAGGTTCTGACCGTTCTGGCAACCAGGTGGCGCATCATCAGGTTGCGCTGCAAGGCCGGCCGCCGCAGGTCAAGGTAGCGATATTTCAAACGGATATTTTCTGCTACCTCGGTATATTCATCAATCATGAAGGGTGGAGTTTCAGAGCGGTTGAGAATCAACAGCTCTATCACCTCAATCTCAATTTCACCGGTTTTCATGCGCGGGTTGACCGTTCCTTCCGGCCGCGCCGAAACCTTCCCCCTGGCAGCAACAACATACTCGGTTCGCACCTGCTCAGCCTTGTTATGTGAAGCGGCATCACGATCAGGATCAAGTGCCAGCTGCACAATCCCCTCACGATCACGCAGATCGATAAAAATCAGGCCACCGTGGTCACGACGGCGCTGCACCCACCCCATGACACAAACCTCTTGACCAATCAATGCTGCCGTCGGTTCGCCACATCGATGTGTTCGCTTCCAGCTTCCCAGTTTATCGTTTTGCACGGTGCCTCCAGATGCGCCAAAACAGCGCCTAAATAGTTATTGTTAAACGGGTTATTATATGGATTCCAATGACTGTCGGTCAAGCACTAGAAACAGACATGAGAAAATTACGTCAGTATTTCCAGCAGGGCATCAAGACGGACACTTGTCTGGGTGCCGTCTGCCATCTTTTTGAGCTGTGCCTGCCCGCTGCGCAACTCATCGTCGCCGATGATCAGCGTATGAACTGCACCCAGCTTGTCCGCCCGCCGCATCTGCGCTTTCAAGCTTTTGTTTTGGAAATCCATTTCCGCGCGCACGCCCTGGACCTGCAGTTGCGACATCAGAACAAAGGCCTGCTCGGCTGCGGCATCCCCGAGGGCAGCGATAAACAGGTCCGGCGCGGCAGAACTGGCAGCATCCTGGTCGAGCATAAGCACCAGACGTTCCAGCCCGATGGCAAAACCGATCCCCGGCAGTGCCGGGCCGCCCAGACTTTCAATCAGCCCATCATAGCGACCACCAGCTGCTACAGCGTTTTGTGAACCCAACTGATCGGTCACCAGCTCAAAGGTCGTACGGACATAATAATCAAGACCACGCACCATCCGTTCATTGACAGTGTAAGGCACCTTGAGCAGATCAAGATACCGCCGGACCTGACTGAAATGCTGGTCACACTCGCCACACAGATGCTCGACCATCGCCGGCGCATCAGCCGTAGCCGTCCGGCAGGCTTCCACCTTGCAATCCAGCACGCGTAAAGGGTTGGTCTGATAACGCCGTTGGCATTCACTGCAAAGGGGCTCCAGTCGTTGTTCAAGATACTGGATCAAGTGCTCGCGGTAACCGGGACGGCAGGCCGGACAGCCAAGGGAATTAATTTCGAGGGAGACGGCACTGATACCGATACGGTTAAAAAAATGATGAAGCATCATCAGTATCTGGGCGTCAATCTTGGGATCTTCGACCCCGATCGCTTCGACCCCGATTTGATGAAACTGCCGGTAACGTCCTTTCTGTGGACGTTCGTAGCGAAACATGGAACCGATATAATAGAGCTTGGCAACCGGATCCTGGGCAGCCAGACGATTCTGGATAATGGAGCGCATCACCGGAGCCGTCCCTTCCGGGCGCAAGGTCATGGAGTTGCCACTCTTGTCAGCAAAAGTATACATCTCTTTTTCAACGATGTCGGTCGTTTCACCGATAGAACGACAGAAGAGTTCGGTTTTTTCGAGCACCGGCGTTCTGATTTCAGTAAAGCCATAGGTGCCAAAAACCTCGCGCGCACTGCGTTCAACAAACTGCCAGACACCAATGACATCCGGCAGCACATCGTTCATTCCCTTGATTCCTGAGATACTCAACGCATTATCCTTTCATACTTATGCTTACACTGATAAACGGGAAACCAGCGACCATCATGACTGTGACCATACTCCATTTTATCAGCGACCAAAAGGGGATTAACACGGGACGAACGATCTGCAGATGATGTCCGCCGATGTTATAAATCAAAGAAGAGGGAACAGCAAGAACTCGCTTTTTTAGGGGATGACTAAAATTGAGGTTAACGAGTATCTACCAGATCGACGGCACTGCAGATGCTGTTACGCGATTCCTTGCCGGCGTACATGGCCTGATCAGCGAGGCCGAGAAGGCGTTCCTGGTTGGTGGCATCATCGGGGAAGGTCGCAATGCCGATAGAGACGGTAACCTGCGATGGCTGATTGTCTTTTTCCAGAAACACATGCTTTTCAATCAGCCCGCGAATCCGCTCGGCAACAACTCGTGCTGCGCGTCGATCGGTCTCAACCAACAGGGCAGCAAATTCATCGCCCCCAAAGCGAAACAGGGTGTCGACATCACGAACACAACCACGCATCAACCGCCCCACTTCCTGCAGAGCCGCACTGCCGGCTAGATGCCCGTGCTGATCATTGATCTCCTTGAAACGATCCAGATCCATAAACAAAACAGAAAATTTCAGACCATAACGCTGCGAGCGCATCATCTCCTGATTAAGAGCGATCTGAAGATAACGATGATTATAAAGACCGGTCAGGTCATCGGAATACATCAGTTGCTGGGCATTACGATAACGCGAGGCGTTGGCAAACCCCAGGGCAATCTGATCGCACAGGTAGCGCAGGTCAGCCGGAGAAAAATCGGTATCGTTACAAACTGCATCACTGATCAGAATGCCACCCTTCAACAAATCTCCGTCACGCAATGGCAGCATCCAGATCTGCTCAGGTCGTTTGTTCAAGCTACGCAACCCCTCCAGACATTCTCCTGATGGCTGAACAACACCGGCCGCCTGAAAAAATTCCGGCAGCAGCAGTTCGATTAACTGCTCGGCATGTCCTGCGTGGATCTTTTTCAGACCCGTCAGATAGGTTGCCTGATCGTCTGCCAGGGTAAAGGAGAACCCCGATTGGGAACCTAGTTTACGCATCAAGGCTTCAAGGGATTGAGGAATCAGGCACTCCAGGTCGATCAGGGAAGAAAGCGTCTGGCCAGTCTGAAACAGGTTGATCTGGCGTTTAAGATGGGCATTTTCAGCCAGTAGCCGCCGCTGCTCCAGACAGGTTGCGATCAGATGTTTGAGCTCTTCCGGATTAAAAGGTTTTACCAGATAGTCGCGGGCACCGTTTTTAAGAGATTCGATTGCAGAGTCAAGACTGGCGTAACCAGTCACCATCACCACTTCAGGAGGTGACGGCAACCCCTTGGCGAAACGGAGCACGTCGATACCACTGCGACCGGGCATGACCACATCACTCAAGACCAGGTCAAAGGGCTCTGCTTCCAGTAACCTGACAGCTTCATCACCATTAGCACAGATCACCACAGCATAACCGGCATCTTCGAGGAGATCACGGTAGAGATGACGAAAAAAAAGCTCATCGTCAACAACCAGTATTTTAGCTTGTTCCACCATCATAACCCCTTAGCAATATTGTCATTTAAGTATCAGTCTTTACCCCGCAAAGTCAACGGAAAAGGCCATTTTGCCATTTTTGCGGGCGCCACCCGGCATCATCCAGCTGCACTCGAACGGTTCCGTCCCGATCGGTTCGATAAATCCTCATGTCCTGTTCTTCGAGCTGTTCCAATAGAGTTTTGGATGGCAACCGATAGATATTCTGATAGCCGACTGACACCAAACCCACCTCAGAACCCAACAAAGACACCAAGCGCTCGCTCTGCGATTTACCGCTGCCGTGGTGGGGAAGTTTGAGCAAGGTTGCGGGAGTCGAAAGTCCCGCAGCAATCAGGCCCTGCACCCCCTGTGACTCGAGATCACCGGCCAACAGCAGCCCCTGAGCACGTCCTGTTGCATCGACGGTGCGCAAGGCAAGCACCAGAGAGGCATCATTGGCATTAGCGGCCACAGCACTGTCATTGTATACCTCCAGTGTTCCCTCTCGCCAGTCGGCAAAGGGGCTCCACCCCTGTTCCACCACCCGCACGGGGATATTGTTGCGTCGGGTCACTTCTACAAGTGCCGGGTTGTAGTTCACCAGGGGCTCACCAACGACCAGCTCAGCGACCGGAAAGCGTTCAAGCACATAGATCAATCCTTTCCAGTGATCAGCATGATCATGGGTCAGGATAATCCGGTCAAAATGCTTAACACCTAACTCACCGAAGGCCGGAGCCAGCAGGCGCTGCCCGACATCAAAACGGTCACCATAGAGTCCGCCTCCATCAATCAGGATATTCTGGCCACTGTTGTTTTGTAGAAGCAACGACTCCCCCTGACCGACGCTGAACATGGTCAGGGTTAATGGTGTCCTGGACACCAGGGGCAACTGCCACAACAACAAAGCCGACAACAGGCAACCTGCTGTTATGGCAAGCCACGGACGCCGGGATAGCAGGGGCATCAACAGCAACGGGACCAACAGTAAAGCCAGCGCAAGATACTGAGTACGTGACCAGTAGAGATACTTGCCCGCCAGCAGCGAAAAGTCGGTCAGCCATAAAGAGAACTGATAGAGCTGTCCCAGAAAAAAGCCACTGCAGGGAAATAAAAGCGCGGCCGCTTGTGGCCACAAGGGAAACAAGAACAGACCGACAAACCCGATCGGTAGAGCAATCAGGGTAACGATCGGCACGCAGACCAGATTCGCGACCAGGGCTGCCGGAGCGAACAAGTGAAAATTAAACAGGACTAAAGGCAGGGTTGCCGAAGTTGCGGCGAAACTGACCAGAAAAATCTGGATCAGATAGCGCAAACCGGTCCATGGCAGCTCCATGACACGCTGATGTTGCCACCAGGGTCGCCACAACAGAATGCCGGCAGCGCCGCAAAACGACAACTGCCAGCCGGCTGACCACAACAGCAGCGGGTTATAGAGTAAAAAAGTCAACGCTACAGCAGCCAACAGATGTAGCGGATTGACCGGATAACGCCACCACAACAACAGCGCCCCGATACCAGCCAGGGCAAAAGCGCGGCGGGTTGACACCGCATCACCGGTTAACAGCAGATAAACAAAGAGCAACGGTAACAACACCAGGGGGAGTACCCGTTGAGGCGGCTGCCAGTGAAGCAGCCAGGCTGAGCGCCGGTAGAACAACAGCAACAGACGATAACCGAACACCGCTAATATTCCAAGATGCAGTCCGGAAATGGCAAACAGATGACTGACGCCCGCGCCGGCCAGGGTTTTACGTACGGTCTCCGGCAATTGCCGCCCCTCCCCCAGTACCAGGGCCCGTACCAAAGGAGAGTTCTTTTCTGACACATGGGCTACGATAAAACCCGCAATCCGTTCTCGCCACTGGACGATCAACCGTTGCAGGCCTCCTTCCCCCGCAGCCACAAGTGCGACCTCGTCAATACTTTTAACCCAACTGGTCATATCGATATTCTGGCTGATCACATAACGCGGCCATTGAAATTCACCCGGGGTGCCGAATAACCGCGGCTGGCGGAGTCGACCGCTAAAACGAATACGATCCCGGGGCAGCAGATCAACCTGATCACCGCTTTCTTCGACACTCAGGCGCAATCTCAACGGGCGCTTGAGTTCCAGCGCCACCTGCTTATCCCTTACCTCGTCAACCAGCAGATCAATCCGGCTACGCCCATCGGTCAACTGACGAATATCGGTTATTATTCCAATGGCGGTCGTTCGACGGGCCAGCCGGTCGATCCGGGTAACATCATCCGCAAATTGTAACCGGGCAGCATACTGGCTGTTGAAAAAGAGCGAAACAGCAAGGCAGGTCAGAAGCAGGGGGAGTCGTGGAAATCGGGAAAATCGGGAAATACAGCGCAGATAAAACGCCAGGCACAGACAAAGCAGGATAGCAATCCATCCGCTTGGCGCCCCGACAGAAACGACACTGGCGGCGGCCAAACCAATAATGGCCGCCGCCAGCAAATAAAATAATAACGGCAAGTCCCCCTCCCCGGTTAGACTATTGCGACAAGGTCTGGTTTAAAAAACCTTATCCTGAAGCTTTAACTGAGCGCCCTTTCTCGGCGGGAACGTCCTTTTTCCCCTCGTGGGTACGAAGCATCTCTTCAGCCAGGGCAACATCGTCCTTGCAGCCGATAAAGACCGGGGCACGCTCGTGGATCTGGGTCGGCATCAGATCGAGAATCGGCTGGTGACCGTCGGAAGCCGCGCCACCGGCCTGCTCGACCAGATAGGCCATGGGGCTGAGTTCAAACAGTAGGCGCAGTTTGCCACGGGGCAGGTCTTTGAGGTGAGGGTAAAGGAAAATCCCCTCCCCCTTAAGCAGCACCTGATTGATATCCGGCACAAAACCACCGCTGTAGCGCAATTTCACCCCGCTTTTCTCCAGCGACGAAACATAGGCTTCAACCCCTGGAGTATACTGATTGCGTATCCCCCCCGGCGAATAAAGCTTGCCTTTGGGCTTTAAAGTAATGTGCTCACGCAGCAGCGTATATTCCATCAGGTTGTTCATCCCGAATTCATAAACCCCGTCCCCGACACTGTAAACCAGGGTGGTGCGCGGACCGTAGAGAATATATAAGGCTGCCACCTGCTCACGCCCGGGGCGCAGCAGATCATAGCCGGGGAAAATAGCAACGATGGTGCCTACCGCCAGGTTAACGTCAACCAGGGATGAACCATCCAGGGGATCAAAAGCAACTGAATATTTACCCTCCCAGTCGGTCGAAACGGGTATAATCTGATCCATCTCCTCCGACATCATGTTTGCGACCACGCCGGAATGATCAAGGCGCTTACGCAAGATCCGATCCGCCAACACATCCAGAGCCAGCTGCTGCTCACCATAAAGGTTGGAAGTACCGGCCACCCCGAGGTCACCGGTTCGAATGGAATGAATAATATATTTGGATGCCTCGGCTATCTCACAAATGAGATGGGTCAGATTATCTTCAACACCGGTTTCGCGCAAATGGCGCCGCAGATCGACCTGAAACTTGGTTTTACCCGGTTCACTCATGAGATACGCTCCCCTTATCTAGTTAGTGTTTATCCGGTAACTCCAGATGAGCTTAGTACAGTTTTCGAATCGTAAACGAGGAATCAATAATTGACCTTAAGGGTCAGATACCGTCTTCGACTTGACAAACTACTTTAGCCCACTGGAAGATTTCCGGCAACTGTGAACTGACCTTAATGACAAAATTAGCCAGCATTATTCGTTTGTAGCCTTGCTTACAACGACCGGCACATCATCACCTTGCCGGCAGATCGCCAGCCCCTCCTCGAGGGTAGGATACAACAACTTGATTCCAAGCTTTTCCAGCATATGACGATTGGTCATACGCCGCGATTCCTGCAGAAACGACAACGTCAGAGGGTTCATGATCTGCTGCGCTTCGTCCCAGGTCAACTGCTGTGGACGCGGCAGATCATACAGATCAGCGACCGCACTAAAATATTCACTCATACTGCTGTGCTGACCATCACAGACATTAAAGATATCTCCCGCCTCGCCCCGTTCCATAGCAACCAGGCAGATGCGCACCAGATCCAGGCTGTGAATACGATTGGTTATCGGTGAATCTTCCGGTCGCAACACCTGGTGCCCCTTGTGCAATTGCGCCAGTGGCAGGCGTCCAGGGCCATAAATCCCTGTCACACGCAGGATGATCAGGTCAAAACCCAGCTCTTTGGCCTTGTCGCACAGTTGGCTTTCGGCGCTGACCCTTCTTTTGGCGCGACTGGTTTGGGGATCAAGTGGTGTTTCTTCCGTCACCAGGTCATCACCACAGTCACCATAAACACCGCTGGTACTTATGTAGACAATCCGTTGCGGACAGTTATCGGCGCTCAGCATACGGCAGAAATTTGCCATGCGGGCATCGATTGATCCTCCCCCTTGCGGCGGCATAAAATAAAAGACCCTGTGGCGCTGGACCGCCAGAAGCGGCAAGCCTTCCCGGTAATCGAAGTTGGTGACAACCGGCGTCACTCCTAAGGTTAAAAGCTCTGCTGCCCCTTCGGCGTCGTGGGCCGTGGCCTGCACCTTGTGCCCCTGGTTCAACAGCTCTTTGGCTACCCGTTTACCGATATCACCACAACCAATGATTGTATAATCCATCATCCGTTCTCACTTTCGCATCAGACCAGACTTTTATTGACGATTTCGTATAGATCACGCGACAGATTTTCCTGTTGTAACGCCACCAGCTCCTCGTGCAGCAGCGCCCGGCGATGGGGCTCCAGCCGTTTCCACCGGGTCAAGGGGGTAGCCATGCGCGCCGCCACCTGGGGGTTACGCTTGTCAAGGCGTCTGATCTGCTCGGTTAACAAGCGATAGCCTTTGCCGTCGGGACGGTGAAAAACTGCCAGATTCTGGGCAAATGCACCGAGTAAAGAGCGCGCCCGGTTAGGGTTGTTCAGGGTAAAATCAGGGTGCAACAGCAGACGTTCAATCTCAAAAAAAGTATTTTCGTCACGCCCTGATGCCAAGGTTGAGAACCACTTGTCAAGCAACAGCGGGTAGTGCTTCCACTGTTGGTAAAAATCCTCTTTGACCTGATCACGCAGCGGACTCTGTCGGCAATCTACCAGGGCGGCAAAGGCTGCCAGCCGATCGGTCATGTTGCCGGCCTGCTGATAATGACGCAGGCAACGGTCCTGCAGCGGCTCATCGGGTTCCAGCATCAGCAGCGACAGGCAGCCATGAACCAGGCGACGACGACCAACAGAACCGGGATCGAGGGAATAATCCCCTGCGCTTGAATAGCTGTTATAACGCTGCAGCAGTTTCTCATGATGGACTGACAGCAGTTGCCGCAGGGCCTGTTCACGCACAGCCCTGATCAGCTGTGGATCGACCTCATCCAGTTGATCGGCAAGATACTGTTCGCTGGGCAGCTGCAGCATGCGGGCCAGCAGGCTTTCATCCGCCTCGCTATCGGTCAGGACAACCCCCCAGGCATCAACAAAAATCTTACTCAGGCCGGCGGACAGCTGTCCCTCCAGCTGCTGCTGATAAAGTTGCAACAACTCCGCAACGGATAACTGCTGACCCGCCTCCCAACGGTTAAAGGAATCGCTGTCGTAAGCCATGCGAAACGCCAGGTCTTCGGGCCGATCCTGCATTTTCAAGCGTACCGGCGCAGAAAACCCGCGCAACAGCGACAGTACCGGTTGCTCCTGGACCCCGACAAAAGAGAATTGCTCGCGGGCTTGCGTCAGTTCAAGCACTCGACTGGTACCGCCAGGAGCCTCGTCGCTTGCCGGCTGCAAGGCAAGATCGACACCATCATGACCAAGCAGTCCCATCATCAGGGGCAGGTGAAACGGTTCTTTGTCGGGCTGGCCGGGGGTGGCTGGACAGCTTTGCTGACAGTCAAGGGTGAAGGTTTGAGTGGCGCGATCGTATTGACAATCCACCCTTATTTCAGGGGTTCCAGCCTGGGTGTACCAGCGCCGGAACCGGGTCAGATCCATCTCACCGACCGCTTCCAGTGCGGCGATAAAATCCTCGCAGGTCGCGGCCTGACCATCGTGACGGTTCAGATAGAGGCGAACCCCCTCGACAAACCGCTCTCGGCCCAGCAGGGTTTCTAGCATCCGGATGACCTCAGCACCCTTGTTGTAGATCGTTGTCGTGTAGAAGTTGTTGATCTCTACATAAGCCTCCGGACGCACCGGATGCGCCATGGGCCCGGCATCTTCGGGAAACTGATACTGGCGCAGCAAGGCGACATCATCAATCCGTTTGACCGCAGCAGACTGCATGTCGGCAGAAAACTGCTGATCGCGCAGCACGGTCAGCCCTTCTTTCAAGCTGAGCTGGAACCAGTCACGGCAGGTGACGCGATTGCCGGTCCAGTTGTGAAAGTATTCATGCGCGATGACCGCTTCAATCCCCAGGTAATCGTTATCGGTTGCCGTTTCCGGGCGAGCAAGCACGTATTTTGAGTTAAACACGTTCAAGCCTTTGTTCTCCATCGCTCCCATGTTGAAATCGTCCACCGCAACGATCATGTAACGGTCCAGATCATATTCCAGCCGGTAAACCTGTTCTTCCCACTTCATCGCCTTTTTCAACGACTCCATGGCAAAGTCACAGTCGTTGCGGTTGCGCTCCTCAACATAAATCTGCAACAAAACCCGACGCTTCGACATGGTGATGAAGTGATCTTCCAGAGAGACCAGGTTTCCAGCCACCAGAGCAAAGAGATAGCTCGGCTTGGGAAACGGGTCTTCCCAGCAGGCAAAGTGACGGCCGCTATCCAGCACTCCCTGATCCACCAGATTGCCGTTACTCAACAACACCGGGCAATCGGCCGGCTCCCCTTCGATCCGAACCCTAAATGGCGCCAGCACATCGGGGCGATCCGGATAGTAGGTAATTTTTCGAAAACCTTCAGGTTCACACTGGGTGCAGAAAATCCCGTTGGACTGATAAAGTCCCTCCAACGCCGTGTTGTTCAGGGGATCAATGCGGGTGATGATGTGTAAAATAAACTGCGCAGGCGGTGCAGGAATCGTCAGACCGACGTCATCACACTGGTAGTCAGCCAACGTCAGCGGTATACCGTCAACCTTGACTGCCAGCAGTTGCAGATGTTCACCGTCAAGCACCAGGGGTTCAATAACCCCGTTGCGGTCCGGGTTCAACCGTAAGGTAAGGGTTGAAAAAACCTCGGTTGCGGTCGGGCTCAGATCAAAATTGAGTTCAACCTGATCCACCAGGTAGGCCGGGGTAAGATAATCTTTAAGATATTTGGTTTTTGGTGATTGAGTTGACATAAGGCTCCGAACAAAAATAGTTAATATATTAGTCTCTTGCGCAGCAATCAGGTTTGATCGCTATAGTCGCGGTACAGCAGGCTCGGCTGAATCCCTTGATTATCCTGATATTTACCGCTGGCGTAGGACTCACTCTCCCCGTGCAGGCTATGGTAATAAATCTGGCATATCTGTACTCCGGCATAAATCCGGATAGGGTGGACACTGAACATTTCAAGCGTCCAGAAGCCGCGAAAACCAACGTCACCAAACCCTGCCGTGACATGCACGAACAAACCCAGACGTCCCACCGATGAGCGCCCCTCCAGCATAGGCACCAGGTTGCGGGTTTCCGTGTATTCCCGGGTTCGGCCGAGATAAAGCCGGTTCGGCTCCAGGACAAAACCATCCGGCGGAATGGTAAGGGTTGTCCAGGCATTGTTTTTTTTCATATCAAGCTGCTTTTCGGTATAAATCAGCAGCTCGTCATGTAATTCCAGATTGTAACTATTGGGATTCAGACGCGACTTGTCATAGGGATGGATAATAATGTCCTGACCCATACGGGCGTCGATTTCCCTGCCGGAGAGTATCATCGATGTTCCTTCCTGTGACCCCTCATTAACGAACAATTAAAAAATCAGAGCAGCTATTCCGACTCGATTATTGTCACCGGTCCAGACAACCCTGTTCAGCATCATAACGATATGGTATCTATCCATCTATGCGCAAGTAACCACAACGCCAGCAGGCTCCGAAGTGCCCCTCAAGGGTTTCCTGACATTGCGGACAACGCCACGCTGGTGCAGCAGCATCTTTTTTAAACCAGGCATCAACAAACATTTTTGCCCGGGGCCAGGCTTCATCATCAACAACCCAGAGCTCCGGACAGCACTCAATAAAGGGGATTTCACCAACAGCGGCGCTCAGTTGAACATTGCGCAAAACACAGTCAATCTCCTCGCGGATCAGGATATCCCGCAGCAGGCTGGCAAGATACGCTTCATGAAAACTGAAAACATGTAATTTTTTCATAGGCCGACAGTATAACAACAGCGACACAGGGAAAGAAACAGGCCAGAAAAAATCCCGGGCCGCAACGATAACAACGACTAACGGAGGCGATGTTGACTGACTTATCCACTAACTATATGGGGCTTGCCCTGGAAAATCCACTGGTTGTCGCCAGCTGTTGTCTTACCGGTACGCTGGATGGGGTCCGTCAGTGCGCCGAGGCCGGTGCCGGTGCCGTGGTTCTGCGCTCTTTGTTTGAGGAACAGATCAGGGGCGAGATCTCCTCCCTGAGTCGCCACGCCGAGGACTACCCGGGCTATGGGGAAGCGTTTCAGTATCTGCAGAGCTATGGCACGGCCTTCGGCCCGCAACAGTATCTGCAGCTGGTCAGACAAGCCAAACAGGCGGTGACCATCCCCATTATCGCCAGCCTGAATTGCGTCAGTGCTGATTCATGGGCCGGCTATGCCCAGCAACTCCAACAAGCCGGGGCCGATGCGATCGAACTGAATGTCAGTATTCTCGCGACCGATTCCTCACGTCCATGTGAACATATTGTTGCTGACTACCTTGGTATTCTGCGCGCGGTAAAACACCAGGCCAACATTCCGGTGGCGCTGAAAATCGGCCCCTACTTCACCTCGTTGGCCCATGTCGCCAAACTCCTGACCAGCGACCAGGCCGAAGCACCGGCCTACAGCGTCGGGTGGTTGGGCAAAGATCGCCAGACCGGAAAAGTGACCAGCCAAGGGGCCGACGCGCTGGTTCTTTTCAATCGTTTTTATCGCTTTGACATTGATATTGACAAGCACCAATTAACCCACGGGTCGCCCTACAGTTCGCCCCATGACATGGCCGACACACTGCGCTGGATTTCTCTGCTCTACGGCACCGTTGACTGTGATTTTGGCGCCACGACCGGCATCCACGACAGCACCGGAGTCATCAAGGCACTGCTCGCCGGTGCCACCGTTACCCAACTCTGTTCAACCCTCTACCTGCATGGTCTCAGTTCCATCAGGGTCATCGAAAAAGAACTGCGGCAGTGGATGGAAAACAACGGCTACCGTTCTTTAGCAGATGTTCGCGGGTGCATGAGCCGTCACGCCAGCAACGCGCCGAAAGATTACGAGCGGCTGCAATATGTGAAAATGTTTATCGAACAACATGGCCGGACCCCTAACCTGCGCAACGAATAACATTAAAACCAACAGGAAAGAACCTCCATGCAGGAAATGATTCGCAAAATTCTTACTTCACGGGTTTACGAGGCAGCGGTCGAAACACCCCTCGAAGAGGCCACCGAACTCTCACTGCAACTGGGCAACCGGATCCTGATCAAACGCGAAGATCTGCAACCGGTTTTCTCATTTAAAATTCGTGGGGCCTACAACAAGATTGCCCATCTCTACGAAACCGAACAGATCAATGGGGTTATCTGCGCATCCGCCGGTAACCACGCACAAGGTGTCGCTTTCTCGGCCAAAAAGCTCGGCATCAAGGCGCTGATCGTGATGCCGGTAACAACCCCGAAGATCAAAATCGATGCGGTTAAGAGGCTAGGTGCCGAGGTCGTTCTGCATGGCGATAATTATTCTGAAGCGGCTGACCACTGCGAACTGCTGCAACAACAGCGTAACCTGACCTTTATCCCGCCGTTTGACGATGAGCTGATTATTGCCGGACAGGGAACCGTTGCCGATGAAATCCTGCGGCAGAGTGCCGGCAAACTCGACGCGATTTTTGTGCCGGTGGGTGGCGGCGGCCTGATTGCCGGCATTGCCACCTATTTCAAGGCGCTGGCACCGCAGGTCCGGATTATTGGGGTCGAACCCCTCGACAGTGACGCCATGTACCAATCCCTGGTCGCGGACAAACGCATCACCCTTGAGACCGTTGGAATTTTTGCCGATGGCGTGGCGGTACGACAGGTCGGCAAAAAAACCTTTGACCTGTGCCGCAAACATGTCGATGAGATTATCCGCGTCTCAACCGACGAGATCTGCAGTGCGATCAAAAGTGTTTACCAGGCCAGCCGCTCTATCGTTGAGCCCGCAGGCGCCTTGGCCATGGCGGGGCTCAAACAATATGTCAAGCAACGGCAGATCAGCGGAGAAACCCTGATCGCCATCAACTCCGGCGCCAATATGAATTTTGAGCGCCTGCGCTATGTTTCAGAACGCACCCAGATTGGTGAAGGGCTTGAATCCCTGTTTGCTGTCACCATTCCGGAGAAACCGGGCGCCTTGCGCCACTTCTGCAGTGAGCTGCTGGCCGGTACCAGCATCACCGAGTTCAGCTATCGCCTCGCCGATCGCGACAAAGCCCAACTCTTTCTCGGCGTTGCCATTGGTGGAGAACCAGCGCGGTTAGCTTTTTGTGACCAACTCAGCCAACGCGGCTACCCGACCATCGACCTGACTGCCAACGAGCTGGCCAAAACCCATCTGCGCTACATGGTGGGCGGGCGTTCATCGGCGGCCACCAGGGAGCGCCTGTTCCGCTTCTGGTTCCCGGAACGCGCCGGCGCCCTGACCCGCTTTCTGGCCGACATGGGGACCAACTGGAATATTTCCCTGTTTCACTACCGCAATCAGGGGGGGGAATTCGGCCGCGTGCTGATCGGCCTGGAGTTGCCGCTCGGCGATGAAAACAAACTGATGCAGTTTCTTGACCGCATCGGCTATCGCTTTTTAGAAGAGACAGATGATCCGGTTTACCAGCTATTTCTTTGAATGATGGGTATCAGTCACAGGAGCCCTTATCCTGCGCAAGGTCATAGTGGAATAGTCAATGATGGTAACGGGTTACTGTTTAGCTGTCATCACATACAGACAGGGCATGAGGAACAGTGCTACCAGCATCTCCATCCCCAATCCCCCAATAGCAGCAACCGCCATCGGTTGAAGCATATCCCCCCCGTCACTCAGGTTCAGGGCCAGCGGGACAAATCCGGTGATGGTGGTAACGGTGGTCATCACGCGTGGCCGGAACCGGATCCGCGCCGCCTTGACCACCGCCGCTCGTGGCGGCAACTGCTCTTGCTGGCCAATATCACCAGCGTAGGTCAGCAGCAGGACCCCATCATTAACCGTAGCCGCGACCACCACCAGAATCCCGATAATCACTGTTGCCCCAAGGGGCAGCGCCAGTTGATACATCAGCAAAACGACGCCGGCAAAACACACCGGCACACTGGCCAGAATCACCAGGGGCAGTTTAAAGCTGTTGAACTGAACCGTCAGAACAATAAAGGAAAAGAACAGGGAAAAAACCAGCACCGCTACCACCGCCCGTTTCATATCGAGCATCATCTCGGCGCTGCCGCCAAGATCATAGGAGTAGCCGGGTGGCAACTCTGCCTCACCTAGCGCCACCTCGAGCCTCTTTACCGCTCCGGCCAGATCGCTGTCAGCAATATCAGCTTCAACGGTGATCTGCTTGAGCTGATCTTCACGCAAAACCTCCAGGGGCCCACTCTGCAGATCAACTGTCGCAATATCCCGCAGGCGGATGGCCCCCCCGGCACGGGAACTGATCAGCAGATTTTCCAGATCCTGGCGCCCGGCCAGCTGGTCCCGAGGCAACAACACCCGGATATCGTAATACTGCTCCCCGTCGCGCAAACGACTGGGTACGGCACCGGTAATCAGGGTTCGTAATGAGCGACTGACATCGGCCACCGACATCCCGAGGGTAGCGGCCTTGGCGCGGTCAATATGAACCTGGAATTCCGGCTTGGTCAGATCGACACCGCCGCGCACATTGCCAAAACCTTCAACCGCAGCAACCAGACGCGTGGTCGTGCCGGTCAACTCCGCCAGGCGGTTCAGGTCCGGTCCCCGCACCTTGACAATGACATCAGCAGAGCGAATGCCGGGAATTCCACGGATTGGTACCTGGCGCGCTATTGCCCGCCCTCCGGGAGGCTGCAGACTGTTCAGGCGGCGGCGTAAATCGGCGGCATATTCCCCGGTCGTAATATCGCGCCGGCTCCGGGGAATCAGCTGAATATAGATTTCTCCACGGTGGGCAACTTCACGGGTTGTCATTCCCATGACCTGACCACCGGAAAAAGTGAAGATGGTCGCGATCAGCGGATCCTCCGCCAGACGCTCTTCAATGCGTTGCAAAGTACGATCCGTTTGTGCTACCGCTGCCCCGGTTGGCATATCAAGCCGGATCATTACCTGACCATCGTCAATCAAGGGCAGAAACTCACCGCCGAGTCGACCGGAAAGCAACACCGCCCCTGCAAGAATAACGACAAACAGAGCGATAACCAGCAGTCGCCAGCGGACAGCCCAATCGAGGATAAAGGCGTAACCATCGGCGACCCGGTTAAAAAACCGCTCAAACAGGCTATCCGAGATCGGTGTCTGGCTGCTGTGGATAAAGAGGGTCGCGAGCAACGGCGTCATGGTCAGAGCGACCAGCAGGCTGACCACAACGATACCGGCAATCACCAGAATCAACTCGCGAAACAACAGGCTGGTCAGCCCCGGCACCAGGAGAAACGGGACAAACAAGGCAAGAAACGACAGGGTTGCAGCAATCAGTGCCGGGCTGACTTCCGTCGTGGCCGTCAGGCTGGTGGCACGGATATCGTCCCCTGGGGCAGCGCGATGCAGACGGGTAATATTTTCCAGCACAACAACGGAATTATCAAGCACCACACCAATGGCCACCACCAGGCCGCCGAGGGAAAAAATATTGAGGCTGAAGCCGGCGACCTTCATCAGGGCAAAATTGATGATCAGGGTCAAAGGCAATGCAATCAACATGACGGCAACCTGACGCAGACTGCCGAGAAACAGGTAGATAACGATGATCAACAGAACTGCTGCCGCAATAGCCGCGCTGCTGACCCCGGTCAGGGCCTGACGCACATAAACTGACTGGTCTTCAACGTAGCCCAGCTCAATCCCCTCAGGCAGCACGGGACGTAATAACTCCAGTTGTCGATTGACCGCATCAGCCACCTCGACAATATTGGCTTCGGCTGATTTGAGCACCGAGATCCGTACCGCTTCGCGGCCGTTAAATCGGGCACTGACGCGCTTATCGGCATAATCATCAACGATGGTTGCCACATCGGCCAGCAGAACGCTCTGATGCCCATCACCGGCAACAACAATGCGTCCCAATTCCTCAATCCCGGTTACCTCGCCCATGGTCCGGGCAATGATCTCTTTCGGCCCCACCGTGATCCGCCCGCCGGTCAGCTCAATATTTTCGGCCGCAACCTTGGCAACGATGTCATCAAGTACCAGCTGATGCTTTTCAATGGCCGCTTGATCCAGTAAAATCTGAACCTCGCGCACCAGGCCCCCGACAATATCGGTTCCGGCGACACCAGGCACCGCCATCAGCCGATCAAGAAACCAGTTTTCTGACCAGTCACGCAGGGTGACGGGATCCCAGCGATCCGACGAAATGGCCAGCTGCATCACCGGTATCTGGGTCGGATCAGCCTTGAACGCATAAGGCGGTGCCACCGTCGCCGGAAGATTACGTACCCGCGCCAGCGCCGCAGTCACATCCTGAAAAGCGACATCGACATCGGCACCGTACTTGAAATGGAGGTCAAGGCTGTAGCGCCCCTCGAAGGAGGAGGACTCCATCCGCTCAAGACGATCCACGGTGGCAATCACCCGTTCAACCGGCTGGGCGATATTTTTTTCGATCTCGGTGGGTGCCGCCCCATCCCAGCGAATCTCGACCTTGATCAAGGGATAGGTGATAGAAGGCAGATAGTTCATCGGCAGCAAAGACAGGGCATACAAACCCAGAACCACCAGCAAGGCAGCAATGGCACCACAGGCGAGCCGCCGATAAATAGCGTAACGGGTCAGGTTCATTCTTGCGCGCCTTTCGTTGGCGCCTGGCCGCTACCTGCGGCGCGCACCGTCACCGCAGCACCCTCCTTGAGCTTTTCCGCACCGGCGATAATCAGGCTTTCACCAACCTTGACCCCTTTTTTGATCTGGATGAATCCGTCATCCTCGATCCCCGTCTCGACCTTGCGGCGCAGCGCCTTGCCATCCTCAACAACAAAAACGACAGGGCCTTGTGGACTGGCCAGAACGGCCTGCACCGGAACGCCGGGAACATCCGCCAGCGACTCCAGAATAATATCAAGACGGGCAAACATCCCCGGCAACAACGCAAGGGGCTGATCCAGGGCAATCCGGATAGTGCGGGAACGTAGACGCACGTCCAGTTCAGGAAACACCTGCACAATCCGGCCACTGAAGATCTGCTCCGGATAGGCGTCCAGTTTGATCGCCGTGGCCATACCGATCGTCATAGCCATGGCATAGCGCTCGGGAACGGCGGTTTGAATCACCAGGCTGGTGGGATCGTAGATTTCAACCAGAGGGGTGCGCAGGGCGACCAGCTCCCCCGCTTTTACCTCAATCCGACTGACAATACCCGACCAGGGTGCGCGCAGTTCATAGTCCCGTGCTGCCTCACGGGCATTAATCAGCTGTACCCGAATTTTTTCTCGCGCTACGCCGGCCAGTTCCAGTTGTTCCGCCGGCAGGGCGCCGATCTCAACCAGCTTGGTCAAGCGCGCAAGGTTGTCCTCTTCCTGGGCAAGCTCACGACTTAACGAATCAATCAACGCCGTAACCCCGCCTTTACGAGCGATAGTGGCGAGCAGGGCGTCGGTACTCACCCGATCCCCCTCACGCACCAGGACCTTTTTGACGACCCCTTCGGCCGCCAGCGCCAGCTGAGCGCTGACGGCCGGTTCTACGCTGCCGGTCAGCTCCAGCCTGGCGGCAAAGCTTTTCAGCGGCACCGGCAACACCTGAACCATTGGTGCCGGGGCTGTTTTCGCCGGCGGTGCAACATCGGCATCTTCTGCCGCGGGTTGATACCAGACAAATATGGCAACCATGGCGGCCAGCACCACAGCTGTAGCGACGATCCACTTTTTCATTATTCACCCACCGCCAGAGTCAATTGCGCCTGCGCCGTATGATAATCTGCCAACACCCGATAGTAACTTGATTCTGCCTGCAGCAGTTCCGTCTGCGCATCAAGGACATCGATAATAGCGCCCTTGCCCAGTTCATACTTCTGCTGTTCTATCTGCAGACTTTCATGGGCCAATTCCAGAGTTTGCTGCAGCGCACCACCCCGCTCAGCCGCCGCCGCAAGATTGCGAACTGCAGTTTCCACCTCAAGGCCAATCTGTTGTTCAAGGGTGTGCAGGCGCGCCCGGGCAGCCCCCAACTGTGCACGCTGTTCCGCCACGCCGGCACTGACCTGACCGCCGCTATAGAGCGGAATTTCCAGCACCAAGCCGATACGACCGACATCGGCCTGGTCGGAGCCGTTTCCGGTGGTGGAACCGACAGCCCAACGACTGCCGTAACTGCCCTGCAGGGATAAAGATGGCAGGTGGCCGGCGCGAACGACATTCAACTGACGCTCCTGAGCATTGAGGGCCAGCAGCGCCGCACGATAATCACTACGTGTCGTTCGTGCCCGCTTTAACACCTCAGAAAACTCCGGGATAGGATCAGTGAAGCCGTTTTCCAGTTCGCCGGCAACCAGCGGATGATCACCCCCGCCACGAATCCCCAGCAAGCCTGCCAGGGCACGTTGCTGTAAATACAGCAGATTACGCTCGCGCACCAGTAATTGTTGAATATCGGCAAGCCGCACCTGGGTCCGCAAACGCTCAACCCGGGCGGCCTTGCCCGCCTTGATCAGGCGATCTACCCGTTCCACGTGACGAGCCAGGGTCGTAGCAGAAAACTCAAGGGAGACAATCAGTTGGTGTTGGGCCAGGATATGGGTGTAAAGGCTGGTGACATTAAAAATCAACTCATCACGACTGCGAGCCAGGCGCTTGAGGGCGGCCTCATGAAGCAGTTCACTGGCGGCGATCTGATGGTTCAGCCGACCACCAGCGTACAGGGGGAGGGTAACAACGACATCGGCCATAAAAATATCGCGCCCGAACAGGCCGGGACTACCGTCACTGGCGGCCGGGATCAAACGCTGCTCATCAAGATGATGCATATAATTGCCGCTCAAAGCCAGGCGCGGCCGACGGGCGCCACTGGCAGCGCTGATCCTGGCCTGCGCGGCCTCTGCCTCCCAGCCTTTAGCTGCAATTTCGGGATTTTGAGCCAGCGCCCGGGCAATGGTCTGTTCAAGAGTTAAAGGCGATGACGGCCAGCTCGTTTCCGGACTTGTTGCAAGTTGGTTGGAGTCCAGGTCAAAAGCCCAAACATGCTGCCCTGTTGTCGAGACAACCAGGATGAACTGCAAAAAGATGATCAGTTTGTGCATTTGACTTCACCCCGGCACGATAACATTTCATGGCAACATTGCCACCGTATCAAAACTCAGGTATCAATACTGCGACACTCTAAAAGTCACGTTAAAAATGTAACAAAGTTACGCCAAATAGCACGTTAAGAATTGTAAAGAGCGGGTAAAGGAATTGCACGGCAAGATCTAGTACAACTGCCGGCTGGTGAAATTTTGCTGAACTCAAGAATCCATCTGGGATCATCAATCAATTTTCAGTCTTGTTGATACGGTGTGAGCGCTTGACCCGGTACATTTCCTGATCTGCCCGGTTGAGCACCACATGGGGATCATCTCCGGGTGAGAGCCTGACAGTACCGATGCTGCAGCCGACGCTAATGACCTGATTCTTGATCGTCATCGGCATGGTTAGTTGCTCTTCTACCCGCTTCACAATCACCTCCGGATCGAGGGGATGCAAACCATCCGCCATCAACAACAACACAAACTCATCACCACCCATACGCGCGGCGAGATCCCCTTCGCGCAACAAGTGACGAATCCTTCCGGCCACCACCTGCAGCACCAGGTCGCCCGCTTCGTGTCCCATGCTGTCATTGATGGGTTTGAAATCGTCCAGATCAATATACAAAAGCGCTGCAGGTTGGCGATCCCTGAATGGCAAGCTGAGCACCTCACGAAATTTTTCCATAAAATACCGGCGATTAATCAAACCGGTCAGGGTATCGGTATTGGCCAGATCAACCAGTTTTTCCTGCGATCGCCGGCGCGCTTCAACCTCCCGATTCAACTCGCGAGTGCGGCGCGAAAGCGCCCGCATGGCACGGTTGAACGACTGTGTCAGTTCAGCAAATTCACCCCAGAACTGCTCTTTGATATGAACGTCAGTCTGACCAACATGCAATATCGAAGTCGCTCTGGTCAGTTCCCGTAGTGGACGGGCGATCATGCGCGTCAAGGCAAGGGCCATCGCAATGACCAAAACCAGAGCGAACAAGGTCATCCCCAACAGATAGCGCATCTGGCCCCAGAAAACACCATCCAACGAAGCGGGATGGGCATGAACCAGAACATCACCGAAGCCATAACTGAGTTGTCGAACTACTGCGATGTGGCCATGGTGGTAAACGGGTGACCTATTTTCCCCACCGGCAATCAAGGTACTATAGAAATCAGACGACTCTAACAAACGATAAAAAGCCTGATTAGCTTTCCCTTGGACCGGACACAGGGTCCCCAGAATTTTTATGTCTTGATTATCAGCAGGCAGCAACAAAACATTTTCCATTCCGGATTGTTCACAACGGAAATCTTCGAGCACGGCAACGATGTCGGTCATGGTTACCAGCAGATAAATAGTGCCGAGGTTTTGATCTTCAAGATAAAGGGGTCCATTCACCCAGACACAGGGGCTATCTTCGGCTAACCAGTGCAGCTGCAGTTGCTTCGACTCTGCTGATTGAACTGGAGGAGTCAGAGAACAGAGAGCCTCCGGATCCTCATTAAAAACTCCCGTCACCAGATCATCATCAGGATTACGAATCCAGATACCGACAAAATGCTCCATTGACGCAAGGGCGTCGCCCATGATCCTGTTCAAAAGCTCCAGGTGGTGATGCTCTCCAGTCCGGTTATAAGCCTTTAAACTGATACGCAGCTGGGTTCGACTGCTTACCAGTTCCAGTTGTTCGAAAAGCCGCTGCAACTCCATATCGATACGCCGGTGTTGCCCCTCGGCAATTTGCATCAGGTTTGATTCGATCTGGTCAAGAACGTTACGTTTGGAAATTTGATACTGGGCAAAAAAGAGGATCACTAAAGGGATCAAGGAAACCAGCAAAAAAGCACCAATGAGGCGGGGACGTAAACCAACACCTGACCAGAACTCCAGGGCACGGCAACGAAGCTTCTGCAGTCTGATCCGGCGCTGGAACCTGTCATCCTGAGCTGTGCCCATTGCTGTCCGCTCCCAATCATCGTTGGTCACTTCGCCCTAAAGCAACAAAAGCCACCTGACTGACAAAAAAAGGCCCAGCTTCATACCGAAGTGGGCCTGACAACTGACTCTTCGGCAACCCGGCTGTCCGCGTGGGACCCGTGGCTTTGCGTCCCCGGATCGCCCCGGGTTTGCTCTTATCGGAAGCTTATTTAGAGTTAATCAACTATAACTTAAAGCCATCATATGTCAAATATAATTCAGCAAAAAACGCCGGGCTAATCGAAACAGGTTGACTCATGTCCCCATCATGTCAGACCAGATAGCCGGGCCCCAGTCCTCGGCATAGCGACCGTACAGAGCAGAACGTCCGGTCGAAACCTTGGTGCCTTCATTGATGGTAATGGTTGTGTCCAACGCTGCATCATACTGATAAACCCCGGTGATGTAGATCGCTTCAGACATGCTGACCATGCTGTAGCAGGTGTTGGCAAACCA
Organism: Pelovirga sp.; assembly: GCA_046482365.1. Lineage (GTDB taxonomy): Bacteria > Desulfobacterota > Desulfuromonadia > Desulfuromonadales > Geopsychrobacteraceae > Pelovirga. Next base: position 61,073 of record JAWOFG010000182.1, on the reverse strand, counting down.
GGGAATCGGCGCTGTCTTGCCGGCAAGCTCTGCAACAATCGCAGCCGCAACCACCTTGCCCATGGAATTGGCGACATAACCTGATTTCGGCATCGGACCACTGGTGCGGGCATCGGTCGCATCACCAATCACATAAACACCTGGAATCCTCTTGGATTCGAGGGTCCGGGGGTTAACCGGTGCCCACAACTCATCCTCGGGGACCAGCCCGAGAGCAAAAGCCAGGGCGCCGGCTTTCTGATTGGGAATCAGGTTGATCACATCAGCACTAATGTCACCAGACGGAGTCACGATACTCTTCTTATCAATATCTACTCCTACGATTGTCTGCTCGGTACGATAATCGATCACATCCTGATAGTAATCATCCCAGGCCGACTGAAACAACGCAGCTTTCGAAGCAATTTGTGGATGCGGGTCAACCACGATCAAACGTGACCCCGGCTTGTTTAATTTCAGATAATCAGCGATCAGACTGGCACGCTCATAGGGGCCGGGGGGGCAGCGATAAGGACTGGCCGGCACCGTCATCATCACCGTACCACCAGCAGGCAGGGCGGCAAGTTCCTGTTGCAGCTGCAGCGTTTGCGGACCGGCATGCCAGGCATGAGGAAAAGCATCCTTGGCGCGCTGATCGTAGCCTTCAATCAACTCGTCACGAAAATCGATCCCGGGTGATACAACCAGCCGGTCATAAACATATTTTCCCGCCTTTCCCTGAACGTAGCCGGCAGTCGCATCAAGACCTGTGACTTCGTCATGAACAATCTTGATCCCCTGCCCGGCTAGACTTTCATAAGAAAAACTGATGTCTGACATCGGCCACTTGCCAACCATGACCCAGTTGCTGATCGGACAGGAAATGAACTTTTCATTACGTTCAATCAACACCACCTCAAGGGCTGGATTCAATCGTTTGAGATAGCGGGCGGCCGTCATCCCGCCGAACCCCCCACCAACAACGACCACCCGTTTGCGACCGCCGGAGGAAGCCAGGGACATAGTGGGAGCGAAGGATAAGGCCCCCAGGCCAACCGCAGTGTAACGGATGAAATCTCGACGTTTCATGCTCTACTCCTTATTTTAAAGAGGAAAAGTGATCAGCCATCAGCTTGATAGTTGCCTCATCAAAGGCCCGCATCAGACGCATGGTAGCAGCGGGTCGCTCGCCACGCTGATATTCAAGCAGAGCATGTTTAAGATACTCAGGAGCCTGCCCGGCCAGACGGGGGGTATTATTGCGCCCCTCCCCACTGCTGCCATGGCAACCGGTGCAGGCACGAACCAGATCCGGATTCTGGGCAGAAGAAGGTGCCGCCCAAGGGCTGTTTACCCAGGGCTTGGCAGCGAAATAGGCAGAGATGCCACGCCGCTGCTCGGCCGAGTACCCTTTGGCAAATTTAAGCATGGCACTGCCGGGGCGCTGATCTGTAGCGAACTCTTCCATCGTCACGGCCAGATAACCCTCCATCTGGCCACCAATGATAGGAATCATCGCCCCGGGTGAAGCGCCATCAGTGCCGTGGCAACCGGCGCAGGTACGGCTGATGCCGGCAATCTGGCCCAGTTCCTCATCGAAGGCATGAGCGGATGAAACCAGAGCACAAAAAATTACTAATACAACAATAAATCCTTTCGACATAACAGCTCCTGGGTATTTGAGTTATCCAATCAATGTGCGGCCATGGCACTGACTTCTAATCTGACTATTCGCCATGCTAGCACTGTTGCCATTGCGGAGAGCGTTTTTCGAGAAAGGCACTGATACCCTCTTCAGCATCACTGCAGGTGGTCAACGCAGCAAAAAGGTCATCCATATTTTCCAAGCCTTGGTGATAAGGAACATCCTGCAGGCGCCGCAAGCCTTCTTTACCGGCCCGCAGGGCCAGCGGGCTTTTTGCGGTCAGGGTCTGTGCCAGCTTCAGGGTTTCAGCCGCCAGCGCATCGTCAGCGACTACACGATTGACCAGCCCCAACCGTTGTGCTTCAGTCGCGCTCAGGGTCTCACCGGTCAGAATCATTTCCATCGCCTTTTTGCGCCCGACCAGACGCAGCAGGGGCACAGCCGGGCCCAGACAGATTAGACCGACATTGATAGCAGTCGTACCGAACACGGCACTTTCGGTCGCAACCGTCATATCACAGGCAAAAGACAGCCCGGCTCCGTTGGCCGCAGCATATCCCTGCACGGCAGCTATTGTCGGCTTATTAAGACGATTCAGGGTATGGTAAAAAGCATCAATCCGATGAAGAAATCGCCGAGCTTCTAGCGGCGTCTTGCCGCGAAACTCCTCAAGAGAAATTCCCACACTGAAATGTTTTCCTTTTGCTTCAACAACAATGACCCGAACGTCATCGTCCCGCTCCATCGCCCATAAACTCTGATCAAGCAGATCAGAAAATTCCGGGGTGAAGGTGTTCAAGGCCTGCGGACGATTGAGGGTAATGTAGCCGATGTGATGTTCTACGCGGCTTAAAATCGGTGTTTCTGTCATAACAACCTCCCTGTGAGAAATAATAAAACGGCGTTAGTATATATCAAAATGGCTTTTCGTCCATGGTTGAATTTGGAGGTTTCGGAAAAAAACGATCGGGCTACCTGCTTTCTTTGACCCGAACAAAAAAACTATCGTAATTATTCAGCTGCTGTCCTTCGCGCAGGGCCTTTGGATCCTGTGGCAACGGTGTTTGTCGCTATGGACGGCGACAACAAGCGGTCATGGATGACGAAAAGCGTCCCTTGACATAGGATCCAAAGGCCCGGTGCTGAACAGATACAAACTATCCAAAAAAAAAGCTTGAAAACCAACAAAGCCATATATATACTTATATGTATATTGACATCAAGGAGGAGCTATGCCGATTTTTGAGTACCAGTGCCCGCAGTGTGGAAAAATAACAGAAAAAATTCAGACAAGGTCTCAGCCTGACATCCGCTGCCCGGCCTGTTCTAAACCAGCAGTACGCAGGGTCTCACGCACCGCGATCAGCACTTCCGGCGGTTCATGTAGCCCAAGTAGTGGATCCGGTTTCACCTGAGGCTGACAATGAAGGTGGCGTGACCACCTTGCTACCCGAACTGAAGACTTACCCTTACAACCTGCAACGATCACCAAAGGAGAGATGATTTGCTGAAAATAACTGATGTTGCCCGCGACAAAATCAAGGAACTGATGCAGGAGCACCCGGAAAAACACCTGCGGATTGTATTTGAAGGCTTTGGCTGAGGTGGCCCCCGTTTGGGGTTGGCTCTGGATGAGCTACAGGAAAACCAGCAGATTCACACCATTAACAATATTGACTTGTTGATCGAAGAGTCGGTCCTGCCCTTCACTCAGGATCGTCAGGTCAACTACATCGATAACGAATACGGTCAAGGCTTTTCCATCGGCGCCGCCAGCGGCGCAAGCTGCTGATCCGACAAAGGACAAAGCAGAGCGCGAGCTTCGCACCCACTATAAACGGCGGGTGCGAAGCTCTTCTATTGATCGTGAATTTAAAGAAGGTTCCAGCGCTTAAGCAACCTCACCGCACCAAGGTACGACACAACAATCAGGGCTATCCAGGAAAGCATCAGTAACATCGTTTTTATCTCCTTTTAATAACTCTTTTTATCTGCAGCAATTTCTTCGTCGGTCAACTTCTCCGTATCCATCTGGCGCCATATCCAGGCGATGTAAGCCAGCACAAGAGGAACCAATAAGGAGACATAAGACATCATCGTCAGGGTATAGTGGCTGCTGGAAGCGTTGTAGATGGTCAGACTGCTGCCCAGGTCATATTTTGATGGGTAAAATGCGGTATTGTTGTACCCCGCCAGAAAAAACACGGCTAGACAGGTCATTACCGTACCCAGACCAGCCGGCCAGATACCGCGCACCGACGCAGTAAAACGGTTAAGTGCTACCCCAGCCACGACCAGCACCAGTCCGGCCAGCAACAGGACTAAGGTAACAGGAAATTCAAGGAGGTTATTGAGGTACTTGCCGGACTGCATAAACACCTCGCCGCTCTGCGGATCAACGGCAAAACCCTCCATGGTCACCAGCCGGATCAACACATAGAGCAGAAATGGCAGCGCACAGAGCAGGTTATTAAAAGATGAGACCTTTAAACGCGGCACCAGTTGCTCCTGCTGAAGGTTGTTGGCCAGATAGAGGGCACCCAGGGTCCGTGCCAGAAACACCAGGAAAAGGCCGAAACTCAAGTTGAATAAGCTGAATGCTGCTTCCAGCCCGCGCAGCGGATGGGTCCAGCGGGACAGATTGTAATCATTGATAATAAAATTGGACCCGGTGAAAAAGGTCCCGATCGCGGCACCGATAAGCAAAATCCCGATCGAGCCGTTGATCACCAAGAACATTTCAAAGGTTTTCTGACCAAGAAAGTTGTTTGGTTTACGCCGGTATTCGTAACTGACCGCCTGAACAATGAACGTGAACAGGATCGCCAGCCAGACCCAGAAGGCGCCGCCAAAACTGGTCGCGTAAAAAAGCGGGAAAGATGCATAAAAAGCACCACCGAACAAAACCAGAGTGGTAAACGTCAACTCCCATTTGCGCCCAAGGGAATTAATCATCAGGGATTTTTCCGTCTCAGACTTTGGTACCGTCAGAATCAGGGTCTGCCCCCCCTGGACAAAGGTTAAAAGAACAAACAACGAGCCCACTACAGAAACGATGAGCCACCAGAACTGCTGCAAAGTAGACCATTCAAGACTCCCAAACATAGTTACTCTCCTTCCGGTCCAAGGGAAATCTGTTTGGCCATAATTTTAACCGCAGCGATAAGCAGAACGGTAAAGATGGCAAGAAACAGAAAAAACGATATGGCGACGGTGGTGGTATCAAGATGTGATGTGGCGATGTTGACCGGCAGCAAACCTTGAATTGCCCAGGGCTGGCGCCCGACCTCAGTGACCAGCCAGCCGGCCTGAGATGCGATATGGGCCAGAAATATCGAAAGGAAACCAACCTTGAGAACCAGTGGACGATTCTCAAGCTGCTTTTTTTCCAGCAGATAGAGGTAGACCAGAAACAGCAGGATAAAAAAGGTACCCAAGCCAACCATGACACGAAAGGCGTAGAAAGTAATCCAAACCGGCGGCACCGCCTGCTCCGGGGACTCCAGATAACCGTAGCCAAGGTAATCACGGTGCTGTTCAAATTCGGCCAGCGCGGCACCGGCAGAGGTTTCATCACCACTCTTTTTTGCCTGTTTATAGTCGGCCAGGCTGGCGACTGCGGTTTTACCGCGATCAATTTTCGTCTCAACACTTAACAGGTTATACTCGTCATTACCATAAACAAGGTCATTGATCCCCGGAACAAAAGTGCCAAGACGACGGTTAGCTAAAAAGGAAAGCATCCCCGGAATCTCGATCTTGAAATAAAAGGGATCTTCGTCGCTGCCCGGCGCTACCCCGGGACGCATCAATCCAACCGCTATCAACCCGGACGGTGTCATCCCTTCATACAGGGCTTCCATCGCCGCCAGCTTCAGCGGCTGCTCACGGGCCGTAAGGTAAGCGTGCTCATCACCGGTAAAGGCAACAAACAGCGAGCTGAACAGGCCAAAGACGCAGGCCACCACAATCGACCGCTTGGCAAACTGAATATGACGTTTTTTCAGCAGGAAGAAACTGGAAATACCAATGACAAACAATGAAGCAAGTAGAAATCCCGAGCTGGTAGCATGAGCGAAGTGACTTATTGCCACCGGCGATGAAATGATCGACCAGAGGTTTTCCATTTCGAAGCGCGCGCTATCCGGGTTGAACACCATACCAACCGGAGCCTGCATCCAGCCATTGGCCACCAGAATCCAGAGTGCTGACAAGCTTGCCCCGATCGCCACCATCCAGGTTGAAAACAGGTGCAACCGTTGGGAGACCCGATTCCAGCCGAACAGCATCACGGCCACAAAGGTAGCCTCCAGAAAAAAAGCGACGATCCCCTCAATGGCCAGGGGCGCGCCGAAAACGTCGCCGACCATCCATGAATAATTGGCCCAGTGAGTTCCAAACTCGAACTCCATGATAATGCCGGTGGCGACCCCGATGACAAAATTAATCGCAAACAGGGTCATCCAGAATTTGGTCAGACGTTTCCATTCAGGATTCTGGGTACGGACATAAATGGACTCAAAAAATGCGCACAAAAAAGACAACCCAAGGGTCAGCGGTACAAATATCCAGTGATACATGGCTGTCAGGGTGAAGGTGGCACGGGCCCAGTTCACCGTACCCACATCGATCGTCTCAATCACAATTACCTCCCGCAGTTAATGTTTACGCTCACTAGCACCAGCGCTGATGTGATATCCATAGACTACAACCGCTCTTCACTCTAACCAACGAAAAAATCATGAAAGAGTTTGAGCTGCAAAATGATAACAAATATGGTAATATTTACAGTCCAGCTGTAATCGAGTCAAGTAAAATATTGCCCTGATCGACAAAATCGCGACATTAGTAACTTGTGGTAATTCTTGATTGTTTTTATCGATATGGAAGTTTTTTTCATACAATGAACCACAGCTAAAAGGTCAGCATTCTACGATGGTTATCAATCCCCTAAGACATGATTCAGAGCCTTTGCCAACCTGCCGCGAGGAGATGTCCAGACGCGGCTGGGAACAACTTGATGTGTTGTTTATCAGTGGCGATGCCTATGTAGATCACCCGGCCTTCGGTGTTCCCTTGTTGGCACGCTTGCTCGTAGCAGCAGGTTATCGGGTTGGTGTGATTGCCCAGCCGGACATCAAGCAACCGCTAGATCTTCAGCGAATGGGACGACCCCGACTTTTTGCTGCTATCTCCGCCGGCGCCATGGATTCCATGGTCAACCATTATACGGCGGCCAAAAAAATCCGCCGCAGTGATGCCTATACCCCAGGAGGGAAGTCAGGACTACGACCTGATCGCGCCACCATTGCCTATACCGCCGCAGTTAAAGGGGTTTTCAAAGGGGTGGCTACGGTCATCGGTGGGATTGAAGCGAGTTTACGCCGGCTGGCCCATTACGATTACTGGTCAGATCGGGTCAGGCGCTCAATACTAGTCGACAGCAAGGCCGATCTGCTTATTTACGGGATGGCGGAAACCGCCATCCTTGAGGTAACCCAACGACTCGATCGCGGAGAAAACATCTCTGCGTTGCGCAATATTAGAGGAACGGCATATCTGTCCGGCAAAGAAGATCCCTTACAAGAGCACTCGATGTTACCGAGCTTTGAGCAGATAAACGCTGACACCCAGATGTACAATCGCGCTTTTCGGCTGGCAGCAGAACAGTCCAATCCGTTTTTAGCCAAAACTCTGATCCAGCCCCACGGCAACCGCCAACTGGTTATCCTTCCCCCCGCTTTGCCGTTAAGCGAAGAGGAGATGGACCGGATCTACGCCCTTCCCTTTACTCGCCAGCCCCATCCCGTTTATCGCGAGTCCATCCCCGCCTACTTGCAGATTCGTCATTCAATTACCAGCCATCGTGGCTGTTTTGGTGGCTGTGCCTTCTGCGCTATCGCCTCCCACCAGGGGAAACGGATCCAGTCACGCTCGCTTGCCTCTATTGCCAGGGAGGTCGATGCGATTAGTACACAGCCGGATTTTAACGGTACCATCAGCGATGTCGGCGGACCAACAGCTAACATGTATGGTCTGGCTTGCGGCAACCCCGCCCAGGAACGCATCTGTCGCCGCAGCAGCTGTCTGTATCCTGAACGCTGCCGCCATCTGCAGATTGACAACCGTGCTAACCGCCAGTTACTGCAACTGGTGCGCGACCACCAAAAGGTCAAGCACGTTTTTGTTGCCTCAGGTATCCGCTACGACCTGCTGCCGTTGCAGCCCGAGTATTATGATGCCCTGCTGGATTATCACATCAGCGGATTACTCAAGGTGGCCCCCGAGACCTTCAGTGATGCCGTCAGCCGGGTCATGCATAAACCTGGGGCGGCAATATTCACCGCCTTTCTAGATGATTATCGGCAGCGCTGTCGTGACAAGGGTCGTTTTCCCGGTATCGTTCCCTACCTGATCAGTGGCCATCCCGGCTGCACTCTGAATGACATGATTGAGGTGGCCTTATATCTCAAACAACATCAACTTAAGGTTGAACAGGTACAGGATTTCACCCCGACTCCAGGCACCCTGTCGACCTGTATTTATTACACCGGGAGCGATCCTTTTAGTGGCAGTCGCGTACCGGTCACACGCACAGCAAAAGAAAAAAGACTACAGAAGTCGCTGCTCCTTTATCACCTGCCGGAATCCCATCAAGATATTGAGGAGGCTTTGCGTTTATGTAAACGCACAGATCTGCTGTCACTGCTGCTTGGTTCTCACAAAGCGCGCAAGGTAACTAAGAGGCCTGAAAAAAACCGGAAATGACACCCCTTGATGCTTTTAACTTCTTCCTGTCATTTATAAAACCCGGTCTTGCTGCAGTCAAACGACATTACAAAAAGATTCAAATCGTGATAAACAAATTCTGTAATTTTTTACCCTAAGTAAAATTATCCTTGACAATTTGCCCTATTTTTTGTTTGTTAGCGCTGTAAAAAACAGCGTTTTATGTTTTATTGGAAAACCAAACTGATTTGTCCCGCTAGCCATCTTGAGGGCAAATCAAGAAAACCTTATTTCCCATGAACCACGCGATCAGCTTTTTAGTGCTCTAGTTTTTTTTGATGTCTTTGAACTACACCGACATCAGACAATCGACTCAAAACTTTTGTAAAGGGATGCCAACGATGTCAAACAACAAAATCAAACCCTCATTGCAAAACCCTCTCGCTGAGAAACAACAGGTCGAATTCAATATCCCGGGAGAAATTGCCGGCAAAGCAGGTGCGTATGAAGAGGTCATGCGTGAAGGCTACGAGCTGGTTGAACGCCCGATCAAGTCCGTCAGTGTCGCCCAGATCGAAAAGCAACACTTCAAAAAACGCATGACGGTCTGGGAGCGGATCAACTTTTTAACCAGCCACGAGCCCAATATTCTCTTTCAAAACTGGGGCAAGAACCTCGACGGCGCCTCTCTGGTCACCGGCATTCTCAACATTAAAGGCCGTGACGTTGCCATCTATGGACACGATTTCACCGTCCGTGCCGGGTCTATCGACGCTACCAACGGCCAGAAACTGGCGCGATTGATGTACATGGCGGGCGAAAAAGGAATTCCGCTGATTGGCATGAACGACTCTGCCGGCGCCTTCGTACCAGCCGGCGTTGGTGGCCTTGATGGCTATGCCGAAGCCTTTACCGCCCTGCGCAAGATCAGTGGCGTGATCCCAACCATCATGTGTATGTTCGGTTTTAATGCCGGTGGGGGCTCCTATCTGCCGCGCCAGGGCAGTTTCCTCATCCAACCGGAAGACACCTTCTTCGGCCTGACCGGGCCCGGGGTTGTCAAATCGGTTCTCGGTGAGGATATCAGCCCCGAGGATCTGGGCGGGCCCAAGGTTCATGCTGCGTCCGGAGTGACTGATCTGACCGTTTCCGATGAAATGGCCGCCCTGCGTACTGCGATTCGGCTACTCAGCTATATTCCCGACAACAATCACAGCATGGCTCCCTTCCAGGAAACCAGCGATCCCCTTGATCGCAAAACCTGGGAGGTCAACACCCTGCTGAAAAAAGCCTTTAATTCCCCCACCGGCTTCAATACGCCGTTCGATGTTTCCATCGTCATCCAACAGATCTGTGACCATGGTGATTATTTTGAAATCCAGCCAACCCGTTCACGGGAGGCCATCACTGCCTTCGGCCGCCTGGGCGGTAATGTCGTTGGTTTCGTGGCGAACAACTCAGCCGTTTCCTCCGGTCAGATTGACTGTGACTCGGCCTTGAAAATTGCCCGCTTTGTGCGTTTCTGCAACATCTACAATATTCCGTTGATTTTCATGGAAGACACCACCGGTTTTCTCCCCGGACGCGAGCAGGAAGCCCGCGGCATTGTCCAGGCCGGTCGTTCCATGCTTGATTCCATTGTCGATGTCCGTACCCCCCGGATCCTGCTGATCCTGCGCAATGCCTTTGGTGGTGCCTATGCCTCCTATAACAACTACCCGACCGGCGCCGACCTGGTGCTGGCATTGCCGACCACCCGCCTGGCAGTTATGGGACCGGCCGGCAAAGAGTTTGTCTACAAAGATGAACTGCGCAAGCTGCGTAGTTCAATCAAGGCGCGCATCGCGCAAGGAGTAGCCGAGCGCATCAAAGCCGGCCTTGACGGTGCTGATGCCAAAAAGGATGCCGAAAAAGAAGCAGCCGAGTGGTTAAGATCAGAAGAAACAGCGCTGAATCAGCGTTACGAAAAAGAACTGATGAATCCGAAGGAAGGCCTGGCGCTCGGCTCCATTTCCTCGCTGGTCATGCCGACCGACCTGCGCAAGGCTCTGGGGGAAAACCTCAATTTTTTCCTGCGTCACTACAAGCCTTCGGCCTGGCAGGGTGTCCAGCGCGAGTTCCATTGACCCTGTCCGCCATTTGAACCTGTTGAGTGCTATTTTTCATCACATGAAAATTGGAGATAAAACTCATGCAACAAAATACCAACCTGTACTTTAACAACCCCCTGATCCACAAGGATCGCCGTCTCAGCAAATCCCCATCGAAATGGATCAGTTCTTTTTCTTGCGAAGAACTTAAGCCCCTGATTGTCTGTCGTGGACCGATCCGCAAAGAAGCGATGGACGTTTACGAAGAGATGGGGATCAGTCACTACGGCATCCTGTTGTCGGAAAAAGATTCCATTGTCTACCCGAGCGCCCTCTCCCCGGAATTGCGCCAACTGACTGACACCAGAAGGGTTCATCGGGTACCTGACTATACTGGTGCCTCCAAGGAAGAGCGCATTGAAAGAATCCAGCAGATCATCAGTATTGCCAGAGACAATGGCTACGACTCGGTCTTTGCCGGCTACGGCTTTATGGCGGAGGATGATGAGTTTGTTGCAGCCCTGGAAAATGCCGGTTTGCGCTTTATTGGCCCGTGCTCCGGCACCCAGCGCGCAGCAGGAAAAAAAGATGAGGCCAAACGTACGGCCTTACAGGTAAATGTTTCGGTAACCCCGGGCATCGATAATGTCACCGCCCGCACCCTGCTCAAGAAAAATAAAACTCGTGAACAACTGCGCGAACTGGTCAAAGCCGAAGGTCTTGACCTCGACCCGAAACTGGTTGATGACAAGGAAATCCCGCTTGAGGCTCTGGCCGACGCCATCCTGTTTGCATCGTACAGCAAGGGCATTGATCTGATTACCATCGAAGAGCTCGGCAATCAGGTGCAATACGAATGTGCGGAGATGTTCAAAAAATATCCGGGTGCCCGCATTCGCCTCAAAGCCATCGGCGGCGGTGGCGGCAAGGGGCAACGAATCCTCGGCGCCTCCCTGCTGACGGTCAAGCAACCGACAGAACAACAAATTCAGCAGGCCGCTGCTGCTGCCCCCGGTCTGGTACGGGAAATCCTCGGCGAAGTGAAAGCCAACGGTGTTGGTGACAACAAGAACGTGCTGATCGAATTGAACATTGAGCAGACCCGCCACAACGAGATTCAGTTGCTGGGTAACGGACAGTGGTGTATCGCTCTGGGTGGACGTGACTGCTCATTACAAATGCACGAGCAGAAGCTGCTGGAGATTTCCGTCACCCAGGAAGGCCTGGCGCAGGAAATCGCCAAAGTGAAAAAAGCTAAAAACAGTAAACAGATCAAAGCCCTTGAATCCGACCTGAACGTTCTTAAGCGCATGGAAGAAGAATCCGAGCGTTTTGGACTCGCGGTCGGTCTCGATTCAGCTTCGACCTTCGAATGTATCGTTGATGGCGCGCGTCACTATTTCATGGAAGTCAACACCCGCATCCAGGTGGAACACCGGGTAACCGAGCTGGTCTACAGCCTGAAATTTACCAATCCCGACGATAAAAACGAGTTCTTTATTGTCGAATCCCTGGTCGAAGCCATGGCCTTGCTGGCACTCCACAAGGATCGCCTGCCCCGCCCGGAACGCATTCCACGTTTTGGCGCTGCGGCAGAAGCTCGCCTGAACGCGACCGACGCCTCCCTGTCGCCGAGCGCCGGCGGCTACATCCTTTACTGGTCTCCCCCGATTGAAGGAGAAATTCGCGATGACCAGGGGATCAGCACCCCCAACCCCGACACCGGCCAATTCATGTTCTATCACCTGGCCGGGGCTTATGATTCCAACATTGCCCTGCTGTTAACCAAAGGGGAAGATCGCCTCGACAGTTACAATCACCTGTCCAGGGTGCTGTGCAGTACCGTGCTGCGAGGACGTAATCTGGCTACCAACCTGAAATTTCATTACGGTCTGGTCAACTGGTTCATTGGTAATAATGTCATGGCCAAACCGACCACCCGCTTCATTGTTCCCTACCTGACCCTGGTCGGCAAGCTCAAGGAAGAGGCGCAAAAGATCGATGTTGTGCACGCCTTCCTGTCAGCCAAAAAACACTACGGCAAGCTCTTTGCTGATGACGCGGAAGGGGCCAAGGCGGCATCTGTTGCCCTGGACCGCAAAGGGACCCTGCTGACCCGGCCGATGGAAATGCTGCTGAACGATCCCCACCTCCTCTCCGGCTGGTTGAGCCTCAACAAAAGCAACTACCGTATGGAGAATGGTAAAATCACCTGGTTGCGCAACCCGTTGCTGGTCCTTGAGGATACTTATCGCTACCTCAACATGGACTGGCGGGCCGATGCCCCTGCAGCTGAAGTCATCTGGACCCATGACCGGGATCTACTTGAAGATGCCCTTGCCTTCTATGCCAAACTGCGTGAAAAACTCTCCCTGACCGCTCAGGATTTTGTGAAGCTCAACGACATTCTCGCCAAGGACAAGCCACAAGGGAGCTACGACAAGGAAACATGGGCGCGCATCCAGTCTGCCCATGCCGGCTATGAAATCGGCAATGAACTGCTTGGCCTGCTCTTTCTGGTCGCCGAGCATACCAATTTCTATGACCTGAAGGTTGAAGAGGATCTGGAGGTTACGATTCCTGAATATCTCCACGATACCGACCTGCAGGCGACCATGAAAAAGGTTCTGGTTCCACCGCCGTCGACCAAGGCCGATGAGATCGTCTCGCCCGGTGGCGGCATGTATTATGGCCAGGAAGCTCCCGGCCTACCACCTTTTGTCAGTGAAGGAATGCACTTCGAGAAGGGACAGCCTCTGTTTATCCTTGAGGTCATGAAAATGTTCAACAAGGTTCCGGCCCCCTTCTCGGGCACCATCGACAAGATTCTCATTGACAGTGGTGACGGGACCATTATTCAGAAAGGCCAACCCCTGTTCAAGGTCACCCCGGACGAAAAATTCGTTGAGGTTGATCCACAGGAAATTATTCGCCAGAAGCAAGCACAGACCAACGCCTACCTGAAGGTGGTTCTTTAACCAATATGCCCCCCGTCAGGGGGGCAAGAATATCGGTCCACCTGATGGGGACCCTACTCCAAATGATTAAAAAAAAGCAGATACGTCCAAGAGGAGGTATCTGCTTTTTTGTTTCAATAGCGCAATGGCAAATTATGCCTGGGCAGTCCAGTGACCATGCAAGTTGCAGTATTCACGGGCAGTGACTTTTTCTGCGGTGACGTTGAAGGTTGCCTCCGGGGTTTCGCCGGGCTTGAGAAATTTGAGATAAACCTTATCATCAGCAATCAGTTCAATCCACTCGATATAGTGCGATTCTTCCATTGGGTGAGCAACGCTGCCAACCTTGACGGTAATGGTGCCATCACCTTTTTCAATCACTGGTACGTGCTTTTCGGTAGCAGCATCGACGGTATTTTCGGTCATTAATTCCATATTTTTGCCACAGCAAACCAGAGCTCCGGCACCTGCGTGCATCACTTCGACAATATTTCCACAGATACTGCACTTGTACACTTCGAGACGTTTGGGCATCGTTTTCCTCCATGAGTTTGGTGCCATAAAGGCACAGATCAATGAAAGGTCAATTAATCGACCTAACTTAACAGCTAATCTTAGCACTAAATCAATTGCATTTCATCCCTTAGGATGACACTCATTTTTTTATCATTTGTTTTGATCTTTCCCGGCGTTTTATCTATACTGACGATCAAAGACGATGATCGACTCTCTGCCCTGCAGGTGAGGTCAGAACGTCCACTCGGAATAGCAGTAATTCGGGGCACACTTTAGAAACCTGGTGAGCCAGCCCACCTCCAGAGTGGGACGCCTGAAGGGTTTACAGCATGCCCCACCTCATTGGCACTCGATGTGAGTCCAATGACCCACGGTAGCGGTGGAGAGTCGTCTGAAGTAAGGGGATCCGGCAACACACCGGATCCCTTTTTTTCTTTCTGCTCTCGTTGTTACCCTGTTCCCTTGGCAAATTGTTGAAATTCTGAAATCATGGCTCCCTTTTAGCTATTATGTTAATATGCTCATCTATTTTTTCCTGCTATGCTATTGGTCTGGATTTTCCTGGAGGAACCCGTGAACGAATCCCCCTTGCCCTCAGATGTCCTTCATCTGACGGTCGATCATAAAAATATCACCCTGATTGGCACCGCCCACATCTCCCAGGAATCGGTTGATACCGTTATCAAGGCGATTAACGACTTGCAGCCTGACACCGTCTGTGTCGAACTTGATCAGCAGCGCTATCAATCACTGATCAATCAAAAGGGGTGGGAGTCCCTCAATCTCAAAGAGGTGATCCGCAAAAAACAACTACCCTTTCTGCTCGCCAACCTTGCCCTTTCTTCCTACCAGAAACGCATGGGACTGGCGACCGGAGTACAGCCGGGGGCAGAACTTGCTGCTGCCGCCCTGCTTGCCGAAGAACGGGGGTTAAAAGTTGAGCTGGTTGACCGCAATATCCGCACGACCCTGTTGCGGGTGTGGCGTATTACGGGTCTGTGGAACAAGATGAAGGTGCTGGCCAGTCTGTTTGCCAGCTTGTTTGAAAAGCAGCAGGTCAACGAAGAGGAACTGGCCAAATTGCGGCAGGCAGACAACCTTGCCGGTATGCTCGAAGAGATGGGAGAATTGCTGCCGTCGGTCAAACAGATTCTGGTTGATGAGCGTGATACCTATATGGCTTACCATATCCGTCGGGCTCCCGGTGACAAGATTGTCGCCATAGTCGGTGCTGCTCACCTGCCGGGAATTGTTGCGCGGCTACAAGGCGAACCGTCCAGCAGCATTGATATCGATCGAATCAGTACCATCCCGCCGAAATCCATGACCTCGAAATTAATCCCCTGGGTTATTCCCATCCTGGTACTGGCACTCTTTATCGGTGGTTTTTTTTTCGCCAACCCTGAGCAGATGGCGCAGGCCGCCTGGGCCTGGATTCTCGCCAATGGCCTTTTTTCTGCCGCCGGCACCCTGCTTGCCTGGGGGCACCCGGCTACCATCTTGACCGCTTTTATTGCGGCCCCCTTAACCTCACTCAACCCGACCATTGGTGCGGGCTTTGTCACCGCCCTGGTACAATCCTTTGTTGCCCCGCCACTGGTGTCGGACATGCAACGGGTCGGCGAAGATCTGCTCAGCCTCAAGGGCTGGTGGTATAATCGCCTGGCGCGGGTGCTGCTGGTTTTTCTGTTTTCGTCCCTCGGGTCATCCATCGGTACTTTCTTTGCTCTGGGCTGGATCAACAGTCTCTTTTAGTCCGGATATTTTGGAGTGATCAATGAACCAACCATCTCGTCATCTATTTTTCCTTAAAAACTCCCTGCGCGGGCGCTCACTTGTGCAGATTCTGATTTATGCCAATCTGGTCCTGTTCACCCTGATGGCTCTCCACGGCACTATCCTTGGCCTGGGCATGCAGGTGATGTTCCGGCCACCGACTAATCTGCTGGTACACTGGGGGGGGCAATACTGGCCACTGGTGCTGGAAGGCGGACAGTGGTGGCGTGCCATTACCTACGCCTTTACCCATGGTGGGCTGATCCACCTGGGTTTCAACATGATGGTTCTATATCAGGTTGGCCCGTTGCTCGAACAGGAGATTGGCTGGCAACGTTTTCTATCGGTTTATACCATCACCACCCTGGTCGCTACCGTCGCCGGCCTCTTCTGGCATCCGAACGTCGTCACAGTAGGAGCCTCCGGCGCGATTTTCGGACTGATCGGTTTTTCCGTCAGCTATTATCACCGCATTGGTGGCCATATCGGTATTCAACGCCGCAATTTCATGTTTCAGTGGGCGGTGATGGCCTTTGTTTTTGGGATTATTATCGGTGCCGACAATGCCGCCCACCTGGGAGGAATGCTATCCGGCGCGGCCATCGGCTGGTGGATGCCAATCAATATTCGCGGCTTGCGCCAGACCGATCGTTTATTTCATATCAGCGGACTTATTTTCGCTGCAGCGTCGGTCATCAGTATTCTCTTTATCCCCTTATCGTGGCTTTTCCGCTGAAAATCAACAGTCTGTTATGGACAGTAACGGAGCTCTTACATGAGCAAGCTCAAGATTCCGGCTACCAGTGCAATCCGTTTTTTCAAACAGCATAAGGTCAAGTTTGTTCCCCACCCTTATCCTTATGAAGACAAGGGAGGAACAAAGGCCAGTGCCAAAGCACTGAGTATCGACGAGTTTTCGGTGATCAAAACTCTGGTCATGGAGGATGACGAACAACACCCCTTTATTATTCTGATGCACGGCAGTAGTGAAGTATCACTCAAGCATCTGGCCCGCCAGCTGAAAGTCAAACAGGTAACCCCCTGCGTTCCCGCCAAAGCTGACCGCATTACCGGCTACCAGACCGGGGGCATTTCTCCTTTTGGCACACGACAGCCTCTACCTGTCTATATGGAAGCCTCCATTGAACAACTGGAGAAAATCTGGATTAATGGTGGCAAACGCGGTCTGCTGGTCGAGATTTCCCCGGCAGATCTGGTCCGCACCCTGCAACCAGTCAAGGTGTCGGTAGCGATCTGACCAAGGAGGACAGTGATGATATCAACGGGACGCTTTTCTGAAGCGGCACAATGTATCCGTCATGCCGGCGCACTGGTGATTACCACGGGTGCGGGCATGGGGGTTGATTCCGGCCTCCCTGATTTTCGCGGCAACCAGGGTTTCTGGAATGCTTACCCCATGTATGAACGTCTGGGTTTAAGTTTTGTTCAGGCGGCAAATCCCGAGCACTTTGATCAGGATCCACACTTTGGTTGGGGATTTTACGGACATCGTACCAACCTTTACCGCAATACCGTGCCCCACGCTGGATTTCAGCTGCTAAAAGCCTGGGGTGAGCAATTCAACCTGCCAACCTTCATCGCCACATCAAACGTCGATGGTCAATTTCAGAAAGCCGGTTTTGCTGAAGATCAGATTCTTGAAGTTCATGGCTCCATCCATCATCTGCAATGCACAACCCCTTGCAGTCGCGATATCTGGCTCAATCAGGAAACCTTTGACATTGACGAAGAGACCATGCGTTCCCTCACTACACCTCAGTGCCCTAAATGCCGACAGGTAGCGCGCCCCAACATCCTCATGTTCGGGGATTACGCCTGGGTACATCAACGCTCCGCCCTGCAGGAAGAACGCTTCGAACACTTTCTGGAGCAGCACCGGAATAAAGCCCTGGTCGTGATTGAAATCGGTGCCGGCACGGCTATTCCTACCATTCGCAATCTCAGTGAACGTCTGGGACGACGCCCTGATACCAGGGTGTTACGTATCAATCCACGCGAACCTCAGATTCGCGACGACCACTTCTCCTTTGGTGGCGGCGCTGTCGAGACCCTCTCGGCCCTGAATGAAGTGCTTAGCCGACGCTGACATACCCCACATAAATCTATTCTCATTCTACATTGAAAACAATATGTTTTTTTCTCTTCTATTCTAAAAATAAAGGGTTGCAAGTATATAGCAGTCGCGCCATAATCACCCTGACCCTATGTGACGTTACTTTTACTATTCATGCTTGGGTAAACCAGAGCTACCCCCCTCGAGGAATCCATGTCACGAAAAAAATTTGGCGAGATATTGCTGGAAAACCAGCTGATCAACAAGGAACAGCTGGATGATGCTCTGACCCGCCAAAAAACGTCAAAAAAACCCCTGGGCAAGATCCTTGAAGAAATGGATATCGTCCTTGAGGAAGATATCGCCAGAGCGCTATCCACCCAGTTTGGTTTTCCTTTTGCGAAACAACTCACCCGGCATAATTTCTCCCCGAATATTCTGGGCATAATCCCCGCTGAAACAGCCCTGACTCATCTGGTGTTTCCGCTGAAACTGGACGGCAAAACCCTCTATCTGGCCATGGCCAATCCACTCAATATGACGCTTCAGAGCGATCTGGGATTTCAATTAGGGCTACGTATTGCCCCTTGTGTAGCAACCCCGGCAGATATCAAACGGGCGATTGAAAAGCACTACCAACGTGGCACACCCGAAGCCAAAGAGGATCGCAGCTGGGACATTCTGCTGGTAGACAATCAGGAACTGGCGCTGAACGCGGCCGAAGCAGCGCTGACCAAAGTGGGATTCACCATCCACAAGGCCCGCACTGGGGTCGAAGGGTTAAAACTGGCAGCACAGCACCGCCCGAATCTAATTATTACCGACATCATGCTGCCCCGCATGGACGGGATTGAGCTGTTCAAAACCCTGCAGGAGAATTCCGACCTGAGTGATATTCCCGTGATTGCCTATACCGGCAAATCTACGCCGGAAGATGAATACAAGCTACTGGACCTGGGTTTTTACGATTTTATCGCTAAACCCATCAACCCGGTTCGGCTACAGGCCAGGGTCAAACGGGCGATACGCTGGCGTAGCCCGTCGCATCACTGATTGGCCACCTCAGTCGTTAGGGTAGCGGCAACTGCCACAAGTTCTCACAGGAGTAGGTCAGTCGCTTGACCCCCTCTTCAGCTACCCGCCAGGTATTTTCCACTCCGACCGCACCCAACCCTGGAAACACCGCCTTGGGCTCAAAGGCAAAGGTCATCCCCGGCAGCAGCACCTGATCATCAAAACCATCAGCAATAAACGGGTATTCATCGACCTCAACACCAATGCCATGACCAATAAAACGCACCCGGGAAGTTCCCGCCCCCATAAAATGTTCTTCGTATCCCAACTCACAGGCACGCTGATAACACTGACGATATAAATTGGACCAGCTGACCCCTGGACGGGCCAGCTCAACCATGAACTTCTGGATCGATAACATATCGGCGTAGGCCTGCTGTAGCTTATCCGTCAGCGGCCCGATCGACAGGGTCCGCGTCTGATCAACCAGGTAGCCATCGTAAGCGATAATAAAATCAACGATGATCGGCTCATGAGCGGCAATTTTTTTATGCCCGGCGCCTTGACCAACGGCGGGAGTTGTTCCCAGTCCCCCCAAAGGAGCATCAAGATGGGCTGGAACCGCCCCATCTACGCCGGAAAAAATGTGGCCGAAGAACATTTCAGCATTGAACCGGCGCATGCGAATCAACCCCTGATGTCCCTGCTTGAGGGCAAAGCCAAAGAGTTCGGCCATCACCTCATGATCGGTCTTGCCAACTACCAGCAGATTTTTTGCCTCTTCATATACCCGATCGGCCAGCAGGGCACAGTCCTTCATGATCTCAAGCTCATAATGACTTTTAACAGCCCGTACAGTGCGTACCTGCGGAGTAATGTCAACAAACTCGGTAGCGGGCAACAGCTTCTGGTAACGCTGTCCTTCATTGACCGGCAGCACATCGAACTCCATCCCTGCGCGCTGCGGTAACGGCATCCCGAAACGAGCAAGCTCGCCTGACAGGCTGGAGAGTCGATCGAGGGGAACAACGTGACAGAGCCCGGACTCCATGCGCGCACGCCCCTGGTCACGAAAGACAAAATAGATCGGCTCCCCCTCTGCCGGCAGATAATACAGTCCTCGCTGAATAGAACCGGAAAAATAAAAAAGATCGCTGTTTTGTACCAGGATCGCCGCATCAATCTGTTCTTCACGCAGGTGTTGCTGAAGGTTGCGCGAACGCTCCGTCAGTTCTGTCAACGGGGTAATACGCATGGGTGATATCCTTTCCTGACGGTCAAAGCCACCAGTTGATCTCAGCACTATTCAGCCCGAGCGTTAATGGCTAGGGAGCTACAGCACAGTCGGCCGGATCACCTTTAAGTTTTGCCAGGGCATGCGGCAATACCGGCAACAATACGGAAAAATTCTCTGAGGCCCCCTTGGGGCTGCCTGGCAGGTTGACAATCAGACTTTGCTTACGCACTCCGACCAGCGCCCGCGACAACATGGCATGAGGGGTCTTGACCAGACTGGCGGCACGCATCGCTTCAGCCATACCGGGAATCTGGTAATCAAGAACCGAGGCGGTCGCCTGAGGGGTCTGGTCGCGAGGACTCAGGCCGGTCCCGCCAGTGGTCAGAATGAGGTCCAGACCCAGGTCGTCAACCCAATGGGTCAGCATCAGGGTCAGGGGCTGCACTTCGTCGGGAATGATCTGATAACGTACAACTTCACCCAATGCAGCGACCATCTGAGATAACAGTGGGCCACTCTCATCGATCCGTTCACCACGGGCGCCTTTATCAGACAGGGTAAGAATACCAATCTTGAATTTCTCTGCAGTCATCACAGTCCTCCCTGTCAGGGGATACTATTTCTTTTTCGTGGATAGCATCCGCCGGGCATTATTGATGATCGGTTGCGTCACATTACGACTGGTAGCCAGCTCTTTGATGTCCCGATCTGACAAAAAAGACATCAGTCGCATAGCCTGCTGTACCGGCGTGCGGGGGTGATACACCAATGCCTTTTTCATATCATAAAGCTTCACCCAATCACGATTAAGCAGAACAATTCTGATCAGTTCTTCAGGGCTGCTGCGATTCTGGGCTACGGCTATAGCTTCGGCCTCAGTAATGCGCGGGTTACGCAGGACTGCGGTGTTAATCTGCTTGTTCGCCTCGCGGATCAGCAGCGTCCGCCACTCCTTGTCACCGGTAAGGGCCATTTTTATTTTTTCATTGACCGTCATTTCCTGCAGTTGCTGGTACTTGGACAGCGATTCGTCATCCAGCTTATCTTCGTCCTCGTCACCCCCTGCAGCCTGACCCTCATCGCCATCTTCCGCCACTTCGGTCTCTTCTGCCTCTGCCGGTTCTGCTTTTTCCTGCGGCTCAACCCAGCCCAGACGCAAGCGCGTTACTTTATCGGTGTTGGGATTATTGATGATTGCCTTGCGAAGGACGTCGGACTTGCGCAGAATTTCGTCATGATCGGCCAACATATCGAGGACCTGGCCGGAACTGTTCTCAGCGATAAATAACAGGCTTCTTATTCCGGTCATCGGGTGGGCTAATACCGCCGGCATGACGACCTCGTCTTCATAACGCAGATGGACGATCAGGTCGATGATCGCAGGATGGAGTTCCGGCAAGGACAGGGCGGCCAGAATAATCTTCGCCGGCAGGGTTTGCAGGGTGCTTAAGGCCTCTTCTTTGAGCTCGGGATTATCGCCGTTATAAAAAACAAAAAGAACCATGACCAGATTCGAGCCGGACATGGGCAGAGCTCCACGGGCAGCAGCCAGACGGACACTATGGCCGCCCCACTTGCTCATAATCTTTGCAACTTCAGTGGGAAGTTTGATCTGAACTTTTTCGCTTTTATGTTCGCTGTTCACAAAGAATACCTATCAACGCTCGACTTCAATACGGGCGCGCAGCCCACTCTCGTTGACCTGCGCGACGACATCTTCAGCTGCTTTGAGGTCGCTGCGCACAACAACCAGCAGGGGACCTTCGATCGTCAGTTGTGAGTCCACTTGCGCCACCTGGATCTGGTCTTCAGCGAGCTCACGTTGCTGCCGGCGAGCACGCTCGCGATCGGAAAAAGAGCCGATGTAGAGGGCCCAGCGGTCGCCATCCGGGAGCAGAAAGGCTGAAGGATAATCCTTGCGTAGCTCTTCCAGACGTAACTGAGCCTGGGCCAGGGGATAGATTCCCTCCAGTAGCCGAATCATATCAACCCTGCCTGAACCACGCTCTTGTTGCGGATCAAAACCATGTTCACGCAACAGGAGTGTTGCCTGCTCCAGATCTCTCTGACTGATGAACGGGCCGACCAGCACACGATAAGCAGCTTCCGTTGTTGGTGCAACCGGAGTTTCCGTTACAAGCGGCTGTTGTGCTTCGCTGATCATCTCTTCCGGCGCGATCTTTTCTGTAACGACGATGTCATTTTCAAGAGTATCGGGTGCAACAGCAGGGGTGGCTACTACCTGCTCTAGCGTCTCTTCTTTGATGTCTTCGACAATCCTGTCTGCGACCTCTTCAACGGCAACATCTGTTATTAACTGCTCTGGTGGTACGTCGGCATGATGTCCCCCAGCAACTCCTTCCGTGGGTTCGTCGGCACTTGCTTGCTTGACGCTTTCATGCGGTTGCGGGCGCGCAGGAACTGCCATCCGTTTTTCAACACGAACCTGTGATTGGGTGCCATCATGACCGCTTAACAGATCGCCATACTGATACCAGCCAACGACAACGCCAACAACTGCGATAATCAGCAACGCCAGGACCACCAAGGGCCAACGTAATGAACCCCCAACCCTGCTGCCGCTTTTTACTTCCTGACTAGCAAGCTCTCTGAAGGTCGTTTTGCGCGCATCCTCATCGATCAGCAGATCTTCCAGCCTTTTTTTTGGTTCTGAAGGCTGGGTCTCTGCTGCGCTGCTGGATGTGTCCGGAGGGACACGGCTGTGACGGTTATCTTCTGTCATGATCTGATTCCGGAAAAAATTGACGGTGGGGCAACCGAGAGCTTTGCCCCACCGTACAGGTTAAGCTTCTTTTGCCTGGTCTTCAAGGATCTTGGCGGTCTGATGGGAAGGCACTTCTTCGTACTTGCAGAATTCCATGGTAAACATACCACGGTCGGACGTCATTGAGCGCAATTCCGGGGCATAACGCAACACTTCTGCCATCGGTACTTCAGCACGGATGATCTGGCTGTTGGCCTGCGGTTCAACCCCGACAACCTTGCCGCGACGCGAGTTCAGATCGCCAATGACATCCCCCATACAATCATCTGGAACGGTAATTTCCATCGCCATGACCGGTTCAAGCAGCACCGGTTTGCACTGTTCCATGGCTTTTTTGAACGCCATGGAACCGGCCACCTTAAAGGCCATTTCCGATGAGTCGACAGAGTGATGAGAGCCATCATAGAGGCTGACCTGAACGTCAACCACCTGATTCTTGGTCAAGGGACCGGTTTTCATCGCTTCAATAACCCCCTTATCGACAGCTGGAATGTAGTTACGGGGCACAACACCCCCGACGACCTTGTCGACAAATTCGTAGCCGCTACCGCGTGGGAGGGGTTTAACTTCGATCCAGACATCACCGTACTGACCGCGACCACCTGATTGTTTTTTGTATTTCCCCTGGACCTGGGTTGAGGCGCGGATGGTCTCACGATACGGCACCTTAGGCTCCTTAAGGACTACATCAGCGCCGTACTTACGCTTGAGGCGCTCAACCGCAACCTCCAGATGGATCTGCCCCATACCTGAAAGCACCATCTCCTTGGTCTCATCATCGCGGGTTACGGTCAAGGTTGGGTCCTCTTCCATCAGGCGCTGCAAGCCGGTATAGATCTTGTCTTCGTCCCCCTTATTCCGACCTTCCAGGGCAAAAGAGATAACCGGCTTGAGGGGCACCAGTGGTTCGAACATAATCGGATCTTTAAGATCACAGAGGGTGTCTCCGGTGCCCGTTACTTTGAGCTTGGGAACCGCGATAATATCACCGGCGGCAGCAACCTCGATGGGGGTCTGTTTTTTTCCTTCCATTTTGTAAATGTGGCTGATCCGCTCTTTTTCATCCTTGTTTGGATTCAACACCACCGTATCAGCCGTCAAGGTGCCTGAATAGAGACGCATCAGGGTCAATTTGCCGGCGTATGGGTCATTAATGGTCTTGAACACCATGGCGGAGAACGGGTCGTCAGGGCCCGGCTTGCGCTCCACCGCTTCTTCGGTGTTGGGTTTGAATCCGACCTGAATACCCTTGTCGATGGGGGATGGCAGGCAGGCAACAACATAATCGAGTAGATGCCGTACACCGATATTGGCGGTCGCGCTGCCACAGAATACCGGAGTAAAAACTCCGGTCAAAGTACCTTCGCGCAAACCCCGCAAGATATCCTCCTGTGAGAGGGTTTCCCCTTCAAGGTATTTTTCCATCAACTCGTCGTCGGCCTCGGCAACCGCTTCAACCAGTTGCTCACGCAGACGTGTGGCCTCCTTCAAATACTCCTCGGGAACATCGACTTCATCATATTTACCGGTTTCATCAAAGGCATAGACACGCGCCTTCATCCGCACCAGATCGATAATGCCCTTGAAATCTTCTTCGGCACCAATCGGCTGGGTTACGACAACCGCCCGGGCTCCAAGGGATTTTTCCATATCATCAACGGCTTTGAGAAAATCTGCCCGTTCCTTATCCATTTTGTTGACGAAGGCAATGCGCGGTACTTCAAAAGAATCGCACCACTCCCAGATTCTTTTGGTCTGGGCCTTGGTTCCGGAAATCGCCGAAACAATAACCACCGCTCCGCCAAGAACCCGCAGGCAACGCCGGGTGTCGTGGAGAAAATTACTGACCCCGGGGGTATCTACAATATTCAGGTTGTAATCATTCCAGCGACAATGATTCAGGCTCGCACTCAAGGTCGACTTGCGTTTGATTTCTTCTTCTTCAAAATCCATGGACGAGGTGCCCAGATCAACCTTCCCCAGCTTATCGGTCATCCCGGTATTGAAGATGATGGCCTCTACCAGCGAGGTTTTGCCGGCACCATTATGCGCCACAATGCCAAGATTTCTCACTTTTGTCGTGTCGTACTTGTCCATGAATCGCTCCTTTACATGAAAAGTCACTCCCCGCCAACTGCCCGCCCCACATGGGTTGGGTAGTTTAAACGGAGCACAGAAAGATTAGTGGCCGGCTACTTTTTATTGCGCTCGTACAACAAACGTAGCCCCTCCAGGGTCAGATAAGGTTCTACCCGGTCAATGACAGGTGTTGCCGCAGCAATGGGGGCAGCCAGACCGCCCGTGGCCACAACTAATGGCGACTGCGACATCTCGATTTTCATGCGACTGACAATTCCTTCCACCAGTCCGAGATAGCCGAAAAAAATCCCCGCCTGAATGCTGCTTACGGTATTTTTGGCGACAATCCGCCCGGGCTGTAAAAAATCGACGCGGGGCAGCTTGCTTGCGCGCTCAAACAGTGCATCAGCTGAAATCCCGATCCCCGGGGCGATGGCCCCCCCCTGATAGCAGCCATCGGCTGACACCACATCAAAGGTGGTGGCCGTACCAAAATCAACCACAATCAGGGCACAGTGAGATTGCTCATAAGCCGCAACCGCGTTAACAATCCGGTCAGCACCGACTTCCCTGGGGTT
The DNA here is from genome assembly GCA_046482365.1 of Pelovirga sp. Lineage (GTDB taxonomy): Bacteria > Desulfobacterota > Desulfuromonadia > Desulfuromonadales > Geopsychrobacteraceae > Pelovirga. The sequence goes on along the minus strand of JAWOFG010000182.1, from coordinate 35,614 downwards.
ATCGTAGTGGATCGGCATACCGGTTTTTATCCCCGGGCCGACCACATAGGGAACCAGTTGAAAATATTTTCTACATAGCCCCTCGACGGTATTCTGCATGGAGGGAACAACGGTTGAGACAATCACATCACAAAGATCAGAAAAACCGATGCCAGCAAGTTGAAATAATTGGCGCATGAGCATGGCATATTCATCTACCGTGCGATACTTATCGGTAGCCACCCGCCAGTCGTAAATCAGCTGCTGATCCTGATAAACACCCAACACAGTATTGCTGTTGCCTACATCGATCACCAGTAACATGGCGGTAACTTTCCTTTAGCGTTAATCAGTTGACCAGGCGGACATCGCCGGCCACAATTCGCTCGATCGTCCCTGTTGCGAACTGCAGGCGCAGGGCTCCGTCCGCATCCAGTCCCACGACCGTCGCAACCGGACCGGAATCGACCGTGACCTGGCGACTGATGATCGGGCACAGCTGCTCCCAGCGTTGGCGAATCGGGCTGAATCCCAAGCGGAGAAATTCGGCATAATAGAAATCGAGCCGTTTAAGCAACGCACGTAAAAAAGTCCGTCGTACCACCGGCCGGCCGGTTTCAAGCAAAACGGATGTAGCCGGGTAATTGATTTCCGACGGGAACTGATCGGTGGTCATATTGAGGTTGATCCCAAGGCCAAGAACAACGTAGTTAACCTGCTCGGTTTCAGCACTCATTTCATTGAGCAGTCCGGCAATTTTGGCGCCGCCGACCAGAATATCGTTGGGCCATTTGACCTCCGCCCTGACATGGCCGACCTCATCCAGGACGTCGACAACGGCAACAGCAGAAAGAAACGTTAACTGCGGAGCTTGTTGAACCGGAATCAGCGGCCGCAATAAAACCGAGCAGTAAAGGTTCACCCCGGCCGGCGATGCCCACTGTCGCCCCAGGCGTCCCTTACCGGCCAATTGTTGATCAGCAACCAGCACAACACCTTCTTCAGCCCCGGCTTCAGCCTGGAGTTTCAACTGCAGGTTGGTGGAGTCAACGGCCTGAAGAATCTCCAGGGAGCGGCCAACGATTCGACAATCAAGTTCATTGACAATATCACCATCAAACAGCAGGTCGGGAGGTTCAAGCAGCCGGTAACCTTTGGCGTGTCGTGCTTCAATAGCCACACCCAGGGCCCGCAAGGCGTTAATCTGTTTCCAGATAGCCGCTCGTGACAGTTGCAATTCTGAGCTGATCTTTTCACCTGACAACCAACTGTCAGGGTGACTACGCAGTAGTGCCAGAATACGGTCACGCGTAGACAAAGCAGACGCAATCACTTGAACAACATGGAGATGTCCGCCGCAGTAACCGAATGGGTCAGCGCACCGACAGAAATGATATTGACACCGGTTTCGGCAATTTCACGAACCCGCTCGAGGTTGACGCCTCCAGAGGCCTCGGTCAGGGCGCGGCCGGCTATCAAAGCTACTGCACTTGCCATATCGGCGTTCGTCATGTTGTCGAGCATGATCACATCTGCACCGGCATCAAGGGCTTGTTGAACTTCATCCAGATTGCGGGTTTCGACCTCTATCTTGAGGATATGAGGGACTTTTCCCCGGGTCGCTGCAATCGCTTCAGTGATCCCGCCGGCAGCGGCTATATGGTTTTCCTTGATCAGCACGCCATCGAACAACCCGATCCGATGATTACGGCCGCCGCCGGCACGGACTGCGTACTTGTCGAGTGAGCGCAAACCGGGGACGGTCTTGCGGGTATCAACAATAAAGGCCCCGGTACCCTCAACGGCAGCGACAAAACGGGCGGTCAAGGTGGCGATCCCGGACATGCGCTGCAGCAGGTTTAACGCTACCCGCTCTCCCTGCAGCAACATCAGTGCTGGTCCTTTCAACCAGGCGAGAACATCCCCCCTGTTTACCTTCTGACCGTCGATGAAAATCTTCTCGAAGCGAAGATCAGGGTCAAGTTGATGAAAAACGGCAGCAGCGACATCGAGTCCGGCAACGACAAAATCCTCCTTGGCCACTAACTCGGCGCGCGCTGTCGTTTCGGACGCAACCACAGCCAGGGAAGTTACATCACCCAAACCAATATCTTCCTGCAGTGCCGTGCGGACAATCCGTTCAATCTCAAACTGCATTTTTTGTGTCTCCACCAAAGGGCGCCAACAACCTTGAAACCAATGAAGTTATTTCAGAAATGAGGGTATCTGTTCTGCACCGGATAGGGGATCCTATGTCAAGGGACGCTTTTCGTCATCCATGACCGCTTGTTGTCGCCGTCCATGGCGACAAACACCCTTGCCACAGGAACCCCGATCCTGAGCAAGGACAGTGCTGAATAGTTACAAATGAGGTTCATCTATAGCATACTGACATCCCCCATCGCAACTTAAAACAGGGGCGCCCGGATGGGAAATCTCCTTTACATTTCCGTTACTTGTGGTAAAAATAAGGGACTTTAAGCGATCCTGCTGACCCACTTCTTGCGAGGAGAACCACATGAAACCATACACATTTCTCTTGCTGGCCTGCCTGTTGTTATCAACGGTCGGTTGTGTCAGCAAGAACAGCTATCAGCAAAAGGTTAACGAAACCGAATTACTCACTGCAGATGTCGCCACCTTGAGCGCTACGACGGCCGAATTACGCCAGGAAAAACAGATATTGCAAACCGACCTGGCAACCCTGAACTCACGCCTGGTGGACGTTTTAAAAGAAAATTCTCAACTTCAACGCGAACTGCTGGTTGCCACTGCGACAAAAGAACGTCAGGAGGGGAACCTCTCCCAGCATCAGCAGCAGATAGATGCATTACAGAATAAAAACCAGGAACTGCAGGAGACGGTGGAAACACTGAATATTGCCCTGGATAAGGAACGGATTGCGCGCGAAGCACGACTGGCCCAGATCAAACACACCTATGAGGAACTGGTTGGGGCTCTTGAAGAAGAAATTACCCGCGGCGAACTGACCATTTCCAACCTGGAGGGCAAGTTGACCGTTAATCTGTTAAATCAGATTCTCTTTGACTCGGGCGCCACCCAACTGCGCGAAGAAGGGAAAAAAGTATTGAAAAATCTGGGAGAGGTCTTAAATCGCTTTCCTGATCGTGCCCTGCAGATTGCCGGGCATACTGACAATGTCCAGATCAGCTCACGCCTGTCGGAGCGTTTTCCCACCAACTGGGAGCTTTCTACCGCTCGCGCCACCAGTGTTATCCATTTTCTCCAACAGGAAGCTGACATCCCCGGCAACCGCCTGATCGCCGCCGGCTTCAGCGAGTATCAACCTGTTGCTGACAATAGTACCCCGGAAGGGCGTGCCCAGAACCGGCGCATTGAAATTCTGCTGGTGCCTTTTGAGTCGGAACTCAACCAATAAATCAGACCCCCGCATTGTTGATAAAACAAGCGGGGTCTCTCGTGACCAGAGGGGCCTGATTACAACCATAGGTGACAGCCGGACAGCCACCACAAACCGGACGCAGGTGGCAGTCGGCACATTCAGAGGGTCCCCTGCGATAGTCCCTGGCCGCAGCTGAGTGGTAAATTTCTTCGAGACTGTTATGGTGGATGTTGCCAATGGGTGACGGGTACTTTCGACAGGCATGAACCTCCCCGTTTGGCAGGATGGCGACAAAATTAAAGGCGGCACCGCAGCCGAAGCCGGTGCATCCGCCAAAGGGTTCAAGCCCTTGATGATCGCGCTCGATATTGATCAGGTTATCCTTCTGGGCGATAATCGGGTTACTCTTTTTGGCATCAAGATAGCTACGGATAAAGGCCTGGTAGTCCCCACCCAAAGCTGATTGCAACGATACCCCCTCACCAACCATTGAAAGGCGGTTATAGGTAAACAGATCAGCTTTGTCCCGCAGAAATTCTGCCAGAGGGAGCACTTCCGTCAGGTTCTTTTCCGTAAGGGTCAACATCACCCGCGAGGGAATCTGCTGGTTGCGTAACCGGTCAAGAAAGGTGATCACAGCATCAAAGTTGCCGGCCCCTCGAATCTCATCATTGTGGTCTTTGAGCCCTTCCAAACTAACCTGATAAAAGGACGGAGGAGCAATAGCGATCAATTCGCGAAGTTGCTCCTCGGGAACCGGATTACCCAGAATGCCAACCATCAGATTGCGCTCAACCGCCCCCCGATACAGGGCAAAAAAGTCCGGGTGCAAAAACGGATTGCCGCCACTGAAGGATATCTGTCCGTAAACATAATTTTTCAGGCAGAACTCGCGCATCTGATCCAGCAGCTGCAGCCCCTGTTCCAGAGCCATATCAGCCTGGTCACTGCGATCGTAGCAGTGACGACAGTGAAGATCACACTTCTGGGTAATGTGCCATTGCAAGGTGAAAGCCGGGGAGCGCAGGTATCTTTGCGCAACCGGGCTATTAACCGCAAAGTCCTGCTCATGGCGCACCAGTTGCGAGGGTGGTGACACCACCAGTCCCTTAAGGATTGCCCGTTCCAGAGCCTGATCGATGACACCAACCGGCCTGGAGGTTGAGACAGCCAGCTGACGCGGGTCAAGCTTTTCAACAATCATTTTCAATGCCAGCAGATCTACCGACGATGCAACCTCTTTGCGAAAAATCCCGCTTTTTGGATGACGCCAGAACAGCAAAATCTCGCTCCCGGGCTGCGGCTCTGCCGATTTCCCTTCCAGAACCTGCAACAACCCACGCCATTCAACGTCAATCACCTCCAGACCGGGATTAAGCATCAACCCCCGTGAAGGCTCTGCATGGCTTACCGGACGTGGTTGCAGCTTAAGCTGACATAAAGCCTGTTCAACAGCAGCAAGATCCGGCAGCCAGGACTGTTCAGAAACTAACGCACGCAAACATTCACGGGCGTCAGCAATTTCGGCTGCAGTGTCGGTATCGGGCTGCCACTTCAGACGCACATCCTCAGACAGCAAACACCAGGTCACCGGACATTGATATTGAAAGGCCATCGATCTCTCTCCTGCGATAAAAAAAGGGTCGAAAGAACATCCACGCTCCATCGACCCTTTTTGATACATCTATTTCGCTATCAACTTCAATAGCGGAGGGGAAATATTTTGGTATCAACGATACCAATCAGTAACTTATCAGCCACTGTCTCCCGGTTCTTTTTCTTCGTCGGTGCTCACGTCACCGTCAGTTTGGCCACCTCAGCCACTGCCTGCAGGTTGCTTGGGTTTCTTTTTGTCATCATCTTTTTTATCGTTTTTATCGTTGTCATCGTTTTTATCGGTGCTCACGGCACCGTCAGTTTGGCCACCTCAGCCGCTGCCTGCAGGTTGTTGCTCCTTGTCAGTGCTGACCGCACTGTCATCTTTGGAGCCTCAACCACTTGCGGCATTAACCGGTGGTGGCAGGGATACCCCCGCCGCTGAGACCAGGGTGGCAATCCCCAGACCAGCCAGCATTTTTTTCAGCTTCTCTTCGCCCATAGAACACCTCCTTAGATCCGACCTTATTCTGTATTGAAATTTTCAATATCAGGGATTAAGGCCATCGGTTTATACAGGAGATAATACCCAACCAACCTGAAAAGTCAATGAAGGGGCTCGGGGTCAAGACATATTTCTGTCAAAACTGCAGTGATTTGGTCTGCAGAAACCCCTCAAGACCGTATCGCCCCAGCTCGCGTGAATTACCGGACTGTTTGTAGCCCCCGAAAGGAGCTAGAGGATTAAATCGGCCGCCATTAATATCAATCTGGCCGGCTTGCAGTTTTCTGGCCACCCGTTCAGCCCGCTCCGGATCAGCCGACCAGACACCACCGGCCAGGCCATACACCGTGTCATTAGCAATTTCAATGGCCTCACCTTCGTCACGATAGGTCATAATTGACAGCACCGGACCGAAAATCTCTTCGCCGGCGATCTTCATCTCTTTGGTTACCCGGCCAAACACCGTCGGACGCACGTAATAACCCAGAGGCAATCCAGCCGGTGGCTCGATGCCTCCAAACAGAAGTTCTGCGCCCTCTTCAAGGCCGCTGCGAATATAATCAAGGACCCGATCGCGCTGACCGGCAGAAACCAGCGGACCGATACGGGCCTGGGTGTTAAGGGGACTTTCCGGTACATAAAGAGCAACATGCCGGCGGACAAGCTCAACCACAACCTCATACTGATCCTCGGGAACCAACATGCGGGTTTTAGCGTTGCAGGTCTGGCCGGAATTAAGAAAGCAGCTGCTTAGGGTGGCCTTGACAGCGGTTTCAAGATCGGCGTCATCCAGCAGGATGGCAGCAGACTTCCCCCCTAATTCCAGTGCCACGCGCTTCACTGTCTGGGCACCAAGGGTCATGATACGCTTGCCAACCGCAGTGGACCCGGTAAATGAAACCATATCGACATCCGGATGGGACGCCAAAGATTCTCCCGCCACACCTCCCTCACCTGAGACCAGATTAAAAACGCCTGGTGGCAGCCCGCTGGAATCAACAATCTCTGCCAGGACAAAAGCATTGAGGGGCGTCAGTTCGCTCGGCTTGGCAACAATGGTACAACCGGCGGCCAGGGCGGCGGCCACCTTGATCATCAGCTGATGAAGGGGATAATTCCAGGGGGTGATAGCAGCGACAACACCGACAGGTTCCTTGAGCACCAGCGAGTTGCCGATACGTTCGGAAAAAGCAAACTCCCCCAGCAGCTTGATGTAGCTTTCCAGCACCACCGTCGGTAACCCGGCCTGAATACGTTGACTGAGCTTGATCGGCATTCCCAGCTCGCTGGTAATAACTTCAGCCAGCTCAGGCCCCCGCGTCACCAACGATTCATAAATGTGGGACAGATAACCGGCCCTGATCGCAGGCTTGGTGGCCGACCAGCCGGACAGGGCATTATGCGCTGCGGTTACGGCTACGGCCACATCGTCGGCATTTCCGGCCGGAACCGTTGCAATAACAGCTTCCGTTGCCGGATTAACCACCTCAATCCGATCAGTGCCGAGCGGAGTACTCCAGTCACCATTAATGTATAACTTGTTGTACGTTTTCATTTATTCCTCCCTATAAAGATGAAACCTTAAATCACAACAATATTATACTGACGTTTTACCAGTTCCTCGACAAAATGTGAAAATTTTGGAAAAAATTGCTAATTTTAATTTACAGGAACTAACGCTGCTGTTACTATCTTAACTGATTCTTATATGCTGAACATCTCTGATATACACCACTGATGAAATGAACAGGATGATCCGAATCAGCATCTATCCCGCAACGGCAATTGAGCTAACCCGACAAGGCAGCTGCATAAAAGAACCGAATCAAGAGGTCCGGCCTAATAACTTTCTCATTGAAAGGGCAGAGAAATGAAGTTTCTGATTGTTGAGGATGAATTTTCCACCCGCCTCATTTTACAGAAGATTCTTAACCAGTTTGGCGAGGTTCATGTTGCTGTCAACGGGCGCGAAGCAGCCAAAGCCGTTAAGATCAGCCTCGACGACAAAACCCCTTATAACCTCATTACCCTGGATGTAGTTATGCCGGAGATGAATGGGCAAGAAGCACTGAAAAAAATCCGCCGGTTAGAAAGCGATTATGGCGTGCTCCATGCGAATCGGGCGCGCGTTATCATGACAACATCGATGAACAATGGCAAAAGCATCATGAACGCCTTCAAGGAACAGTGTGACGGCTATCTGGTCAAACCGATCGAGCGAAACAAACTGGAAAATTTTGTAACTGATCTTGAGAAGATCTGACCGGTTTTTGACCCGAATCCGGAATGGAACGGTATCCCTCCTGCATTTTTTGGACAGTTGCCCTCAGGATAGAGCCCTCTACGCCAGCAACCAGCGTCAATGGCTAACAAACAACGAAAATAAGGCAGGCCAAATGCCTGCCTTATCATTGATTTCTGTTTTTTAGCACTACATCGACAGTCGTCATCACGACTGTTTAATTGATTTTCACCTCAACACTCTTGGGTTTGGCCGCCTCAACTTTAGGAATCACCAGATTTAACAGTCCATCTTTAAAACTGGCATCAATTTTTTCGATATCGACATTCTCCGGCAGGGTAAAACTCCGGCTGAAGCTGCCATAGAAACGCTCGACTCGATGCATTTTTTCATTTTTATCTTCTTTTTCCTGGCGACTTTCGCCGCGGATGTTCAGCACCCGGTCTTCAATAGTGATCTTCACGTCTTCACGCTTGACCCCGGGCACATCCGCCTTGATGGTGAATCCCTTGTCCGTTTCGCTGATATCAACCCGCGGTGCCCAGTCGGTTCCTTCACCAGGGGTCAAGGCCCCGCCCCGGAACGGCCAATCCTGACGTCCCACCATACCTTCCATTTCCCTGAACGGATCCCATTTTGCCAACTTCATCGTTTCCTCCTTAGCTAAACGCGGGAAGGTTGATGTCCGGCAAGCCACCCGCCACAGCCTGCCTCAGATAAAGTGACGAAAGCAGGAACCAGCTAAAAAAGGTTCATTTTTAAACTTTTAGTCTAATATGAGGATAGCGCATTATCGTCAGAATTCAAGTGCCTGTGGAGGCTGTTGGACGCCCAATGCTTTTACCGCCATCTGACAGCAAACCTTAGGGGACTAACGCTAGCGGGATCTGACCGTGGATTCGGCCATGGCAACCACCAGGACGATTGAACCACCGATGAGAACCGCCACAGATGGCACTTCACGCAAAATGAGCCAGGCCAGCAGAATGGAAACAACAGGTTGCATACAGCCAATCAACGAAACGGTTTTAGCTGCCAGCAATTTGAGACTGACGGTGTACAACGTATGGGCTGCTGCGGTTCCCAAAAACCCCAGGAGCACGAGCAACAGCCAGTCATACGAGTTAAGCAGGCGGGTGGCTGACAGATCAACAAAAGGAATAAACAACAGGGCAATCGCCACTAATTGATGAAACATCAGGGCGCTGCTGGGAGTCGCGGCAAAATAATATTTTTGACATAAATTGCGCAGGGAAAACAACAAAGCAGAGAGCACCCCCCAGAAGGCACCCTGAAGAATATTGCCGGATAATCCCCCACCCAGGTCCTCCCAGACCATAATCAAGAGTCCGATCAATACGAGTATTCCGGAAAAGACATCACGTCCCGACAGACGGGATCGAGTAAAAACAGGTTCGAGCAGAATGGTGATCATCGGATAACTGAACAGGGCAAGAATTCCCACGGCAACGGTTGATATCTGCATGGCATGAAAAAAGGTGCCCCAGTGTATCCCCATGACCACACCCAGCCCGTAAACCCCCATCAACTGCCTAAAGTTTTGGACCCGCAACGGCATTCCAAAAAACCGGCAGAACAGGTAGAAACCCCCGATTGCAACAAGACTGCGTAATTGCGTTATGGAGAAAGCATCCAGGGGAATCAGTTTGGCAAACAGGCCGTTAAGGCTCAGCAGGGTCAGCCCGACATAAAGAAGCAAAATTCCGCGGGGGGAACCGGGGGGGAGTGGAGAAACAGCCATAGCAGCTAAAAACCGTCAGGCAAAGCCCGGTGGAGGTTAATGAAAACGCCGGAGGAAGGGGCGCAGGTGAATTAGTGGACGCGTTGTTCCAGCTGGATCAGCAGACTTTTAAGCTGTTCAATCGTTTCAAGGAGCTGGAGATTCCGATTCTCCAGATCATCGTTAAGCTGACGGCTGGATTCCAGGTTTGCCCTCAGCTCACGATGTTCAGTGCGACACTGCTGTAACTCCTTAAGAAGGCGCTCGATCGCTGCATCTTGTTTGCTGCCGGAAGCACCGGCAAGATACTGGTCAAGGACAACGGGATCCCCACCAGTAAGAAAATCGTCAAGGTAGCCTTCAACTTCCGGTTGCTGTGTCTGCGCTGAATCCGGGGGCACAGATGGCAGCTCTTTTTCTACTGGAAAAAACAAAGCACATCCTGACACCAGCACCGAGCTTAACAACACTAAAAGCCACTTGCTCATTTTTCTTGTTCCTCTACCATATAGGTGCTGCCATCCTGCAACTTCAGGTATTCTTTGAGGCGTGCACAATCCTGACTGATAGCCAGGCGCGATGGATATTTGTAACGGGTAGAGGGAATAACAGCAATGGAAATCGACATGAGGGGGAATTTACGCTCCACCCCATAACGATCTTTACCGACAAAAGATTGCGCCTGACGATCCTCCGGCGAGTAAAGGGTGGGCACCATCTGATCAAAACGGGATATGATGGTCTGTGCCAGCAGTTCGCCTTTATCAAGCGAGGTCAAAACCACATAATCATCACCCCCGATATGGCCAACCAGGTCATCAGGGTTGCCGAATTCATTAACAACGGCTTGAACCAGATCCCCAACCTGACTGATCACATCGCTCCCGGCTTTATAGCCGTAACGGTCACCATAACTTTTAAAGTTATCGAGGTCGATATACAGATGAGAAAAATCAACCTTCTGATTGATCCGGGTATCAATAGCGCGATCAATGGCACGATTGCCGGGCAAGAGGGTCAAAGGGTTGGCATCAAGGTGCAACTGCTCAAGTTCACGAAGCTTTTCTCCCATCTGATAAAAATCATGAGCCAATTCAGAGAATTCATCATCACCAGCGAGGTCCAGGGGATGATCAAAACGACCGGCTGATATTGATTGTGTTGCGCTTTTAAGCGCCCGCACTGAGCGATGGATACTGATGATAACGGTGATCGTCACCGGCGCCGAAAGGCAAATCCCGAACAGGGTCAGAATAGCGGTAGCGCGAAAAGCCGCGCTGGTTTTCTGTGACAACTGAGTCAAATCAGCATTAATCTGCTGTTGCTGGCGTTCTCGGTAAGCCACCAGCAATTCAACGATCTGGGCTCGCAACGGCACCATCGTCCGGTCAGAAAGAGTCGTTGCCAGCTCCCAGTCTTCGACCTGCAGAGCTTCGGCCAGGTGTTTATCGGCCTGACGATAAGCCTCGAGAACCTTCAGCAGGGTCTGACTCTGTTCAGTGACGGGTAACCCTTGCAGGGTCAGGACGTGATTTAACAGCTCCTGGTTGCGATTCTGGCGCAATCCAAGCAGTTCTATATCGCGCAAGATCAGTAACTGTTTTTCGATATTCTCCAGAGCCAACAGGTTCTGTTGAAGATCACGCAGCAACTCAAAGGTGGAAAATTCGATCTGGACCAGATGTTCGGTATGGCGGGTTTGCTGGTGGAGCTGAAAAAGTGCGTAACCGACAGCACATACAGTGAAAAGAACAATCACCAGATAGCCGATGATGACCTTTTTAGTCACTGTTGAAAACAGCTTAAGCATGTTGTATCCATAACCTGGCGCATGAATCGCCAGGGGTCGGATTAGATTCCAAGATAGGCCTTACGTACGTCCGCATTAGACAACAGGTTCGCTGCCGAGTCCACTAGAGTAATTCGGCCATTTTCCATGACATAGCCGCGATCAGCCAGCTTTAGAGCCTGATTGGCATTCTGCTCGACCAGAAAAATAGTGGTGTTACTTTCCTTGTTAATCAATCCGATTATCTCAAAAATCTGCTTTATAATCAACGGTGCCAGACCCAGAGACGGCTCATCCAGTAACAGGACCCGCGGCCGCGCCATCAAGGCGCGGGAAATGGCCAGCATCTGCTGCTCGCCACCGGACAGGGTGCCGCCTAGCTGGGATTGCCGCTTCTCCAGGATAGGAAACAAGGTCATGACATAATTCAGATCCTGTTGAATCTGGCGTTTGTTGGTGCGCAGAAAAGCACCCATCTCCAGGTTTTCCAGCACCGTCATGTCAGGAAAAATCCGCCGACCCTCAGGCACCTGGACAATCCCCTTTTTGACAATATTTTCCGGACTGAAATTATGAATCGGATCACCATCCAGAAAAACTTCTCCGGAACGGGGGGGAGTAATCCCGCAGATCGACATCAGGGTTGTTGTTTTACCCGCACCATTGGCACCAATCAGGGCAACAATTTCACCTTCGGCCACCTCAATGGTCACATCCTTCAACGCTTGAATATTCCCGTAATAGGTCTGAATATTCTGCACCTTAAGCATCGACTTCTTCTCCCAGGTAAGCCTCGATCACCTTCGGATTATCTCTGATTTCAAGGGGTGAGCCCTGAGCAATTTTTTTGCCATATTCCATGACATAGATCGGATTGGAAATTTTCATCACCAACTTCATGTCGTGTTCAATCAATAAAATAGCAATCTGCTCCTCCTCGCTGATCCGGCAAATCAGTTGATCAAGGTCAGAGGTTTCATAAGGATTCATCCCGGCGGCCGGCTCGTCAAGCAACAATAAAAAGGGATCAGTCGCCAGAGCGCGGGCAATTTCAAGACGACGCTGAGCACCATATGGCAGATTGCGGGCGAACTCATTGACGAATTTTTTCAGGCCGACCTTTTCCAGCAATCGATAACTGGTTTCGACAATCTCCTGTTCTTCTTCACGGACACTGCGATTGCGGATAATTGAGCGAAAGATACCTGAATAAGTACGGCAATGGCGCCCGATCATGACATTTTCCAGAACCGTCATCCCGGGAAAAAGGCGAATATTCTGAAAAGTTCGCGCCAGTCCCATTTCGGTCACTTTGTTGGGTTTAAGCCCGTTAAGCCGGCGGGTTGCCAGTCCCTTGGGATGGAGCAGGATATCACCGCTGGTTGGTGTGTAGATTCCGGTAACACAGTTAAAAAAAGTTGTTTTTCCGGCACCGTTAGGACCGATCAGCGCAGCGATTTCCCCTTCATGAACAGCTAGAGAGACGCTGTCCACTGCGCGCAGACCGCCAAAGTCCATGGTCAGACCCTTAACCTCGAGCAACTTGTGTTTTTTATCCGTCATGAGCTGCTTTATCCTTAGAGCCTTTATATTGATAGATTTGCCGCAGATTACTGATCAATCCTTGAGGTCTGAAGATCATCATCAGGGTCATGGCCGCACCGAACACGAGCATCCGGTATTCAGAAAAGGCCCGCAGATATTCCGGCAACAGTACCAGAATAAAAGCACCCAGAATCACCCCGAGAATTGATCCCATGCCCCCCAGAACCACAATCGACAGGATGATGGCTGACTGCATGAAAGTAAAACCGGCAGGGTTGATAAAGGTCGTTTTAGCCGCGAACAGCACGCCCACCATTCCCGCCCAGAACGCGCCGAGGGCATAAGCCGATAATTTGGTACGGGCCATATCGATCCCCATGGCGACACAGGCAATCTCATCTTCACGCAGGGCAATCCAGGCCCGTCCAACCCGACTGTTTTTCAGGCGATTGGTGACGATGATGGTCAGCACGACCAGAGCAATCATGATGTAGTAGATATAAACCGTTGACTGGGCCAGCGTCATTTCCAGACCGAACAATCCGGGGCGATCAATATTGGCGATACCGCTTGGCCCCTGGGACAGGGTTTCCCAGTTTTCCATCACAACCTTGAAGATCATACCAAAGCCCAGGGTCACAATGGCCAGGTAGTCACCCCGCAAGCGCAGGATGGGAAAGCCCAACACCACACCGAACAGACAACCCAGAACCCCGCCGATAGGCAGCACGATCCAGAACCCCAGATCAAAATTGGCGTTAAGGATGGCATAGGTATAGGCGCCAACCCCAAAAAAAGCGACATAACCCAGATCAAGCAGGCCGGCGAGTCCGACACCAATATTCAAACCCAGTCCCAGCACAACAAAGATCAGGGCAGTGACCATAATATTCGTCTGATAGGTATCAAACACCAGCGGGAAAATAACCGCCAGCACCAACAGTACGGCCATTGCGCGGTTGCGTAGCTGGACATTGTCGAGCGCCGCCTGGAGCGGGCCACGGGTATCAATGCCCTCTTCCGCTTTTTTACTCTGTTGCCGGCGCCGCGCCAGCATATAACGCCAGCAGTAGGACAGAAAAAAAGCTCCGATAGCCACCCAAAGAATATTTTCCCAGCGCCAGGTCACGACATTCTCAATCGTGTTGACCCGCACCACCATCAATGGAAAGGTCAGAAACACAAACCACAATGCGATCAGAAGCGACTGTTTGAATTCACGCACCATAACTTAAGACCTAGACTTTCTGTTTGCGAACCTTACCGAGAATCCCGGCTGGTCTGACGATAAGGATGACAACCAGTAGAACAAAAGTGAGAATATCTTCGTAATCACTTGAAAAATAACCGGCAGCAAAGCTTTCGGACCAACCGATGATCAACCCGCCCAGTACGGCACCGGGGATCGAACCAATACCGCCGAGAACCGCTGCGGTAAAGGCCTTTACACCGGCGAGAAAGCCAATATAAAAGTTGACCTGGCCAATGTAGGATGCGACCAGAACCCCGCCGATGGCTGCCAGGACCGAACCAATGACAAAGGTCAGGGAAATCACCCGATCGACATTGATTCCCACCAGTCGCGCCATGCTCAGATCCTGCTGGGTCGCCCGCATCGCCTTTCCGACCCGGGTTTTCTTGATCAGCAGGGTCAACAGCACCATGGTTACCAGGGTGGTGACGAGGATGACAAGCTCTGCCGAGCCGATAATGTGCGCTACCGGATCCATAAAAGCAAAACTGGGAATCAAACGTGGGAAGGGCAGATAATCGGGGGTCTGGGCAAGAAGAACATAATTCTGAAGAAATATCGACATACCGATGGCACTGATCAGCGGCGACAACCGAGGCGATCCACGCAGGGGGCGGTAGGCGATTTTCTCCAAGGTATAACCGTAGGCTGCGGCGTAAATAATGGCAATAGCCGCCGCCAGAATCAGGATCGCAAAGCCGCTCAAGCCATAGATGGTGCAGACCCCGGCAACAATTAAGGCGACAAAAGCGCCGATCATGTAGATCTCACCATGGGCAAAGTTGATCAGCTGAATGATACCGTAGACCATGGTATAGCCGAGGGCAATCAGCGCATAGATGCTACCCCGGGTGAGACCACTGAAGAACAGCTCTAAAAAATATTCCATATCCAAAAATATTCCATATCCAGAGAGGTCACCACCCGAAGTTTCGGGGCTGCCGGCTTGAGACAGTACGGGGGACTGCGGTCATACGCAGTCCCCCGGCTGACAACAAAGAGGGCATATCACATTTAGGGCAATATCCCTGCTACATCAGTTATGTGAAAGCTACTGCATCTCAACAAAGTTGCCGTTTTGAACATTAAATACCGAGAAGCCGACACCTTCTGCATCACCTTTGTCATCAAATTTTATCCTGCCAACCGGCGTATCCACGTACTCAGTACGCAATGCCTTAACCACAGCGTCATAATCGGTACTGCCGGCTTTTTCGATCGCATTAAGCAACGCCAGGGCAGCGGCGTAACCTTCCTGGAAGAACGCGCCCGGCTCAGAACCGTAGGCCTCTTGATAGGCTTTTGCAGCCGCCTGGTTCAGGGGCAGTGCGGACAGATCTTTCGGTCCGGTCATATAGGCGCCTTCGGCTGCCGTGCCGGCAACGTTAAGAAAACTATCGTCCTTGACCCCGTCATCGGAGATAAAAATGGCATCGACACGCCGCCGCTCAAGCTGGGTTACCAGCTTCGAAGCCTCAGGATGGTAGCCACCAAAAATCAGGGAATCGGCATTCTCACGACGAACCCGTTGCACGACAGAAGAATAGTCCATGGCACCAGGGGTAATCCCCTCGAACATCACCACTTCGACGCCCTTTTCATCCAGGCTTTGTTTGGCGAACTCAGCAAATCCACGACCGTAATCACCGCGGTCATGAAGTACTGCAACTTTTTTGACACCCAGCTTATCAACGGCGTAATCAACCGCGAGCTTCGCCTGCATGTCATCGGAAGCGATGGTACGGAAGAAGTTGGGGTACTCGCCACTCTGGGTCAACGGCGGATTGGTCGCCGAAGGAGACATGACTGGAATCTTTGCCTCGCGATAGATACCGAGTGCTGCCCGGGTTGCGCCGGAGCAGATATGCCCGAGGACTACGTGAGCACCCTCTGTCACCAGGCGGGTCGCGACATTGGTAGCGATGTTGGGATCACACTGCTCGTCCTGAATCAGCAACTCTACCTGTCTACCGAGGATTCCCCCGTTGGCGTTAACATCTTTGACCACCAGTTGGGCCGCCCGCATGGTGGGAATACCGTAGGGTGCCAGGTCACCCGAATGGGGGCCGGCAACACCAAGCTTAATGGTCTCGGCAGAAACGCCGGAGACAACAAAGCACAACACCAATGACACACCTAATGCCAAGATTCTTTTCATGTTTAACCTCCTGATTTTTTACGGAATAGAGAAAACAGAATGAATCACCATGTATAAACTAACCGACCTAAATGGTCAACTATGAACCTGGTGACTGGTAAAATTGATTGTAACTATTCAGCACTGTGCCTATTTCTGAGACAGAATAAGATCTTCTTCATTCTGACGACGATCCTCGAGCAGTTCTTTGCGGGCCTTTTGCCAGATCGGGGCAAGATCAGCTGACCCCATCAGGTCCGCCAGAACAATATGGTCGGGACTTAAGATCTCAACCAGATCAAGGCAGGCCCCGGGTAATGCAGCGACCGATTTAGTCAAATCAACCTCTTGCTGCAGATCGGTTGCCCCTTCGAGAAAAAAACCCAGCGGATAGCCACTGTCGTAAAAAATCAAGGTTGTTCGATCAGCAGCATATACCCGCACGCAAGCGCTGAGCCCTGCTGAACTGACGTGCTCAAGCATGGCCGCCACATCAAAGTGAATCAAGTCTTCCCCGCGATGTAAATAACGTCCTTGCAGCAGCGCGTGGATTGCAATAATCAGATCCGCCGACAACTGATAGATATTAAGGCGAGCATCCCCCATGATCGATATTTCAAAGATTCTGGCAATCGCATCATAGGCAATCTGTCGCGAACCCTTTTCACTGGCGATAAACACCGAGCTGATTAACTTGCCCCCTTGAAAAAGCACAATTCCGGTGCCCTGCTGCGCATCAAATCGCAGATAGCCGGTAAATCTTCCAGCCCGCAATTTGGCCATAGCCTCCGGCAGATTGATCCGAGCCGGGTTGACCTGCTGGCGCACTGCTTTTCCTTTGGGTAGATACATCGTCTACTTCTCCCGGGCTGTCAACCGGACTTTCCTTGAAATGAATGAACCGTGACATCCTATCAAAAAACCATGGAGACCGGTACACTTAAAGCGCTGCCTTCTACATTCAGCTTTCCTGCAGCTGCTCCCAGGAAAGGTACATATCATCCAATTGCCGCCGTAGCTGCTGATGGGTCTGACTGAACTGCCGCCACTTTTCCTGATCCTGATACAAATCAGGTTGAGCCATGGTTTTTTCAAGCTCACCGAGTTTTCCTTCTGCCTGGGCTATCTTCTCTTCCACGGCCTTCAGCTCACGATCGCGCCGTTGCTGCTGGCGCTGTTCTTCTTTGCGTTGTGCGTGGGCCTTGAGTCGTTCAGTCTTATCCTCAGGCGGCTCAGAATCAAGCGGTTTATCAGTCTTCTGCTCAACCCGCTTGTTGCTGTGAGAGCTATCACCCAGCTGCTGACGCGCCGCCAGAAAATCCTCGTAATTACCCGGATAAGAGTCAATCCCGCCGCCGCCAACCGCGATGACCCGGGATGCCAGAGCATCAACAAAATAGCGGTCATGAGAAACAAAAACAATGGTCCCCTGGTATTTCTTTAACGCCTCAAGCAGCACTTCTTTTGACTGCAGATCCAGGTGATTGGTCGGCTCGTCAAGCAACAGCAGATTGGCGGGTCGCAATAACAGCTTGGCCAGCGCCAGGCGATTACGTTCGCCCCCGGAAAGAACCCTGACCGGTTTTTCGATATCATCCCCGGAAAACAGGAAGGATCCAAGGATATTACGCAAGCGCGGCACCATCGCCACCGGCGCATCGGCCATCAGCTCGGCATAGGCGCTACGAGCCGGGTTCAGGGTTACCGCCTGATCCTGGGCAAAATAGGCCGCCACCAGATTGTGACCCTCCTCACGTTTACCACAAACCGGGGCTTCGACTCCGGCCAGCAGGCGCATCAAGGTAGATTTGCCGGCACCATTCGGACCGACCAGGGCAACCCGTTCGCCCTGAAGGATGTCGAGATCAATTTTTTCGAGTACTTTCAAGGCACCATAGTGCTGCGAAGCGCCTTTCAGGCCCAGGGCGATCCGCCCACCTTTCGGCGGCGGGGGAAAGTTAAAAGCAATCTTTTTACGCTGCGGGGGCAGGTCAATGCGCTCAATCTTTTCCAGCTGCTTGACCCGACTCTGGACCTGGGAGGCTTTATTCGCCTGATATCGAAAGCGATTGATGAACCCCTCTATCCTGGCAATCTCCTCATCCTGCTGATTTTTCGCAGCCTTGAGGGCAGCGATACGTTCATCGCGGGCCTGAATATAGCGACTGTAATTGCCTGGATACTCGGTCAGAACACCATTCCAGACCTCGACAATCCGATTTACCACCTGATCGAGAAAAAATCGGTCGTGGGAGACCAGAACCACCGCATAGGGATAGCTCTGCAGATATCCCTCCAGCCAGTCACGGGCCGGCAGATCAAGGTGATTGGTCGGCTCGTCCAGCAACAGCAGATTCGGACGCTGCAGCAGCAGCTTGGCCAGGGCAATCCGCATCTGCCAGCCTCCGGAAAAATGTTCACAGTGCTTGTCGAAATCCTCCGCCGAGAAGCCGAGACCGTGGAGCACTTTGCCGACCTCTGTTTCCATCAGATAGCCGCCGCGCTGTTCAAAGTCCTGCTGCAATTGCGCGTAATATTCCATTTCAGCTGGAGTTGTTTGCGCATCCAGGGAGCTCTCAAGCTGACGGATCTCCTTTTCCATCTGCTGCAGCTGCGCCAATGCGCTGCGAGCCTCGGCCACCAGGGAACGGCCCTGATGCACCAGCCCTTCTTGCGGCAAATAGCCAAAGGTCGTCCCTTTGGCAACCTGTATGTTTCCGCCATCAGGCTCTACCAGGCCGGCAAGAAGCTTGAGCAGGGTCGACTTGCCGGCGCCATTGGCACCACACAATCCAATCCGGTCAGTCGGACGAATATGCCAGTCAATTGCGGCAAACAGGCGCCGGTCGGCAAAATACTTATCAATATTTTTCAGCTGTATCATAAAAAATCGATCGAAAGGTTCCAGTGGAGGAAAACAACAGGCGCTACCTTATACAACAAGATGATAGCCGGGAACAAAAAAAACGGAGGTCCAGATACAGCGACCTCCATTTTACAACGATGTTCAACAAGCATTCTTGTCATCAATCAACATCAGTCAAGCCATGGTCGATCAGCACCAATCAACCGCCGGATTACAAGCGTTGGATATATTCATCAACCAATTGTGCAAGCCCCTCGGTAGGCATCCGCGCATCATTCATGATCAAATGATAAGCGGCCGGTCGCTCGCTATCCTCGTTGACGAAACGCCGGACAAAGGCTTCGCGCTGGCCCTGCAGTCTATCGATATGATCGCGCGCTTCAGCCGGGCCCATGCCATATTTTCTGGAGATGTTGGCAATTTTAAACTCCATGGGTGCCACCAGGCGCAAATGAACACAGTTTGGCAGATCCTGGGTCACATAAGGGGCACCACGACCAACAATAATGCAGTTACCACGCTTGGCAAAGCCACGCATCACGCGGCGCATATGGGCAAAAACTTCGGTTTCCTCAGCGCTGCTACGATCCAGAAACATGGAAAAGATTGATTTCAGAGAAGCCGGGGTGTTTTCCGAGTTGTCGATCTGTTCGGCAGTAAATCCCGACAGCTTAGCGACCTCATCAATAACCTGGCGCCCGACAACAACCCATGGCTCGCCCTTGGTGCGGGCGTTGAGGCGTTTTTGCAACGTCTCAGCCAGGGCGTAGGCCTGGCAACCAAACTCACGGGTCAGGGTAATGCAGACAGCCGGCTTGCTCTCATCGGACAACTGTTGTTGTTTATACCAGGCCTGCAGCTTGGCTTCCATTTGCGGGGTCCAGACATTACTTTTGATCATGGAGTTCTCCTTTCCAAGCTTATTTATCCAGTCTCTCAATCGCCTTGTTAGTTGTAACTTGCCATAATGATAACCTATTTTTAATCCTTTTGGAAAGAAATCGAACACTTCTCAATGGCCGCCGGTCCAACCAGTCATCATTGCGGTGTTGTGTTACAAAAAATTTCAAGTGCAGATAATTCCCATATTCATTCTATAGCGTTCTCTGCTACAATGACCAACCAGACTACTCTGATATAAAGTATGCTTCCGCGACTGTTGTCGCGTCGAGGCCGCTGACACATTTCACCCCGCCGGGTCCTCACTTCCGTGATTGCCTGGTGGTCCCCTATTGGTTTAGTGACAAGGCGCTGCTCTGCTGACCCCGTATCACGGTGAGGTCCGGAGTAGTGGCTTGGCACCAGTTGCCGTATATATTACGGACAGAAAGGTTTACAGATGAGTAAAAAGATGTTGATTAACGCCTCCCATCCAGAGGAAAACCGGGTGGCGATCGTGGTTGATGGTGTCCTGAGCGAGCTTGACATCGAACTTGCCGGTCAGGAACAAAGCAGAGGAAACATCTACAAAGCGGCTGTTGTTCGGGTCGAAACCGGACTGCAGGCCGCTTTTGTTGATTATGGCGCTGACAAACTCGGTTTTCTGCAAACAAGTGAAATCCACCCGGAAATTTATCCCGCCAGAAACAAGAACAATGGTCGACCACGGATCGCGGACATTCTCCATCGTGGCCAGGAAATTCTCGTTCAGGTTGTCAAAGAAGAACGCGGCAATAAAGGCGCGGCCTTAACTACCTTTTTGTCCCTGCCCGGCCGCTACATGGTCTTGATGCCTGACAGCACTACCAAGGGCGTGTCACGCAAAATCACCGAAGAGACACAGCGCAAAGTTCTTAAAAAAACCATGGCCGAGCTTAATCTTCCCGACCAGATGGGATATATCGTTCGCACCGCCGGTATCGGTAAGGAAAAAGAAGAACTCAAGCGTGATTTTGACTATCTGGTGCGCCTCTATGAAGGGATTATTCAACGCAAAGAGCAAGTCAAGGCACCGGCGCAACTCTACCAGGAGTCGAACCTGGCGATCCGCTCCATCCGTGATTATTTCAGTACTGATATGGACGAGGTGCTGGTTGATGATGAGAAGGTGTTCAACGATACCAAAGACTTTTTTGCCCTGGTGATGCCCGAACATGGCCACCTGGTGAAGCGCCATCGCGAACGTCGTCCGATCTTTTCACGCTATCAGATTGAGGAACAGATCGACGCCCTTTCGCGCAACCAGGTCTCTTTACCTTCCGGCGGCTCGATCGTCATCGACCCGACCGAAGCACTGGTAGCCATTGATGTCAATTCCGGCAAAATGTCGAGTGAAAGCGGAATCGAAGCAACCGCGATCAAAACCAACCTGGAAGCAGCAGCAGAGGTCGGCCGCCAACTGCGCCTGCGTGATCTTGGCGGGCTGATTGTTATCGACTTTATCGATATGCGCGATCGTAAACATATCCGCGAGATCGAGCAGGAACTGCGCAAGGCCCTGAAAAACGACAAGGCACGGGTATCTGTGGGCAGAATCAGCCAATTTGGCCTGCTTGAAATGAGTCGCCAGCGCATTAAACCGGTACTGAGCATCGGAGCTTATCAGGAATGCCCCCACTGTCATGGTCTTGGCCGGATCAAGAGCATAGAAGCACAGGCGGTATCCTTTTTACGCCAGGCACATACGGCTGCCGCCAAAGGCCAGATTGGTCACATCGAAGCACGTGTCCCCTACGAGGTTGCCAACTATCTGTTGAATCAGAAACGCAACACTATTACCCAGCTGGAAATTCTGCTCGGCCTCAAGGTCACCATCCTTGGACAGTCAGACCTGCTCCCCGGTGAACTTCATCTTGAAAGCTTCAAACGGGAAAAAGACACCAGCGACGATAACAAGAGCGTTCCGGTGTCCCATGCCAACCAGATTGAAATGGCCCTGGCTGAATCACAACTTGAGGACCAACAGACTGACTCCGTAATCGCTAGCGATGAAGTTCCAGCCCTTGAGGAACAAATAAATACGCCGGAAGCAGCTGCTGAGATCGATTCCGCAATATCTCCGGAAGATACTGAAGCTGCGACTCCGACAAAAAAACGTCGCCGTAGACGGCGGAAAAAACCGGCAGCGCAGTCCCCCACGCCCGCAAGTGAAGAAGCGGCAGTTGCAAACCCTGCTGCGCCGGAGGAAACCGCCACCACGGTCAACCAACAACCAGCTGAAACCTCCGGGCAAGAGGAGAGCAACAGCCAATCTGCCACTTCAATGGCCGCTGCTTCGGAAACCACGGAAACAGCACCAGCTGCTGAGACAAAACCCAAACGCCGGTCACGTCGGCCCCGCAAAGCAACAACTAAAAGCATTGAGGGGGAAGAGACCAACGCTCTAGACAAAAAATCCGACGTTCCAACAGCAGACCTAGACAACCCACCACAACCGGGAGCAGAGATTACAGCAGATTTGACCCCAGCGGCGCAGGATACGGTTGACAAAGAGAACAAACCAACGCGTGAGGCAGGCCAAAGGCCGGCAAGAAAGAGCCGGTCGACGGCCGCCAGCACGACAGAAGGGTCTCCGGAAGTGACCGCGGCAGACCAGAGTCCACAGGTTGCTGATGCCCTTGCCCCCGCAGAAAATCATACAGAAGATCCGAAACCGGTAAAAAAACCCGTGCGTAAACCTCGTCAACCGGCGGTTAAAAGCTCTGTTGCCAACAGCACCACCCCACTAGCCCCGGAAACCCCGGCGCCCAAGGATCCGAACGCCCCTGCTGACAAACCGGCACCGAAACGGCCGCGGCGAAGCCGCAAGACCACCCCGACGACAGCGGCAGACGACAAAACAAGCGTTGCGGACAAGTCAAACGAAAGGGAAGTTGCTGCAAAAAGCGCGGAGACGAAGGTGGCAACAACAAACAACGGGGCTGACCAGGAGCTGACCCCGCCGACCGAGACAATCTCAACCAGGACCCCTCAACGCCGGCGCCGCTCCAAACCGACCAAGCCAACTGATGCGGCAACTGCGACACCAGAAACAACCAAAACGGTACCACCGGAGTCCTGAAAGCAGGAACTATTCAGTTTGATTCATCTGGTGCCGGACACTCCCGTGCCAGATCTTGCAACTCGGCAACGGTCCGCTCCAGCAGAGCAATCTGATCTTCAATCTGCTGATGCTGGTTGGATTTTTTCTGCAGGGCAATCTCCATCGCTGCGCGGGTTGCGGCAATCACCTTGTCAAGCTGTTCATCAAGCTCAAGACCATAACGCCGGAAACTCTCATCCAGCCCGCGCCGCAAAGCCCAGTTCATCTGTTCAGTATTCTCGTTAAGGAGTTTTATCGTTTGCTCGCGCAGGCGCTGTACTGTGCGCCGATGACGGAAACGCTTGGTCATCAGCTTACGGGAAATCTTTTGGCCGATGGGATCCATATCTGAAATAAACAGATCCTGACTCCAGCCCGGCGGATCAAAGTGGGCGTAGACCCTCTCTACCAGTGGTGCATGGTAAGGAACATTAAAAAGCTCCGTGGCGGCCTTACGAACCTGTTCGATCAGCTGCTCACAACGTCTTTGATGCAGGGAGAGGATCTCTATCGCCTGACGCCTGACGGCATCATCAACCCGGCTAAGAGCCGGGGCAAAAAATTGCGGCAACTCGCTTGCAACAATGGCACGTACCTGACGCTCCAACTCTTCGGTATCCGCCACCTCCTGAATCACCCCTTCCACCTTCGGCATAACCCGCTGCTTGGCCGCAGTGCGCAGCGCCTCAATCTGCTGGGTCAAGGCTGTGACGATCCGCTTCAGGTCTCCGGCAAGAACATCGGCTGAAGCCTGTTTCTCACGCTCAATGGCGGGCAGGATTTCCTGAAACATGGCGATCCGCTTTTTCAGATCGATCTCCGGTAAACGCAACGCCTCAAGGGACAACTGCAAATGCATAATCTGGGTATTGAGCTGATCCTTGACCCGACGCCGCAACGACAACTCGAGGGTCTGCTGCTTTTCACGCGCGAAAAAATCTATCAGATTCTGTTCTACCTGGTACATGCCGCTGCTTTTCCACAGGTCCTTGTCCTGCGTCAACCGGGCGGCCAGACCTCCTTTGGCGGAGATGGGCAAGACCTGTGGCGCGCCGTCAAAAAGGGGTTTGAGCTGATCAGCAAGGAAAGTCAGGGAGACGACTTTTTCCTGCTCACTGAGAAAGTCGACCTTGTTCAAGAGAAAAAAGGTTCGCGGCAGCAGCTCACGCACTTCACGCAGGTAGGTAATTTCAGCTTCGGTAATTGGTGGGTCCGGGGACACCAGAAACAGCGCAGCATCACAGTGGGGCAGAATCTGATAAGCGACTTCGGTATTGTGCTTAAAGGTTGATCCAATCCCCGGGGTATCAATCAGCACCACTCCCTGTTTAAGAATTGCCGCCGGATGACCGACCTCGACCCGCTCCACCTGACGATGGTTATCAGGATTTCCTGCCTCGGTTACGTAGGCCTGCAAAAAATCACCAAAGCTCCCATCCTGTCCCTCTTCAAAACTCACCGGTTCGGTCTGATTGAAAAAAAACACCTTGGCCGTTACCGAATCGTCAGCGCGAATATAGGTCGGGATGGCGGTAACCGGCAGGATATCTGTAGGCAGCAGATCTGCGCCAAGCAGGGCATTTAAAAAGGTGCTCTTACCGCGCTTGAATTGTCCCAGCACCGCCAGGTGAAAGGTTCCTTCTTCCTGGCGCGCCCGCAAAGCCAGCAGAGGAGCGTCTCCAGCCTGCTGCTGTGGGTCAATAGGAGCAAGAGCTGCAAGGGTGCGATCAATGATCGCGTCGAGAGTGATATTCGCATCGGATCTCATAAACAGGGACTCTTCACAACAAAGGGTTTAGTGCCCATCAGGGAAAAATCACATCAACTTGTGAAACCAACCGATCGATCTGGTCGTCACGATGTTTTTCCCCTAATAGAATTGTATCTATTGAGCCCTATCCTTGCGCTGGGCCTTTGGATCTTGTGGCAAGGGTGTCTGTCGCCATGGATGGCGACAGCAAGTGGTCATGGATGGCGAAAAGCGTCCCTTGACATAGGATCCAAAGGTCCAGCGCTGGACAGATACCATGAATTTATCACACAAGGGCGGGGATCGAAAGATGAATGGGGTGAATGGCTGAGCAGGAACCTGTCACCCCTGCTGACGGCGCAGAAATAATACGATGGCGCCATCACCACCGTAGCGACGCGGAGCACGACCCCACTCAGCCACCAGATCACTCTTGCTACGCTGTAAAAATTCTTCCACCGCCGAACGCAAGACCCCTTCTCCTTCCGGCGAATGCAACCCCTTACCAGTGATCACCAGTAGCACCTGCCAGCCATGATAGCGCGCATTGGCAATAAAGGAGATCATTTTTGCCTCAACCTCCTGACGCACAGCGCCATGCAAATCCAGCGTTGCCTCGGGCACCAGGGTACCCCGACGCAGTTGTTTCATGCGCCGTGGCGCGCCTGTTGGCGATGGTTCGTCATTATCAAAGTGATCAGCAAAGGGCACATTCAGACCCTTCATCGCCGATAAAAAAAGAGCCTGCTCGCAGTCCTGCGGGTCTGACTCAGGATCTACTGCCGGCGCGGCGCTATCCTCTTCTCCGGTTAATTCTCCAGAGTTCAGACGCTGGACGCCGAAGCGTGCCATCTGCGCATCAAAGTCAACCTCCTCGCCGGTAGTTGACAAAGGGTCATCAGCTGGGCTCTTAACCGGCACCGAAACCGGTGCCGGTCCGGTGGAAACAGTAAACCCCTTCAGCGAACCAAAGGGGTTGTTAGGATGTTTACTGTCAACGGGTGTTGTTTTCTTATCCTTGGCCATCTTCTGCTACCTGAGCACCTGCTTGCGGCGTCCGGTGAGGGCTTTAGTCTGTTTTTTGATGATCGATCCCTGCTTTTCCAGATGGAACTGATACCAGGCGTCACCAAACCCCTTCATTTTCATTTTTTTCCCAGCTTCGAGCAGAGCAACGTTCTCACTCAACCGCTCATCACCGCCGGTTTTCTTGATCCCCTTCTGTAACACCTCGATCGCCTTGTTGCGTTCCCCGATCTGGTCCAGACAATAGGCATAAAGAGCATAGATCATCGGCTCTTTGCGGTTGCCGGTCATGGCTTTATCAAAGGTGGCATGCATTTTATTGCGCTTGTTTTTTTTCATGTAACTGATGCCCAGCATTGCCATGCTGACCCAGTTACGAACGAACCCCTTTTCCAGATAGGGAAGAGCCTCATTGAACTCGCGCTTGAGATAGTGGATACTGCCGATCTGGGAATTGATCTGCGGCTTGACATAAAATTGCCAGGCTCCGTACTTCATCCCCTCCTTCAGCGATTTGATCGCGCGGTCACCTCGGTTAGCAAGTACGTCTTTTTGTGCCGATTGCATCAGCACACCAACTTTTTTCATCACCACGCGGGTAATCAGAACAAAAATCGCCAAAAAAACCAGAGTCGAAACGGCCATGGCAATCAAGATATTATCAGTCACAAAGCGCAGCATCAAAGCGGTAGTAAAAATTGATGCGGTAATCGAAATCAGCAAATTAAGCATGGCCTTCAGGATCCTTCTGGTAAAAAATTCTGGGGGGAAATACGACGACAAAACAGCGGAAAAAACCGCGAAATCCTTATAACAATCCGGTTACTAAAAGTCAAAAAAAAGGGAAAATATTCAGCTCTATCCTTGCGCAGGGTCGGGGGTCCTGTGGCAAGGGTTTTTGTCGCCATGGACGGCGACAAAAAGCGGTCATGGATGACGAAAAGCGTCCCTTGACACAGGATTCCCGACCCGGCGCTGAACAGATACCAAAAAGGATGCCTTGCGCCAACATGAAGTGATGAAGACATCAGCCCTGGCGACCTGCGGGTACCAGCAGGGTGAGCTTCTGGCCGGGGCGCAGCACATGCTCACGGGTCAGATCGTTCCACTGGCGGATCTGGTCGGTATTGACAGCAAAGCGGCGGCCGATCCCCCACAAGGTATCTCCGGCCTCGACCTGATAGATCAGTTCGGCTGTCGGTTGCTGCTTGGCACCGGCTTTAGCAGCCACGCGGTTTGATGGTTGAGAAACCAGTAGCACCTGCCCCGGTCGCAGCATATTACTCCACCCCAGGGTGTTCCAAACCCGCAGCTGTTTTTCCGTTACCTCGAAACGTCTGGCAATCGACCACAGGCTGTCCCCCGCCTGGACCGTATAGCTGCGCCGGCGACTGCGGACATAACTGTCCGCCAGAGATTCCATCGGGCGCTGGGTGTACCCTTCCCGCAACGGCAGAATCAGGTCATGACCAAGCTGCAGGGCCCGTGGATTACTGATATTGTTCAGCGCGATAATATCCTCGACCTGAATCTGGTAACGCTTGGCCAGCAGCAGCAGGGTATCACCGGACTTGATCTGATGGCGATAATAGCGAACGCGCTGATCGGCCGGCAGGTCGGCATACAACCGGTTAAATCGCTCAGCCGTTCCCACCGGGACCCGCACTTGATAATTCTTGACCCCCGGAGGCGTCGACCAGCGTTTCAGAGCCGGATTGAGCTCCTTAATCTTCTGATAACCGGCCCCACTTAATTCCGCAACGACTTCAAGATCGGTCTGAGTCTCGACCTTTACCACTTCGTAATCGATCGGCTCTGCCAACTCAAGATCAGCAAAGCCATAGGCCTGCGGATCACTGGCCAGATGCAGAGCGGCTAACAGCTTGGGAACATATTCGATGGTTTCGGTGCGCAGTACCCCGCCTTCGGCCAGAGTCCAGAAATCACGGCTGCCGCTGGCACGAATAGCCTGAGAAACGCGCCCCGGACCGGCATTATAGGCTGCTACCGCGAGATACCAGTCACCATCAAAACGTTTGTACAGATCTTTTAAAAATCGTGCGGCGGCGCGGGTTGAGTGTTCGAGGTCAAGGCGATCATCCTGCCACCAGTCATTTTTCAACCCGTACATCCGCCCGGTACTTTCAATAAATTGCCAGGGCCCGGCAGCATGGGCCCAACTGTAGGCCCGCACATTAAATCCCGACTCAATCATCGCCAGATAAGCCAGATCGAGGGGCACTCCCTCACTCGCAAAGACCAGCTGCATCTTGGGAAGATAACGACCGGAACGTTGCAACCAGGTGGTTAACGTCCGTTTTTGCCGCCCTTGATAACGATCAAGAAAAGTCATCACCCGTGGATGATCGCTCATCGGAAAATCACCCACATAAGGGAGCAACAATTGGGGCTGGAGAAAATCACCCAACGACTCAGATAGACCATTGGAGAGTCCGTGGCCGGTGAGGATTGAATGAGTCAGTAACAGCCCAGCGTCCTGAGGGTCGGCAGTTGCTTCAGCAGGATCAGCTTCGATCTTGCTGTGTTCGACCTCAAGATCAATAATCGGGTCAGGTACTACGGTACCAAGCTGACAGCTGATCAACGCAGGCACAAGAAAAAACATCAGATAAAGATATCGGCACTTCAATACATCACATCCTTTATTCAGCCATTATTTCAGGGGCTGGTTTTTCGCTGGAACAGAGTCATCCTGCTCGTCACTTTTATCATTGTCAGCAGTCAGCATTTCTTCCGGCCAGAAGCGGCGCTGCATTTCATCCAGCAAGGGGCCAAAACTGCTGCGATCGATAGCACACACCGGAATAGCGTTGAACCGGCGACAGATGTGCGGAAGTTCCTCTTTGGGAACCTGGTCCGTTTTATTGAATACCAGCAGACGTTTACTGGTGCCCAGATTCAGATCATCGAGGATCTTTTCTACCGCTCGGATCTGCTGCTGGTAACCGGGGTTGGAAAGATCGACCAGATGCAACAGCAGATCGGCATCTTCCAGCTCCTCGAGGGTCGCCTTGAACGCACCGATCAGGCTCTCGGGCAGATCGCGAATAAAACCAACCGTGTCGGTAATGATCACTTCCCGATCTAATGGAAAGCGTAAACGCCTGGTGGCCGTATCAAGAGTTGCAAACAATAGATTCTCGGTAAAAACGTCACTTTGTGTCAACGCATTTAATAAAGTTGATTTGCCGGCGTTGGTATAACCGACGATCGAGACGATCGGCAGACCGGCGCGAATCCTTTTTTGCCGCCGCTGAACCCGTCCTCGCCCCAGTTCATCCAGCTGCTTTTCCAGTCGCCTGATTTTATCGCGAATCCGCCGCCGATCAATTTCGATCTTGGTCTCGCCCGGCCCACGGCCACCGATCCCCCCCATCAGGCGTGACATGGCCGTTCCCTTGCCGGTCAGACGCGGCAGAATATACTTGAGCTGGGCCAGTTCGACCTGCACCTTACCATCGCGCGACTGGGCCCGGCGGGCAAAGATATCGAGAATCAACTGGGTGCGATCGATAACCTTCATCTCGGTAATCTCTGAGATGGAGCGGATCTGGTTCGGGTTCAAATCCTGATCAAACACCAGCAGGGTGGCCCGCTGCTGCAAGGCCCGGATAATGATTTCACGCAACTTCCCTGACCCCACCAGGTAGCGGGGATTGAGCTGGCGCGGACGCTGGATCACCCGATCGATCACCACCAGGTTGGCGGTGCGGGCCAATTCTTCAAGCTCCGCCATGGAAGCTTCCACCGCTTCACGCCCGGTCTGGGCTACGGAGATCAACAGCGCTCGTTCGCGGCCATCGCTGAGATCGATGGTTTCGGCAACGAGCCCTTCCATCTCCTGATCGAGGGCCTGAATAAAGGCAGAAAAGTCGAGTTTAAGCCGGTGAAAATCGCTGAGATGAGTGGTTTCAATCTGGGCCTTAGCGGCGGTCGGGAGCAGGTGCGCGTAAATCAATGAGCCCGGCAGACCATCATCACGCACCCCGATGGCAGCCATCAGGTCGAGGCGTAACAGCTCAAGGTCAGCGATATCGTCCTGATTGAGGGGTTCCTGTTTGAGGTGGGTATGGACACAACGCAGGCCACGCAGGCCGCTACGCCCGAGGCCAAAACGTGACAGATCGGGGATAACAATTTCGCGATCATCGCCGACAATAACGTGATGGATAACCCCGGCCCGGTCGATAATCAACCCGATCTGGCGTTCGATATCGCGGGAAAGCTCGGTGAGATAGCGGGCCAGATCGGCACTAATCAGCTCATTAGCGGGAACTTTGCGCCGATAGATACGTTCCAGCGCTTTGATCTGCCCGGCCTTCAGCCCGGTAGTTTTCCCCTCAATCATCGGCAACCGCCAAAACGATCATAACGAATAAAGGCCCCGATCGGGGCCTTTGCAGCAGGATCAGGGCAGCAGCGGGGACTAACCGGCATTGAAGTTGAATCCGGCATCAACGTAGTGGATTTCTCCGGTCACTCCCGAAGCAAGATCAGAGAGCAGGTAGAGGGTTGCCTTGCCGACATCCTCCTGGGTCACCAGCCTTTTCAGTGGCGAGCGTTCTTCTGCTACCCGCAGTTTTTCCTTGAAATTGGCGATACCGGATGCCGCCAGGGTTTTAATCGGGCCGGCAGAAACAGCGTTGACGCGAATCCCCTTCTCACCCAGTTCAGCTGCCAGGTAACGCACAGACGATTCGAGCGCCGCTTTGGCAACGCCCATGACGTTATACTCAGGAACAGAACGCACGGAACCAAGGTAGGTCATGGTAACAATGCTGCCCCCCGCCGTCATCGCCGGCAGGGCGCAACGGGTCATGGAGATCAGTGAATAGGCACTGACATCGAGAGCCAGGCGAAAACCATCGCGGCTGGTCTGGCTGAAGGGATTCTTTAAATCTTCACGATTGGCGTAGGCGACCGCATGAACGACAAAATCGACGGTGCCCCAGGCTTGTTTCAGCTGATCAAAAACTGCGACCATTTCTGCTTCATTCTGCACATCACAGGGCAGAATAATTGTGGAATCCAGACTCTGTGCCAACGGACGCACCCGCTTTTCCAGAGGCCCATTCAGATAGGTAAAGGCCAGTTCAGCACCTGCAGCCCGCAGCTGCTGGGCAATCCCCCAGGCAATACTTTTATCATTAGCAACACCAAAAATTATTCCACGCTTTCCAGCCATTAATCCCATATGCAAATCTCCCAGAGGGTAATTAATCTGATTAGTACGACCGTTACTTTTAACAAAAGAACCATCATAAGGCAAGTTATGATGAGATCAATATCTCAGTTGTTTTTTTATCACGCCCCTACCCTTCCAGATGCAGATTCGGTTAGACTGACTATCACCTAAATTTCCAAAACCCTCTCAAGGAGATGATCCATGGCGAACACCCTGTACGATAAACTCTGGGACGCCCACCTCGTCAGTCATGATGAAAACGGCACCAGCCTGCTGTACATTGACCGCCAACTGCTCCACGAAGTTACCTCACCCCAAGCCTTCGAGGGGCTGCGCCTGGCCGGTCGTAAACCTTGGCGCACCGATGCCAACCTGGCAGTACCCGATCACAACGTGCCGACCAAGGACCGCGCTGCCGGCATCAGCGACCCTATCTCGCGATTGCAGATCGAAACCCTCGAGAAAAACTGCAAAGATTTCGGCATCACCCTGTTTGCCATGGATGACCCACGCCAGGGGATTGTCCACGTCATCGGCCCGGAACAGGGAGCGACCCTGCCCGGCATGACCATCGTCTGCGGTGACTCCCACACCGCTACCCACGGTGCCTTCGGGGCGCTGGCCTTCGGTATCGGCACCTCGGAGGTCGAACATGTGCTGGCCACCCAGTGCCTGATCCAGAAAAAATCCAAATCCATGTTGATTGAGGTCCATGGTGAGCTACCACCGGGCCTGACCGCCAAGGATATCGTCCTGGCAATTATCGGTCGCATCGGCACCGCCGGCGGCACCGGCTATACCATCGAATACGGCGGCTCGACCATCCGCAGCCTGTCGATGGAAGGGCGAATGACCATCTGCAATATGAGTATTGAGGCAGGGGCACGAGCCGGCCTGATCGCTGTGGACCAAACCACCATCGACTATATCAAGGGTCGCCCCTTTGCCCCGACCGGCCCGCTGTGGGAGCAGGCGGCGAGGACCTGGCAGGAGCTCCGCAGTGATTCCGACGCCGAATTTGATCGCGTCGTGCGCATCGATGCCCGTGATCTGCAACCCCAGATCAGCTGGGGCACTTCACCGGAAATGGTGGTCACCATCGACGCCTGCGTTCCCGATCCACAGCATGAGCCCGATCCGGTCAAGCGCGAAGGGATGATCAACGCCCTGACCTACATGGGCCTGACTCCCGGCACGCCGATGACGTCTATCCGTCCTGATATTGTCTTTATCGGTTCCTGCACCAACGGCCGCATTGAGGATCTGCGCGCCGTCGCCAGCGTGGTCAAAGGGCGCAAGGTCGCGGGTTCCATCAAGCAGGCGCTGATCGTTCCCGGTTCCGGTCTGGTCAAGCAACAGGCGGAAGCCGAAGGTCTCGATAAGATCCTGATTGAGGCCGGCTTTGAATGGCGTGAACCCGGCTGTTCCATGTGTCTGGCGATGAACAACGACCGCCTCAAGCCGGGCGAACGTTGTGCGTCGACCTCGAATCGCAACTTTGAGGGACGCCAGGGGCAAGGAGGACGCACCCACCTGGTCAGCCCTGCCATGGCAGCCGCCGCCGCGGTGACCGGCCACTTTATCGATGTTCGCCAACTGGAGGTGCTGGCATGAAACCTTTTCAAACCCTTACCGGCATGGTTGCCCCCCTTGATCGCTCCAATATTGATACTGACGCGATCATTCCCAAGCAGTTTCTCAAGTCGATCAAACGTACGGGATTCGGGCCATTTTTGTTCGATGAATGGCGCTATCTCGATCATGGCGAACCCGATATGGACTGCAGCAAGCGCCCGGTCAATCCTGAGTTCATCCTTAATCAACCCCGCTACACCGCAGCTCAGATTCTTTTAACCCGCGCCAACTTCGGCTGTGGATCATCGCGGGAACACGCGCCCTGGGCCCTGCTCGACTACGGCTTTAAGGTCATCATCGCCCCCAGCTTTGCCGACATCTTTTATAACAACTGCTTCAAAAACGGTATTCTGCCTATCGTCCTGCCGAGTGAGAAGGTGGATCTGCTGTTCCACGAAGTAGAAAACACCCCCGGATATCAACTGACGATCGACCTGGAACAGCAGCACATCACCACTCCGAGCGGGACAGTTTACAGCTTTGACATTGATTCGTTCCGTAAACACTGTCTGCTCGGCGGGCTGGATGACATTGCCCTGACCCTGGAAAAATTATCGGCGATCAAAGCTTTTGAAGAGCGACATCGGCAGAAGTCACCCTGGTTGTTCAGGGAGTGAGATGAATAGCACCCTGATAACGGCAACCACTCAAGGATTAATTAATTCCCGATTAAAATTGTAGACATATCTGAAATATATGGCAAAATGTGGGATATAGATAATATGAACGGCGTTTTGCAACAATAAACGGTAAAAATCCTTCTATCCAATTGTCTAAAGCGGGGGTTCTTTGAGTCGTTATCGAACAACAGACTGCGATCTGTGCGCCGCCAAGGACAATCCGCTGATCTTTGTCAGTTCTCACCGCTTCAGCGTAGAGATCCTGGCCAGCTTTATCAGTGATAAAACGCCGGCCAAATGGAGCATCATCAAAAAGCTGGAAGCCGTTCAAGTGCCTGACGAACCCGACGTCCACGTATGGCGGTTGATTTTTGTTGATGTTGTCGGCATGAGTAACGATGATATTTTACAGATGCTGCACCGCTGCGCCCGCCCCTATCTCCAACAGGATATCGTTGCCCTGTTCAACCTACCCCACGACCAGATGAACCTGTCTGAAATGATCGACCTGGGCGTGCGCGGCTTCTTTTTTGAAAATGATCAGGCCGAGTTCATGCTGAGGGGAATTTGTGCCCTGAAGAACGGCGAAATGTGGGTCGCCAGGGGAGAGTTGATGGAATATGTCTGTCGGCGCACCCGCAGTGCACCGACAGAAAAGAATGTTACGAACCTGCTGACCAAAAAGGAAAAGCAGGTCGTGCTGCTGCTCGCCTCCGGCGCCTCCAACGCAGAAATCTCCTCCACCCTGTTTATCAGTCCGCACACGGTCAAAACCCACGTCTACCACATCCTTAAGAAACTCGGTGTTCAAAACCGCCTGCAGGCCGCCCTCTGGGCTTCCAAGAATTTGAGTTAAGCTTCCTCTTCACCCACCATTTCACCATCATCGCTTCAACGCATCCCATTTCCATACCACCATATATCAAAGCCGAACTCATCTGAAATCTGGCGCTGGACACAGAGTCAGACACCCTGATCAGCAATGATCAATACCGCTATCAGTAACGCTGCGCTGCGCAAATTCATACGAAACAGGTATGAGAAAAGTACTGAGATAAATTTATTTATCATCCTTTCAGCGTATTTTTCCTTTCTAAAAAAACTAGAAAAAATGGTCATCTGGCGGGATAGTTCAAGCCTTTACGCCTGCTATCATTATCGACAATTGGTGTTCCAGGTCTGATATTTCTGCCAACTGGAGAACATACCCAATGCCCAAATATTCCAAGCAGAGAGCTTTTGAACGCTTTGACTTGATGGCTCCGGCGACGATAAGGCAACCCAGCGGTGAAAACGGCAAACATCACCATTTGCTGTTGACCAAAGACATCTCATGCAAAGGGGCCTATTTCAGCACCATGGAACCGACATCCTACGAAAGGCATGTCCAGGTCGAATTGCTGCTGCAAGTAACTGACAGCGATCATCACGTGAGATACGTGTACATGACGACCACGGGAGCAATTGTCCGCCATGACGAACGGGGACTGGCTATCCAGTTTGATGAAGATGCGATGCTGAAGCCCTTTCACATAAGTTAAGCACGACCACCCAGGAATCCGAAAAAGCCAACCCCTTCGTAAGGAGGGTGCGGAAAGCCGTGGGTCTTCAAGATTTCCCTCTGAAGACAGCCGGGCTGCCGAAGATCTCTTTTACCGATAAAAAAGATTGGCAGTACTGGTTTGTTACCGATTTCCCGATGGGTCTGCCAGTCATCGGGAAGCACACCATCAGAGGAGGACGCCATGAAGCTCACTCGACGGATTGCCACATGCCTCGCTGCAGTAACCGCAGCCACCCTGCTATGCCTGAACCCGGCCTTCGCCGCCTACCAGGGGCCCGGTCTGATCAAGGCCCCGCTGATCACCCAGAGCCACGAGGTGGTCGGCATCGCCAATGTCTGGAACACCAAGGATGAGTTCCGGGTCCGGCTGATTCCCAATGACTCCTGGGAACTCAGGAGCGTCAAGATCTATGTCGGACATGAACCCGTTCCGGCCACGAGAAAAGGGAATCTGATCCCCGGCCGATTCACCTATAAGGACTCATATACCAATATTAATGATGAGTATTGGTTGAAGTTGAACCTGACAGACGATCTCGGTTTTTCCTGGGGTGAACCCTATGCCGATATGCGCCTGCAAAATGTTGCCGTACACCTGAGTGCGGTCAAACTCGATGCCGAAGGTAATCCCGGCGAGTCTCATGCAGCCTGGGCCTATACCGGCGAGGGCGTTGCCACCCGAACCGGGGAGATTGATGAAGAGAGCCTGACGGACTTTGAATGGGTCGGTGCCGGTTGTTGGTTCCAGTATCAGCTTGCCCTCCCCAAAACCCGTC